>JALHON010000217.1 GCA_022842985.1 Acidobacteriota bacterium | reverse complement strand
ACCGTCGTAGCATCCATGTCGGCCTCCTCTTGGTGTGGTTGCGACCCACGATCACGGCCATCATGCCGCGAAGAAACCGGGAGGAGTCCATACCATCATTGCAGTCGACGACGGCCCAGGCGCATCATGAGGGCCGCCGCGGCTGAAGCCGGGGCGTTAGGCGCGCTCGAACACTGCCAGGGTTGCTCGGCTGTCCGGTATCGCATACGATACCAGCATGGCACCGCCGCCTCGGGTCGTTCTCGACACGAATGTGATCGTGACGGCCCTGCGGTCGAGGCGCGGAGCCTCGAATCGGGTGCTGTCCCTGATTGGCACGGGCCGGTTTGTGCACGCGGTCTCGGTCGCCTTGGCCTTCGAGTATGAGTCGGCGGTGCTGCGTCCCGACGCTGGCGTCCGTTTGGCGCGTCCGCTCGTCGATGACGTGCTCGACTATGTGTGCAGCACGGCCGAGCGGCAGCGCATCTACTTCTTGTGGCGCCCTGTGCTGCCCGACCCCAGCGACGATCTCGTCCTTGAGGTCGCGGTGCACGCTGCATGCACGATGATCGTCACGTTTAATGCCCGTGATTTCCGGGGTGCCGAACGGTTCGGCGTCCGAGTGGTCACACCCGGGGCATTCCTTCGTCATCTCCAGGTGGTCTCATGAGCGCACTCAGCCTGCGGCTTCCCAACTCTCTCCACGAGCGAGCCCGCGACCTCGCGCGGCGGGAGGGTGTGTCGATCAACCAACTCGTCGCGTCGGCACTCGCCGAGAAGATGTCCGCCTTGTTGACCGAGGAGTATCTCGAGGCACGCGCGGCTCGTGGCTCGCGTGGCAAGTTCTTGGCCGCGCTGGCGCAGGTGCCCGACATCGAGCCCGAAGCCCACGACCGTTTGCCCTCGGCGCCTAACAAGCGCTTGCAGCCGACGAAGGCGCGTGCGACGCGGGCGCGCAAGGCGTCCGCCAAAGCGCGCCTTCGCGGCTGAGGCGCGATCGTTAGGCAGGCGCAAGCTGCATTCCCGATTTCAGAATCGATGTCTCACCGTCGAGCAATCGCTGCCGTGCTCTCAATGCTGGTCGCCGGTGCCGTGCGCGCCGGATCAGAAGGCGCCGACCCGCGCGCGGAGCGCGACGCTCGGGGCAACCTGATCCGGCAAGTGGAGTCGGTTCGTCGGGTTGCACGTGAGCGCGGGCGTCGGCTCGAGACGCTGCTCCGTTCGAATGACGATGTGGTCGAAGTCATCGACGAGCAGCCGTATGGGACCCCGCCGCCGCCGCCACCACCGGGGTACCCGGGCCACGGAAAGCCGGAGCTCCAGCGCCGAGTCGAGGGGTCGCCATTCATCGCCCTGGTGCGCGTTGAGAGACTCGCAGGAGCGGCAACACAAGGTGGCGATTGGGTGCGAACGACCGCGTACTGCACGATCAGCCATCTTTACAGGGCGATCCCAGAGCTGCGCCCAGGCGACCCGGGGGTAGCTCTGATGACGGTGGGCGGCGAAGTGCGTTTCGGTCGCCAGAGAATCAGAGCCAGACACCATTCAGCGTCGTTTCTGGCGATCGGTGTCGAATACCTCGTGTTTGCCGCGCCGAGCGGCGGCCGTTCTCAGGGCGCCGGCGGTGCGATAGACACAGGCGCGTGGTACCGTGTCGAGGGTAACGACTTGGTCTCCGTGGCGACGGGCGAGCGGCTTGAGGCGGCACGCATGTTGGCCGACATCGTGAGTTACGCGACTGCGGAGCGGCCCTGAGCACGTGAACGGACGGGATGATCGTCAACGAGAGTCCGGCGACATCCTTTACACCGGGGCGTCGCTACGGTAGCGGCTTCAGCCACTCCTCGATGGCCGCGCGTGTGTCCACGCCGGTCGCCGTCTGCATCAGCGCCGGCAGCTCCTCGATCGTGAACGCGCGCTGCTCCCTGGCGGTCCAGGCCACGAGGAAGCGCAGCGCGTCGCGCAGGCTCTTCGCGCCGCTGGTCTCGCGCTGGATCCGGTCGTCGATCGCCGCCGCCATCAGTCCGCCCCGTGAGAACACCAGGCGGCCGGTGCGGAAGTCTTCCGCGTAGCGCGTCGAGGCGATGCGGCTCAGCTCCACGAGCGGGAGGCGCTTCAGGAAATCAGGCGCGCTCGTCACGTTCGTGCGGAAGCGTCGCTCCAGCATGTCGGCGCGGAACGCGGCCGGGTCCGGCGTGCCCGCCGCCACAGCCAGAATCGCGGCGTACTGGCCGAAGCCCTCGGCGAACCAGATCGAGTCGATGACCGGTGCCAGTTCCCACTGGAACGGGAAGTAGCCCTGGCCGTAGGCGCGCTTCGGCACCCACGCGTGTGCGATGTGATGTGCGTAGTTGTAGAGCACGCGGGCGTCGTCGGCGGCGGTGGACGCGGCGGTGATGCCGGCCGACGCGGCCAGGTAGTACGTGCTCGAGCCCAGGTGTTCCATGCTCATGCCGTACTCGTGCTCGGGCGAGAGTGGCGTCAGCAGTTCCTGGTGCAGTGTGTAGTGTTCGAACGGCGTGCTGCCGAACCACGCGGCCACGCGCTCGAACGCGGTGCGCGCGAGCCGGCCCACGCGGTCGAGGTCCACCGGGCCTTCGGCGTAGCTGGCGAGATACACGGGCACGGGTGTGGTCGTAAGCCGCCGCACCTCCGCCTTCGGGCCCATGATGATCTGCGCGTCGGCCAGCGCATAGTAGTCAGCCGCCGACGCTTCGACGGCGCCGGGCGCGAACGGGAACCGCGGCGCCAGCGTGACGAAGACCGGCCATGTGGACGGCGCCTCCACGCGCAGACGTGCCGGCCGCGCTTCGGCACCATCCAGGAACGCAAAGAGGGAATAGCCGAGCGCACCCAGATACCCGTCGCGCACGCGCGACTGATCGGATGCCGCCTTCACGGTGCGTTCGAGGGCGGCGAGATCCACACGGTAGGTCACGCGGGCCGTGCCGGCTTCGAGCCGCCAGCGCGGGCCTTCCTCGCGGGTCGCCGCGCGGCCCGTGCCGGCGGCGTCGTGGGCGGTCACCTCGCGCAGGATGGCGTCGTAGCGCTGCTCGCCGTAACCCATCGGGATGGCGCGCGGCATCACGAGGGCCCGCGCGGCCGTGAGCGGCGGCGTCCACGTCATCTCGATGGCGATCGTCGTGTCACCGGCGCGCGCGTAGTGCGCGGTGTAACGGATGTCGCTTACGGGCTGTGCCGTGCTCTCGCGCGCGCCTCCACAGACGGCGGCCAGCACGGCGATGGCGAGAACAGTGGTCGGGCGCATGCGGGCGAGTCTACCAGCGCGACGTGCCGGCCGCGGACGGTCCGTGGGGCGCGGCTCCGCTACACTTGGGCCGGCTTCCGTGACGCACCCGCGCACCTTCGCTCCGGCGTTGTTCCTGCCGCTGGTCGCCATCAGCGCCGCCGGCGCCGTCATCGGCGTGCAGCTGCTGACGTCGCTTGGCGTCACGCCGAACACCGCGCTCATCGGCGCACTGCTGGCGATGCTGCTCGGACGGCTGCCCGTGGCCGGCCTGCGCGTGTTCCGCTCGATGCACGCGCAGAACCTGGCGCAGAGCGCGATGTCGGCCGCCACCTTCGGCGCCGCGAACTCGCTGCTCCTGCCGATCGGCGTGCCCTATCTGCTCGGCCGCGAGGATCTCGTGCTGCCGCTCCTGGCCGGCGTCGCCGCGGCGATGTTCCTCGACGCCTGGATCCTCTATCGCCTGTTCGGCAGCCGCATCTTCCCGGCCGAAGGCGCCTGGCCACCGGGGCTCGCCGCCGCCGAAGCGATTCGCGCCGGTGATGCCGGCGGACGTCAGGCGATCGTGCTCGTGGGCAGCCTCGCGGCCGGGGCGCTCGGCGCGTGGCTGTCGCTGCCGATGTCGGCCTTCGGCACGGCGTTCATCGGCAACGCCTGGGCGCTCACGATGTTCGGCGTGGGCCTGCTCGCGAGCGGCTACAGCGTGGCCGTGGCCGGCGTGTCGCTGCAGGCGCACTACGTGCCGCACGGCATGATGATCGGCGCGGGACTCGTGGCGCTCGGGCAGGTGGTGGCACAACTGCGGCAGACGCCGGACGGCACGGCCCGCCCCGACGACACACGCCGCGCGGCCGATGCCCGCGTGGGCGCCACGCTTCGCGCGGGCGCGGCGGGGTATCTCGCCATCGCCGCCGGCATCGCGCTCGCCGGCGGGCTGCAGGCGTCGATGGCGCCGGGGCCGCTCGTGCTCTTCGTCCTCTACGCGGCGCTCGCCGCCTACGTGCACGAGCTGCTCGTGGGCCTCGCCGCGATGCACTCCGGCTGGTTCCCGGCCTTCGCCGTGGCCCTCATCACGCTGCTCGTCGGCATGTCGCTCGGCTTCCCGCCCACGGCACTCGCGCTGCTCACCGGCTTCTCGGTGGCGACAGGCCCGGCGTTCGCCGACATGGGTTACGACCTCAAGGCCGGCTTCGTGCTGCGCGGGCGCGGCGCCGACGCCGCGTTCGAGCTCGACGGCCGCCGCCAGCAGTTCCTGGCCGCGTCGGTCGCCTTCGCCACCGCGCTCGTCGTGGTGCTGCTGACGTGGCGCGGCTACTTCGCCGCCGGCCTCGTGCCGCCCGTGGCGAAGGTCTACGTCGCGACCATCGGCGCTGGCGTGGCCCCCGGCGTGGCCGGTTCACTGCTACTCTGGGCAGTACCGGGCGGGCTCCTCCAACTCTCCGGTGGTTCCCGGCGACAGCTGGGCGTACTGCTTTCGACCGGTCTGCTCATCGCCAACCCGCTTGCGGGCTGGGGTGTGCTGGCCGGCATCGCCGTGCGCCTCGTGTGGGCGCGCGTGCTCGCGCGGCCGGCCGGGGCCCTGGAGGTCGTCGCCGCGGGCTTCATCGCCGGCGACGCCCTGTGGTCGTTCGGCGACGCGGTCACCCGGCCGCGTGCGCGTGGAGGCGCCTGATGAGTTTGAGTCACACCCTGGCCGTGTTCGAGGCCCTCGATTCGCCGCGGGCCTCCGGCGACACGGTCCGCCACCTGCTCGACGGCGTGGACGGCGTCACGCTCGACGTCGAACGTGTGCAGGGGCCGAAAGGCGCCACGGACTTCGTGCGTGTGGTCGTGCCGGGGCACGCCGGGCACCGCGCCGGCGGCACGGCACCCACGCTCGGCATCGTCGGCCGGCTGGGCGGTGTGGGGGCGCGGCCCTCACGCATCGGCCTCGTGTCGGACGCGGACGGGGCCGTCGCGGCCATCGCCGTCGCCAGGAAGCTCGCCTTCATGCGGCGCGAGGGCGACGTGCTCGCCGGCGACGTCGTCATCGCCACGCATATCTGTCCGGACGCGCCCACCAAGCCGCACCTGCCGGTGGACTTCATGGACTCGCCGGTGTCGATCGAACAGATGAACCAGCGCGAGGTGTCGCCCGAGATGGCGGCCGTGCTCTCGATCGATACGACCAAGGGTAACCGCGTGCTCAACACGCGAGGCTACGCGATTTCCCCCACCGTGAAGGAAGGCTGGATCCTGAAGGTGGCGCCCGACCTGCTGCGCCTCGCGGAGGTGTCGTCGGGCCGCGCGCCGGTCACCTTCCCGATCACGATGCAGGACATCACGCCCTACGGCAACGGCGTGGATCACCTGAACAGCATCCTGCAGCCGGCCACGGCCACGAACGCGCCGGTGGTCGGCGTGGCCATCTGCGCCGAGTCCGCCGTGCCGGGCTGCGCCACGGGTGCGAGCCACGAGGTGGACATCGCCGAGGCCGTGCGCTTCGCCATCGAAGTGGCGAAGGAGGTCGGCACGGGCCTCTGCCGCTTCCACGACCAGGCCGAGTTCGACCGCCTCGTCGCGCTATACGGCGATATGCGGCGGCTGCAGGGAGCACCGCGATGAGCGCGCCGAAACTCGGCACGGTCACGATCGGCCAGGCGCCGCGCGCCGATGTCATCCCTACGCTGGAACTCCACGTGCCGGCGGGTGTCGAGCGTGTGCACGTGGGCGTGCTCGACCGCCTGAGCGACGCCGACATCGCGAGTCAGTACGCGCCGCGGCCCCGTGAGCAGAAGATGGTGACGCGGCTGCTCGACGGACGCGCCGTGGAAGTGGATGCGCGGGCCGTCGAGGCCGGCGTGCAGCGCAAGCTCATCGAACTCGAGGACGCCGGCTGCACCGTGGTGGTCGTGCTCTGCACGGGCGTCTTCCGCGGCCTGCGGTCGCGCCGCGCCTGGCTCATCGAGCCCGACCGCATCCTGCCGGCACTCGTCGGCGGCCTCGTGGGCCCGCGCCGTGTGGGCATCCTCTCGCCGATCGAGATGCCGCTCGATGCCGCCCGCCGCAAGTGGGCGGCGCTGCAGATTCCACCCGGCGTCGCCGTGGCCTCGCCGTACGTGGCCGGCGAGGACGCCGTCGTCGCGGCCGCGCGCGAGTTGCAGCGGAACGGCGCCGATGCGCTGCTCATGGACTGCATCGGCTACACCGAACACCACCGCGCCGCCGCGGCCCGCGCCACTGGCCTTACGGTGCTGCTCTCGAACGATCTCGTGGCGCGTGTCACCGGCGCGTGCCTCTACGAGGCGCCATGACCCTGCTGCTGCTCAGTAACTCACGCAACCCCGGGGGCGAGTACCTCGCCCATGCGCTCGACGCGTTCGCCACACTGCTCGCGGGACGCTCTGCGGCGTGGTTCGTGCCGTTTGCCGGCGTGACCGTGCCGTGGGACGGGTACACCACGACGGTCGCGACGGCGCTCGCGCCGCTCGGCGTGACCGTGACCGGCGCACACGTGCGGCCGACACCGGCGGCGGGGGAGGCCATCCTCGTGGGCGGTGGCAACACGTTCCAGCTGCTTGCCGAGATGCGGTCGCGCGGACTGCTCGACGTGGTGCGCGCAGCCGTTGCCGACGGCGTGCCCTATGCGGGCTGGAGCGCGGGCGCCAACCTGGCGTGCCCGACCATCCGCACGACCAACGACATGCCGATCGTCGATCCGCGCGGCTTCGACGCACTCGGCTTCGTGCCGTACCAGATCAATCCGCACTTCACGAACGCGATGCCGCCGGGCCATCAGGGCGAGACGCGCGAACAACGTCTCACCGAGTTCGTCACGGCCAACCCGGCCGTGCCCGTGCTGGGCCTGCCGGAAGGCGACTGGCTCACGGTGGCGGACGGTCGCCACACGTTGCATGGCCCGAAGGACGCGGTCTGGATTCGTCACGGGCAGCCGGTCACGCCGCAGCCGCCCGGACCGCTCGCGCGCTGAGCGCCGGACGCCACGCGGGACGCTGCGGTATCATCTCGGGCAGTTCCGCGTGCGAGTTGCCGTTCGTCGTTTCTTCGGTCGCGTCCTCGCCGGCAGTTGTGCCGCGCTGGCCCTGAGCGCCTCCGTGCACGCCCAGCAGAATCCGGATCGTCAGGTGTGGGTGCAGGGCCTGGCCCTGGGACAGCTCTCCGAGAACTGGCGGTCGCACATCGAAGTGCAGCCGCGCTGGTTCGAGGATGGCTCGGAGCTGGGCCTCACCATCGTCCGTACGGCGATCGGCCGCCGCCTCACGCCGCGCGTCACGGCCTTCGTGGGCCACGCCTGGGTGCCGCGCACGTTCGGCGAGGGTGTGCGGCACGAACAGCAGCTCTCCGTGGCCGGCCCGGCGCTCGGCGCCTGGACCACCTCCGGCCGCCTGCGCGTCGAACAGCGCTGGCTCGATCCGTGGGACGGCGTCTCGCACCGCGTGCGGATGCTGGCGCGCGCGCAGCGCCCCGTGGGCGCGACGAAGCGGTGGGGACTGTGGGCCTACGACGAGCTCATGGTGACGCTCGACGACACGCCGCGCGGCCCGGCCAGCGGTTTCGATCGCAATCGCCTCGCCGGCGGTCTCTCGCGCCGGTTGTCGCCGGTGGTCTCGGTGGATGCCGGGTACCTCTGGGAACGCGCGGTGTTCGGCGCCGGCCGCCGCGATGACCACATTGCCATCGGCGTCGTCAATCTCAGCCTGCCGCGCCGATGACCCGGCGCGGTTGATCCGTTCATCCGAAGTCGGGACAATGCTCCCGAGGAGAGACTTACCGATGCCGACGTCCGCCCGCACCCTTGCTTTTTCGCTCTGCGCCGCCG
>JALHON010000216.1 GCA_022842985.1 Acidobacteriota bacterium | reverse complement strand
CGCCACCGCACAGGAGCCGGCGCCACCGATTCAGCCCACCAGACACGATCCGGTCCCGGCCCAGCCTGCCGGCTACTGGCTCGCGCCCGTGCCCGCCACGGCGCTCACGCCGCCGCTCAAGGACTTCGCGCGGGCCGTCTCCATCATCGACAGCGGCGGGGACGCGGCCTCCGTGGCGGCGCTCGTTGCAAACGCCACGCTGGATCAGTCGCCCATCGCCGACCACGTGCAGCACTACCGCGGCCTCATCGCGTTGCGGCAGGGCCGCCTCGATGTGGCGGCCGCCACGTTCGGCACCGTGCGCGCGTCGGCCACGCGGACCTGGATCGCCGAGCAGGCCCTCTGGCGCCTCGCCGAAACGCAGGAGCAGCGCGGCGAGTACGCGCTGGCCGCCGGAACCTTCGCGCGCCTGCTCGCGGGCAAACCCGGCGAGCCCGATCGCGTCGCCCATGAGCTCGGTGTCGCGCGGGAACGCGCCGGCGATGCCGCCGGCGCCGTCGAGGCCCATCGAATCGTCTACTACGACTATCCGCTGTCGCCGGATGCCGCCGCGTCGGGCGATGTGCTCGAGCGGCTCGCCAGCGTGAACGTGCCGTTCCCGGCGCGCCTCGAGAAGACGCGTGCGCGGGCCGCGGCGCTCTACGCCGCGAAGCGCTGGTCGCTGGCTCGCGCCGCCTACGTCGAGGTGGCCGCGGCCACGAGCGGCGACGATCACGACGCCGCCGAGGTCCGCATCGCGGCGGCCGACGTGCAGGCCAAGCAGTTTCGCGCCGCCGCGGATCGGCTGCGGCCGCTCACCGGCAGTGGTGTGCATCAGGCCGAGGCGCAACTGCACTACGCGCTCGCGTTGCGGGGGCTCGGCGACGTGAACGGCTACGTGCAGGCGGTGCGCGTGCTTGCCGACGGGCATCGCCAGAGTCCGTACGCGGAAGAAGCGCTCGACGGCCTGGCCGTGTGGTACGTCCTGCGCGACGACGATGCCGCGGCCGCTGAGACCTTCGGCATGCTCGTGCAGCGCTTTCCGGCCGGACGCTTCGCCGAACGCGCCGCCTGGAAGGCGGGGTGGTGGGCCTACCGCCAGCGCAACGACGTCGCCGCCATCGCCTACTTCGAGACCGGCGCGCGCCACTTCCCGCGCTCCGACTACCGGCCACCCTGGCTCTACTGGAGCGGGCGCGCCAAGCAGCGTCTGGGCGACACGGCCGGCGCCACCGCGCGTTTCCTGCTCACGGCCACCGACTATCACAACAGCTACTACGGCCGTCTCGCGCTGGCGCAGCTGGGTGAGGCGGCAGTCGTGCCGACGAGTGTGAGCGAAGCCGCCGGTCCCCGGCCCGCACCGCCGCCCAATGAGCGGCAGATCGCGCTCCTGCTCGCGCTCGGGCTCAACGATCTCGCGCTCGCCGAGGCGCAGTTCGCGCGGCGAGTGTATGGCGACTCACCGGCGCTCCAGGCCACCGTGGCGCTGGCGCATCACCGCGCCGGGCGTCTCAGGCCCGCCATCAACGCGATGAAGCGCGCCTATCCGCAATACCTCGCCTCGGGCGGGCAGTCGCTGCCGCCCGACGTGCTGCGTGTGATCTTCCCGGTCGACTACTGGCAGCAGCTCGAGGGCAGCGCGAAACGGCGCGGGCTCGATCCCTATCTCGTCGTGGCGCTGGCGGCACAGGAGTCCACCTTCGATGCCGGCATCGCCTCGTCGGCCGGCGCGATCGGGCTCATGCAGATCATGCCGGCCACCGGACGCAGCGTGGCGCGTCAGCTCGGCATCAAGCCGTTCTCCACGAGCCGCCTCACCGATCCGGAAGTGAACATGGCGATCGGCACCGAGTACTTCGGCGACCTCATCGCGCAGTTCGGCCACCCGGCCTATGCCCTGGCGGGCTACAACGCCGGCGGTCACCGTGTGACGCGGTGGAAGGCGGAGCGTCCGGGGCTGCCCATCGACGAGTGGATCGACGACATCCCGTTTCCCGAAACGCAGAACTACGTGAAGCGGATTCTCGGCACCGCGGAAGACTACCGGCGTCTCTATGGCGGCGGCGTGCTGAAGCCGGTGCCGATGGTGGCGCCGGCGCCGTCGGCCGCGCCCGCGAAGAAGGCGACGCCGCCCGCGCGGCGGCGGCCTGCCCCGGCCGCCAAGAAGCCAGCCGTGCGCCCGCGTCCGCGCGGCTGACGCCCCGGCCCTACGGCACGTCGGTGCGCACGCGGTAGACGCGCGCCGTCTCGTCCTCGAACTCGCGCGTCACCCACGGCACCTGGTCCACGGCGTCGATCGCCGCCTGGCCGACCGTGGCGCGCATCGGCGCCAGGTGCACCACGATGTGCGTGATCCCCAAGTCGCGGATCCGCTGGCGGGCGCGGTCGGCGGGGAACGTCGCGAGGTCGGCGAGGCGCGCCATGTAGTCGGGCGTGAAGGTGCCGCTGTAGCCGGCGACGATCGGTTTCCAGTGCGTGGTCTGCGCCAGCAGATACGGCGCGTTGCGGCTGAAGGCCTGCCCTTCGTAGGTCGGGTACTCGAGCAGCACGGCGCCGGGCAACGCGGCGATGCGGCGGTAGATCGCGGGCACGGCGGGCGTGGGCCGGAAGGCCATTGGCGCCCGCAGCGCCTCGACCGTCACGAGCAGGAGCACGGCCGCGGTGATGACCTGACGCGTGGCGCCCACGGTGCGCGCGCGGACGAGCGCGAGTCCATAGGCCGCGAGCACCGCCAGCGCGGTGAGCGCCAGCACGCCCCAGCGATCGGTGGCGCGCGTCGCCTGCAGCAGCGGAATGTGCTCGAAGAGCCACGCATAGCCTGGGACCACCGGCCCGAGCGACATGAGCACACCCGTCACGCCGATGGCGGCCATCATCCGCACGCGGCCCTGCTGTTCGCGCGGCGCGAAGCAGCCGGCGAGGCCGAGCAGCGCCACCGTGAATCCCGGGAAGAGCGCGGCCGTGTCCTGGAAGAACGGCGCGCTCCACCACGCATAGTGCAGGCGTCCGCCGGTGGCGAGGTAGTCGCGCCAGGAGGCGGCGAAGTCGGCCGTCTCGGCCACCGTGCGCGCCAGGCCGTATTGCCGGCTCACGGCGAGATACTGCAGCAGCATCGGCGCCAGCAGCACGACGCCGAGCCCGATCCCGGCGCCCGAGGCCACGACGGTGGCGACCGGGCGGCGCCGCCACTCGGTGACGCGCGCGAGCATGCCCGCCACGGTCGCGCCGGCCGCGAAGGCGAGCTGGTAGATCGAGGTCAGGCCCACGAGGGCGAGCCCAAGGCCGAGCGCGACGCCGTCGCGCAGCTTGGCGCGCGTGGCCAGTCGATCGATTGCGTAGAGCACGAGCGGGAAACACTCCGCATGCAGCGCCTGCAGATGGCCGAAGCGCGTGAGCAGATGTGCGTTGAAGGCGTAGGCGAGTCCGGCCATCGCGCCCGCCGCTTCATCCCCTGTCCATCCGGTGACGAGCCGCCACATCACCGCGGCGCTCAGGGCGAGCCCCAGGATGACGAGCAGGTTGTAGGTGACGGTGGCGTCGAGTCCGGCGGCCCGCAGCGGAATGGCCAGCACCCCGGGCATGATGAGCGGCTCGGAATAGGCGAGCGTGCGCTTCTCGGGGTGGAAGATCGGCGCGTCGAAGACGTGGAGGGGATCGCGGGGCAGCGCGTGCGCCACCCAGCTCACGATCCATGTCGTGAGTGTCGTGTCGGCGTTGTCGTGACGCGACAGGCCGGCCGGGTCGCTCGCGAGCGGCCAGGTGTGGAGCACGGCGGCGGCCAGCGTCGCCGCCAGCGTCAGGAACACACGGCGGATCATCGGCAGGGCAGACGTCAGTTCGGCCAGTCCACGATCTCGAAGAGCCACACGTCGCCGTCCTGGACGATCGGCCTGAGAAACTGGCTGTAGGTGGTGAGGCGGTCAATCAGTCGCTCGCGGCTGCGGCGGTCGTAGCCGTTCAAGTGGAACACGACGTAGCGCGCGTTGAGCCGGCCGAGAATCGCGAACGCTTCGCGTGTGGGAAACGAGCTGAGCGGTACGACGGTCGCACGCCACTCGGCGGGGATGTGGTCCGAGTAGCCGTTGATGAGTGGCTGGAAGTGATACGTCGAGCCGAACATGTACTCGGCATGGCGCGGGAAGTCCGTGCGCTGGTAGAAGTACGGGAACTCGGCCACGGCGCCGCGCGGCAGCGTGGCCAGCCGCCGGTAGGCCTCGGGCACGGGCGGCGCGTCGCGCAGCGCGGTGAGCGGCGCCGCGTTCAGGTCGAGCAGCGCGAGGGCGACCAGGGCGGCGGCCCACGTCATGGGCCGTGACTGCCGACGGAGCCAGGGCGCGAGCACGCCGCTGCCGAGCACGACCAGCCCGAGCGTGACGACGATGCCGATACGCGCCGGTGCCCGCAGGAAGGAGAACACGGGTACGGTCTCGTAGAGCAGACGGTAGAGGCCGGCGTCCGGCCCGAACGACGCCCAGAAGGCAATCAGCACGACCGCCAGATAGAAGCCGGCGACGTCGCGCGGCATGCGCGGAGCGTCGGCCGTGCCCGTGTCGTGCCGGCGGCGCGAGCGCAGCACGTGCAGCGCGCCCCCCAGGCCGAGGACGGTCGTGAGGATGCCGGGGAACAGCACCTCGGAGAACCCCTCGATGGAGGGCAGCCACCAGCGATGCGCCCAGGCCGAGGAGGCCAGCCACGCCCCGGCATTCGCGCTGTACTGCCGCGCGTCGTCGAGCGTACGCGCGAAGCCGTCCTCCTGCACCTGCACGTACGGCACGAAGAACGGCGCCGTGAGCGCGATCGACACGGCGGCGGCGAGACCGATGTGGTACCAGTAGCTGGCAGAGCGCCACAACCCGCGGGTGACGGCGAAAACGAACGTGCCGAGGCCCACCATCAGCGCCGCGAAGATGCCGTAGTAGGCACACGACAGGGCCTGCGCCCACAGCGCGACGCCGAGCGTCGCGGCGCGCCCCGGGGTGCGTCGATCGATCAGGCGATGGAACGCCAGCATCGAAAACGGCAGCCCGAAGGTCATCATCAACTGGATGTGCGCCGTGCGCGCGAAGACGAACGGGCAGAAGGCGAAGAGCACGCCGGCGACCGCGGCGGCTTCCCGGCTCGCGGTGAGATAGCGGGCGAGGTAGTAGGCGCCGGCCACGCCCATCGTGAATGCGAAGAGCACGACGGAGTTGTGGGCCAGGTACGGGTTGCCGGTGAAGCCCCAGGCCGGCATGGCGATGACGCCGGCTCCGATGTTGGCTTCGGAGAAGGCGAGCGCCCGCTTCGCCGGATAGAAGATATTGGCGTCGAACAACCGCGAGGGACGCACGATGAGCGCGTCGGCCACCCACGCCACGTTCCACATCGCGTAGAACCCGTCGGCGGTGTTGACGCGGCCGATCCGGTCGATCCGGGCGATGAGCGGGAAGGTGAGCGCGGCCGTGAGGATCAGCGCACCGGTCACGACGACCGCTGCCTCGACGAGCCCGCGCTGGCGCATGCAGAGCGTATGGTACCATGGCGCCGCCGCCGGAACGCCGCGGCAGCGCGCCGGCATGGAACACCTCGATCGTCTCCTCGAACTCACCTACCGCGCCGAACGCACCCATTTCTGGTTCCGGGGCTTTCGCCGCTTCGTCGCGCCGTGGCTCGCGCGCGCGGCCGGCGGGCGCACCAACCTGCGCCTGCTCGACTGCGGCTGCGGCACCGGCAATAACCTGCACCTGCTCGATCGGCATGGGCGGGCGTTCGGCTTCGACATCACCGCTATCGGACCGCGGTTCGCGCGCGCGCACGGCATCACGCGGGTGGCGCGCGGCAGCATCGGCGACATCCCCTGTCCGGACGCGTCGTTCGACATCGTGACGTCCTTCGACGTGCTCTACGGCCTGCCCGATGACATCGAACGCGCGGCGGCGCGCGAGATGGCGCGCGTGGTGCGTCCCGGCGGCCACGTGCTCATCACGGTGGCGGCGCTCGAGTCGCTGCGCGGCGGCCACGGGTCGCTCGCCAAGGAACTGCGGCGCTACGACACGGCATCGCTGCGCACGCTGCTCGAGGGCGCCGGTCTCGAGATCGTCCGCATCTCCTATACGTTCGCGTTCCTGTTTCCGCTGCTGTATTCGGTGCGCGCCTTTCAGCGCTGGCAGGGCGGCGGGCAGGCGGCGGCCAGTGATACCGAGATCAGCGTGCCCTCGGCGCCCGTGAACGCGGCGCTCTCGGCGCTCGTCATCGTCGAGTCGTGGCTGCTGCGCGTCATGGACATGCCGGTCGGGAGTTCGATCATCTGCCTGGCGCGGAAGCGCCCGTGAGCACCGCGGCCGAAGGCGCGCGTGCCTCCCGGCTGGTCGCTTTCCTCGCCGGACTCGCCGTCGGCGCTACGGCCTGGGTCTCACTCGGTGTCGTCGCGCTCGTCGAACCTGCACGGATGACGCGTGTTGGCGCCCTGCCGCCGGTCACCTGGCTCGGGGCGCTGCTGCTGGCCGGCGGTGCCGCGGGCGCGCTGCTCGGGCCCCGCCTGTGGCGGGCGCCGCTCGTGCTGCTCGTGCTGCCCTGGCTGCCATGGTTGCCGTGGACCACGCCCGCGGCTTTCCTGCTGTGGGATGGCCCGCTCGAAGGGGGCGTGTGGGGCGTGGCTCTGGCCGCCGCGCTCTGGCCGCTCCTGCGTGCCGTGCCGGTGGGCGGGGCCGCCGCCTGGACGCAGTCGCCCCGGCGGACCCCGTGGCTGGCGGCGGTGTGTTTTGCGGGGCTCGCACTCACGGCCTGGGGCGTGGCGCGCCCGCGTGTGCCGGCGGGGGACGAGCCGCACTACCTCGTCATCACGCAGAGCCTCATCAAGGATGGCGATCTGCGGATCGAGAACAACCACCGCGCCGAGCACTATCTCGCCTACTACGATGCCGTGCTGAAGCCCGACTTCATGCGCCGCGGCACGGACCGCGAGATCTACTCGATTCACGCGCCCGGCGTGTCGGCGGTCGTGCTGCCGGCCTTTGCCGTGGCCGGCTATCCGGGCGCCGTCATCACGGTCGTGACCGTGGGCGCGCTCGGCATGGCGGCGCTCTGGACGCTCGTCTTCCAGCTGACGGCGTCGGCGGGCGCGGCCTGGATCGGCTGGGCTGCCGTGGCGGCCTCCGCGCCGGTGCTGCTGCATGCCTTCACGATCTATCCCGACCCGGTGGGCGGCGCGCTCGCGATCGTGGCCGTGGCGGCGCTCGTGGCGCTCGACACGCCGGCAGCGGCGATCCCCGGCTGGCGGTGGATCGGCGTCGGCGCGGCGCTGGCGATGCTGCCGTGGCTGCACACGCGGTTTGCGCTCATCGCCGGAGTGCTCGGGCTCGCGATCGTGCTGCGCCTCGGGCGCGACCCGGCGCGGCGCGGCGATCTCGTGCGGTTCCTGAGCGTGCCGGTGGCGTCGGCCCTGGCGTGGTTCGGCTACTTCGTCGTGATCTACGGCACGCCGAATCCCGCCGCGCCCTATGGCACGCGGCCCGAAGGCGGGCTGTCGTTCATCCCTGCGGGTGTGACCGGCCTGCTCGTCGATCAGCAGTTCGGCCTGTTCACGACGGCCCCCGTGCTCGTTGCGGCCGTGGCCGGGCTCGTGGTGCTGGCGCGTGAGCGCCGCCGGCTCACGCTCGAGATCCTCGCGGTGGTGCTGCCGTACCTGACCGTTGCGGCGAGCTACCCGATGTGGTGGGGCGGCTACAGCGCGCCGGCGCGTTTCCTCGTGGCGCTCGTGCCGTTGCTGGCGCTGCCGATCGGCCTGCTGTGGGCGCGTGGCTCGGGCACGACGCGTGTCGTTGTCGGCATGTTGCTCGTGCTCTCGGCCGGGCTCACGGCCGCGCTCGTCGGCGTCGACCGCGGCGCGTTCATCCTCAGCGGACGTGATGGCTACGCGCCGCTCATCGACTGGCTCAGCCGCTCGGCCGATCTCACGCTGGCGCTGCCGAGTGTGCACCGCGACGGCATGCGGCCGGCCCTCGAGGATGCCGCGCTCTGGCTCGTGAGCGGCGTGGCCGTCGCGGCGGCCGCCCGTCTCGTCGCGCGCCGCCGGCCGCGGAGCACCGC
>JALHON010000215.1 GCA_022842985.1 Acidobacteriota bacterium | reverse complement strand
GGCCTGGCGTGGGGCGCCCGCCTCGACGCGCCGCCCGGGTCCGTCACGAACGGGCTCACCATCACGACCGCGGGCTCGGCATCCTTCGACCCGCCGGCAATCGCGGTGGGGTTCGGCACACCCGCATCCCTCTCACTCAGCCAGACCGGCGGCATCATCAGCACCACGCGCGACGGCATCGGTGTCATCGGCCTGAGCGACACGCTGATCGGCGTGCAGGGGCAATCGCAGACCGGATCGGGCGTCACCGGCACGAGCTTCAACGGCCCGGGCACGAACGGTGTCTCGCTCGCGGGCGTTGGCGTGTATGGGCAGACGTCCAGCGGCACTGCCGTCAGGGCGGAGGTGGTGAGCGGCGGCGGCACGGCGCTCGACCTCCGCAACGGCGGACTGCGCGTCTCGGGCGCGACGCGTCCGGTCTTCGAGCACACGACGACGTCCGGCAACACGTCCGGTCACGTCACGACGCTCGATCATCCGCTGCTCAACGGCGTGCCGAACGCGATGGTGTTCATCAGCCGCGCGTTCGTGGCCGGCACGGTCGTGAACGATCCCCACGAGAAGAGCGTGTGGTACGACACCGCGATCGGCCGCTGGCGGGTGTTCCACGACAACAACGTGGCGATGCCCCTGAACCTTCGGTTCTTCGTGCTGGTCGTGAGCCAGTAGGGACGAGGCGTGTCCCCGTCGTTCCGTCGATTCCGTTCTCTCCGGTATGACACCCGTCGCTTGTCGCGTCGTCCTCGCCGCCGCCCTCGTCCTTGCCGGGACGCATCAGGTGGCCGCACAGTCGCTCGGCACGTTTACCTGGCAGCTGCAGCCGTTCTGTAACCGCGTCACCGTGAACGTGACGCAGAACGGGGGCGTCTACACCCTCGACGGCTTCGACGATCAGTGCGGCGCGCCGCAGCGGGCGCCCCTGGTCGGGCTGGCCACGCCGAATCCGGACGGCTCGATCGGGCTCGGGTTCCATATTGCGACAGCGCCCGGCGGCAAGACCGTGTCGGTCGAGTCGCGTATTTCGCTTGCGACCATCGGCGGCCCGTGGACCGACAGCGCCGGCAACACCGGCACGCTCGTGCTGAACGGCGCCGCCGCCGGCAGCGCACGGCCGGCGCCCGTGAGCGGACCCGTCTGGGGCACGCAGATCACGTCGCCGGCCGCCGCGGCGTCGAAGGGCCTTCGGTTGAAGTCCGCGGCCACCGGCACGTTCGTCGCGCCTCCGCCCGCGCTCGTGGTGGAGGGGCCCGTGCCTGCCGCCATTCCCAATGTGGGTTATGCGGGCGTGCTGAGCACCACGACCAGCGGCAACGCCATCGTGGGCCTGTCGGACAACGGCTACGGTGTGGTGGCGAGCACCGGGGGCGGCTCGCCGGGAACGGCAGGGCTCATCGCCACCAACGGCGGCCGGGGATTCGCCATCCACGCGCTGTCGGGTAACGACCTGCCGGCCATCTACGCCGTGGGCGGAAACACGGCGGCGATCACCGCCGAGGGCGGGGCCGACAACTCGGCGCTCGAACTCTTCGGTGGAGGCATCACGGTGTCTGGCGTGGTGCGGCCGGCCTTCGTCCACACGTCTGCGGTGGGCAATGTGATCGGCACGCGCACCGTGCTCGACCATCCGCTGCTGAACGCCAAGCCGAACGCCATCGTCGTCGTGTCGCGCATCTACACGACCGCCACCGGCTTCGTCGCCGGCGGCTTCAGCACGTTCTACGACTCGGCGGCTGGACGGTGGTCGATCCTGAAGGAAGACGGCGCCACGATGCCCACGGGGCTTCGCTTCAACGTGATCGTGTTCAACCAATAACGGTGTGCCGATGTCCCCGCAGACGTCCCGGTTGCGTTCTTCCGGCATGAGCCACTCATGTCTTCGCGTTGTGGGACTGCTCGCCGCGGCGGCTGTCTGGGGGCAGACGCCCGCCTCGGCGCAGTCGCTCGGCACGTTCACCTGGCAGTTGCAGCCGTTCTGCAATCGCGTCACGGTCAGCGTCGCGCAGAACGGCGGCGTCTACACCCTCGACGGCTATGACGACCAGTGCGGCGCGCCACAGCGGGCGCCGCTCGTCGGGCTGGCCACGCCGAATCCGGACGGCACCATCGCGTTGGGCTTCCACATCGCGACTTCGCCCGGCGGCAAGACGGTGTCGGTCGAGTCGCGCATCTCGCTTGCCACGGTCGGCGGGCCGTGGACCGACAGCGCCGGCAACACCGGCACGCTCGTGCTGAACGGCGCCGCCGCCGGCAGCGCGCGACGGGCCCCGTCGGCCTGACGTGGGGCAGTGTGCTCACTGGCGCCACGGGGCTGACGGGAGACGTGCGGGGACTGAGCGTCGCGATTCCCTCACCAGCGTCAGGCGCCAGCGGCGGGGCCATCACGGGTGTTTGGGGCGACCCGGTCGCCATTGACGAAGACGATCGGGCCGGTGTCCTTGGCCTCAGCCGTACCGGCGACGCCATCATCGGCGTCACCGAGGCCGGGGTCGGCGTCGCCGGGCGGTCGGTCACTGGAACGGGTGTCAACGGCTTCTCGGGCACGGGATCGGGCATCGGCGGCCACACGAGTTCCGGCACGGGCGTGACCGCCTATTCGGCCACCGGTACGGCCCTTCAGCTTTCCGGAGGGCCCATCCTCGTGTCGGGCTCCCGCCGCCCGGTCTTCTTCCATACGACCGCGCCGGGCAACATTGCCGGGCACGTGTCGACCCTGGATCATCCGCTGCTCAACGGCAACCCGAATGCCGCCGTCTTCGTGATGCACCAGTTCGTGCCCGGAGCCACGGTGCTGAATCCGCACCCGCTCGGTGTCTGGTACGACACCGGCATCGCGCGCTGGCGCATCTTCAACGAGAACGCGGCCGCCATGCCGTCCGGCCTCCGCGTGGCGGTCCTGGCGATCAACGTCGCCCCGTAGCCGGCTACGGCAGATACGCGTTCGCCATCGGCTGCCAGTACGGCCAGTCGTGTTTGCTGCCGAAGCCCCACACGTGCAGTGAGTGCGGAATGCCCTTGGCGCCGAGCAGGGCGCTGAAGTCTTCGTTCGCCTTGCGGCAGATGTCCCACTCGCCGGTGGCCAGCACGAACTTGTTGCGGCGGAACTGATCGAGATAGTACGGCTCGCCCAGGCCCGGCAGGAACGCCGGCGGGTTGAGCAGGTAGGCGTCGTTGTCGCCGTAGCCGTCGAGGAACTGCGCGATGTCGAAGGCGCCGCTCATCGTGATGCACGACGTGAACGTGTAGGGGTGCCGCAGCGCCATCGTCATGGCGTGATAGGCGCCGAAACTGCACCCGGTCACGCCGATGCCGTGCGCCGGATTGAGCTGGCGGATGAGCGGCACGACATCGGTCAGGATGTACGACTCGTACTGCAGATGCCGGTCGAGCCGCTGGCGCGGGTGCTTGCTCTTCGCATACCAGCTTTCGCTGTCGACCGACGACACGCAGTAGAGCTGCAGCCAGCCGTTCGCCAGCTTGTGCTCGAGCGCGCGCACCATGCCGCGATCCTCGAACTCGAAGAACGCGCCCATCGAGCTCGGAAAGACGATGACAGGCGGACCGGCGTGGCCGAAGACGAGCAGGTCCATGTCGCGGCCGAGGGCGTGGGAGTACCAGCGGTGATAGTCGCGCGTCATCTGCCCTCTATACTAGTCGCGCTCGCTGTGGCTGTATCGCACCTCGTCCGGCATCCCGCCTTCACGTCGCGCTTCCTCGAGCGTCCGCGCGATCTGGTCGTCTACCTGCCGCCCGGGTACGACGACGATCCGGCGCGCCGCTTCCCCGTGCTCTACATGCACGATGGGCAGAATCTCTTCGATCCCGAGACGGCGTTCGTGCGCGGGCAGCACTGGCGGCTCGGCGAGATGGCCGACATGCTCATCGCCGAGGGCCGCGTCGAGCCGCTCATCATCGTGGGCGTGTATCACACCGGCCACGGCCGCGTGCACGAATACACCCCGACGAAAGACGCGCGGATCGGCGGCGGCGAGGCCCGCGCGTACGGCCGCCTGCTCGTCGAGGAGCTCAAGCCGTTCATCGACACGCGCTACCGCACCGATCCGGGGCGTGAGCGCACCGGCCTTGGCGGCTCGTCGCTCGGCGGCCTCGTGTCGATGTACCTCGGCCTGCGCCACGCCGACGTCTTCGGCCGGCTGGCCGTGATGTCGCCCTCGGTCTGGTGGGGCAATCGCGCCATCCTGCGCTACGTGGCGAAGGCGGTGCCGAAGCCCGAGACGCGCATCTGGCTCGACATGGGCACGGCCGAGAGCCGCAGTGGCATCGCCGACGCGCGGCGCCTGCGCGCGGCCCTCGTCAAGGCCGGGTGGCGCGAAGACGTGGATCTCGCCTACTGGGAGCGTCAGGGGGGCACCCACAGCGAGGCGGCGTGGGCCGATCGCGTCGACGAGATGCTGCAGTTCCTCTACCCCGGCGACTTCGGCGAGTTCCATTGGTAAACCGCATGGGGTCAGACCCCTTACGTAATTCGACCGGGGTCTGACCCCGAGAGACATCGGGAGACGTTCGGGAGCGGTCCGCGCCGTCAGCTAAGCTGAGCAGTACGATGTTCCGGTCCGCTGTCCGTGCCGCCCTGACGCTGCTGCTCCTCGCCCCGTCTGTTTCCGCGTTCGCGCAGGTGCCGCAGGTGCCCGAGGTGCCGGTGGAAGGGGCCAGCGACCACACGCCAGTCCTCGACGGTCCGCCGGCGCCCGTGCCGCCGGCCACCATCAACCGCGACGACGAGGGCGATGCCACCGTGCGGGCCATCAAGCTGCGGACGCCGCTCGTGGTCGACGGCCGCCTCGACGAGGACGTCTACACGAGCAATCCGCCGTTCGGCGATCTCATCCAGGTCGTGCCGGCCACCGGCAAGCCTGCCACCGAGCGCACCGACCTCTGGCTGATGTTCGACGACAACAACATCTACCTCGGCGCCCGCGTGCACGATTCGGCGCCGCCCGAGCAGTGGATCGCCAACGAATACCGCCGCGACACCAATCAGCTGCGCCAGAACGACCACATCGCCATCGGTCTCGACACCTTCTACGACCGGCGCAGCGGCTTCATGTTCTACGCGACGCCGCTCGGCGCGTTCTCGGACTACTCGACCATCGACGAAGGACAGCCCAACACCGACTGGAATCCCGTGTGGAACGTGCGCACGGGCCGTTTCGACGGCGGCTGGACGATGGAGATGATCATCCCCTTCAAGTCGCTGCGTTTCCGTGGTGGCCAGAACCAGACGTGGGGCCTGCAGGTGCGCCGCTCGATCCGCCGCAAGAACGAGTGGGCGTACCTCACGCCGCTCCCCGCATCGATGGGCGGGCCGCAGGGGCTGAACCGCGTGTCGCTCTACGGCACCGCCGTGGGCATCGACGCGCCACCGGCCGGCCGCACCTTCGAAATCAAGCCGTACACCTTCGGCCGCCTGACCACGGACCGCCTGCGCGTGCCGCCGGTATCGAACGACATCGACGCGCAGATCGGCGGCGACGTGAAGTACGGCATCACCGCGAACCTCACCGCCGACTTCACCTACAACACCGACTTCGCGCAGGTGGAAGTGGACGAGCAGCAGCTCAACCTGACGCGGTTCACGCTGTTCTTCCCCGAGAAGCGCGACTTCTTCCTGGAGGGGCGCGGCATCTTCGACTTCGGCCGCGGCGGCGCCTCGGCCGGCGGCTTCGGCGGCGGTCTGCAGTCGTCCACGCCGTTCTTCTTCTACAGCCGGCGCATCGGCCTGAACCGCGGGCGTGTCGTGCCGATCCGCGCCGGCGCGCGTGTCACCGGCAAGGTGGGGAAGTACGGCGTCGGCCTCGTCAACATCCAGGCCGGCGACGAAGAGGTGTCGGCCACGCCGTCGACCAACTTCAGCGTGGTGCGCGTGAAGCGCGACATCCTGAAGAAGAGCACCATCGGCATGATGTTCAATGCCCGGTCCAACTCGAACACCCCCGGCGCCTCGCGCAACCTCGCGTACGGCGTGGACGCCGCCTTCGGCTTCTACGAGAACCTGACGATTGGCGGCTACTGGGCGAAGACCGAGACCGAAGGCCTGAAGGGCGACGACGACAGTTACCAGGGCCGCTTCGACTACTTCGCCGATCGCTACGGCGCGCGCTTCGAGTACCTCAAGGTCGGCGACAACTTCAATCCCGAGATGGGATTCCTCCAGCGCGACAACTTCCGCCGCTCGTTCGCGTCGCTGCGCTTCAGTCCGCGCCCGAAGGACTTCTTCGGCGTGCGCAAGTTCACCTGGCAGGCCGACGTCGAACATCTCGAGAACGGCGGCGGCGCGCTCGAGACGCGCGTGCACACGGGACGGTTCACGACCGAGTTCAACCGAAGCGACACCTTCAACGTCGAGGCAACCCGCGACTACGAGATGATCACGCGGTCGTTCCAGGTGGCGGGCGGCGCCACGGTGCCGGCCGGCAGCTATTCCTTCGACGACGTCCAGGTCAGCTACACCTTCGGCGCCCAGCGGCGCATCGCCGGCACACTCGGCACGCAGATCGGCGACTTCTGGAACGGCACGATCCGCAGTGTCAGCTACACGGCGGCCCGCATCGCCGTGCTGAAGCAGTTCTCTATCGAGCCGACCATCCAGCGCTCGCGCGTGGAGCTCCCCACCGGCAACTTCACCACGGTGCTGCTGCGCACGCGCACCGACTATGCGTTTTCGCCGCGCATGTTCGTGAGCGCGCTCGTGCAGTACAACTCCGCCGACCGCAGCTTCAGCTCGAACGTCCGCTATCGCTGGGAATACAAGCTCGGGAGCGAACTCTTCGTCGTCTACACCGACGACCGCGACACCCTCGGCCGCGGTTATCCGACGCTCAGGAACCGCGCGTTCGTCATCAAGGTCACGCGCTTCTTCCGCGTGTGAACCCGGGGTCAGACCCCATTCTGGCCCTAGCCAGACTTCGCCGGCGGCGGCCGCGGGTCCGCTGCTACAATTGCGGCATGCTCACCCGCGCCCTTCTGCTCGTGCTGCTGCTGGTGTCGCCCGCCTCGGCGCAGGATCGCCCACCGAAGGATCCCAAGGCCACCCGCCAGCCCGATCTGGTGGAGCTCGTCACGCTCGACCCGACCATCAAGCTCGATATCCGCTATGCCGGCACGAACAACTTCCTCGGCAAGCCGGTGTATCCCGAGGCGCGCGCGTTCCTGCAGCGTCCGGCGGCGATGGCGGTGCTCGCCGCGCACCGCGAACTCGCGAAACACGGCTACGGGCTGCTCATCCACGATGGCTATCGCCCGTGGGCGATCACCAAGGTGTTCTGGGACATGACGGCCGGCACGCCGATGCAGGAGTTCGTGGCCGACCCGAAGTCGGGCTCGAAGCACAACCGCGGCTGCGCGGTGGACCTCTCGATGTACGACCTCGCCACCGGCAAGGCCGTGCAGATGCCCGGGGAGTACGACGAGCCGTCGCTGCGCTCCTATCCTGACTACACGGGCGGCCCGCCCGAGGCGCGCGCGAAGCGTGACCTGCTGCGCGCGGTGATGGAGCGCCAGGGCTTCACCGTGGAATCGAACGAATGGTGGCACTTCAACTACAAGGACTGGCCGAGCTACCCGATCCTCGACATCTCGTTCCAGCAGGCTACGAAACGGTGAGGGGGACTGTCCCTAGTCAAGGCCGGGCCAGAATGGGGACAGTCCCCTGTCTCGTTCTGCTACTCGCGATCGCGGGATCTGCGGCGCCGGCGCTCGGGCAGCCGGCCGCGCCCGTCACGATCGGCGAGGCCATCGCCGCGGCGGTTGCCGCGCATCCGGGCCCGGCGGAGGCGTCGGCGCGGGCCGAGGCGGCTGCCGAGGCGGTGGATCTGGCGCGGGCCGCGTACCTGCCGAAGCTCGATGCGATGTGGCAGGTGACACGCGCCACGCGCAATAACGTCTTCGGCGCGTTCTTCCCGCAGAACGTCATTCCGATCTCCGGGCCGGTGCTCGGCACCGACTCGTTCGAGAGCGCGTGGGGGTCGGCGACGAGCCTCATCTTCTCGGCCGAGGTGTTCGACTTCGGACGCCGCGGCGCCCACGTGCGCGAG
>JALHON010000214.1 GCA_022842985.1 Acidobacteriota bacterium | reverse complement strand
GCGTCAGCAGCGCTCGCCACCGGCGCCGTGAATGACGCCGCGCGCTGGGCGGCCCGCGCACGCAAGGTGGCGCCCACGCACAGCGGCCTCGCGGACGTCGAAGCGCGACTCGCCGCCGCCGGCAAGGGACGTTCGTGATGACCGCGCGCGCCCGCGCTGGCGTGTGGCTGTGGCTCTGCGCGCTCGGCGCCGGTGGGTGTGGACCGTCCACGCCGGCACCGGCCCCGGCGGCCTCGGGCGCGTCCACGGGTACCGCCGCCGCGGCCGCGCCGTGGTTCGAAGACATCGCGGCCTTCGCCGGCCTGACCTTCGCGCACCGCTCGGGACACGACGGCTCGACCTATCGGCTGCCGGAGATCATGGGCGGCGGCGCGGCGCTCTTCGACATGGACGGCGATGGCGATCTCGACGTGCTGCTCGTGCAGAGTGGCACGCTCGGCGGCGACGACCGCGGACCGCGGCATCGGCTCTTCCGCAACGACGGCCGCGGGCACTTCACCGACGCTACTGCCGGCAGCGGCGTGGAGGTCGCGGGCTACGGCATGGGTGTCGCCACCGGCGACTACGACAACGACGGCGACGTGGACGTGTATCTCACGAACCTCGGCGCAAACGTGCTGCTGCGGAACGATGGCCGCGGCGTGTTCACGAACGTCACCGCGACGGCCGGTGTCGCGGGCTCCGGCTGGAGCACGAGCGCCACGTTCTTCGACGCCGAGGCCGACGGCGACCTCGATCTCTTCGTCACGCGCTACCTCGCCTGGGAGCCGGCGCGCGAGCGGCAGTGCTTCAGCCTGACCGGCCGCGTGGACTTCTGCAGTCCGAAGAACTACGACGCGCCGACGAGTGACCTCCTGTTCCTCAACCGCGGCAATGGCACCTTTACGGATGCCTCGGCCACGGCTGGCGTCGCGACCGCCCGCGGCAACGGCCTGGGCGTGATTGCCGACGACGTGAACGGCGATAGCCGTCCCGACCTCTTCGTGGCCAACGACGGCACGCCGAATCACCTGTGGCTCAATCAGGGCGGCGCGCGCTTCACTGACACGGCGCTGGCCCGTGGTGTGGCGATCGACCAGGACGGCGCGCCGAAAGCCGGCATGGGCGTGCATGCCGCCGACGTGGACGACGACGGCGACAACGACCTGCTCGTGATGAACCTCGACACCGAGTCCGACTCGTTCTTCCGGAACGACGGGGCCTTCTTCGTCGATGCGACGAACACGGTCGGCCTGCGCGTGGCCAGCCGCCGCTACACGCGCTTCGGCATGGCGATGATGGACTTCGACAACGATGGCCGGCTCGATCTCTACGAAGCGAACGGCCGCGTGGGGCTGCAGGGCGAGACGTTCGCGACCGATCCGTACGCGGAGCCGAACCTGCTGTTCCGCGGCGTGGCTGGCGCGACGTTCGAGGAGGTGGCGCCACGTGGCGGCACCACGGCGCCGCTCATCGCCACGAGCCGCGCGGCTGTGTTCGGCGACATCGACAACGACGGCGGTGTGGACGTCCTCGTCGTTAATCGCGACGCCGCGCCGTATCTGCTGCGCAACGTCGTGGCCGCGCGCGGCCACTGGGCGCAGTTCGCGGTGAAGACGGCGCAGGGCCGGGATGCGCTCGGCGCGCGCCTCATCGTCACGGCCGGCGGACGCAGCTGGCGGCGCGACGTGCGCAGCGGCTACAGCTACCTCGCCGCCAACGACCCGCGGGTGCACGTGGGCCTTGGCGCGGCGACGGCCATCGACGCGGTGGATGTGACGTGGCCGGGCGGTACGGTGGAGCGCTTCGGCCCGTTCGGCGTCGATGCGATCGTGACGATCCGGCAGGGCGGCGGCACACCGCGCCCGGCCGCCGCGGCTACTGCGCTTCGGTAATCGTCGTCGTCTGACCGAGCGGCACGCCGGAGAGCGTCTGCACGGCGCCGCGCGGCCAGGTCACGCGGATGGTCTCGGGCGTCTCGCCCTCGGCGAGGCCGAAGGTGAGCGCCGGATCCGACTGCGACAGATACCCGTGCGTCGGGCTCACGATCCGCCGGCGCGTGCGGCCGCCACTGGTGACCTCCACGACCGCGCCCACGGCATCGTGCGGGCTCGTCGTACCCACGAGACGCAGGCGGAACCAGCGCCGCGGCTCGACAGCGTTGCGCAGCAGCCGCACAGCGCCGGTCGTGGGCACGAGCAGCAGGTCGAGGTCGCCATCGCCGTCGATGTCCCCGTAGGCGCCGCCGCGGCCGACGATCGGCGTCGCGAGCGCGCCAGTGTCGGTGACCGGCACGAAGGTGGTCGCGGCCTCGGGCCCGGCGTTCCAGTAGAGGCCGGCCGGCTGCGCGTGCGTCTGGCTCTTCTGCACGAGGGCGATCTGATCCTCCACGTGGCCGTTCACGGTCAGCAGGTCCTCGCGTCCGTCGAGGTCGTAGTCCACGAAGAGCACGCCGAAGGTCAGGTGCGCGCGGCTGGCCGCGCCGATGCCGCTCGCGATCGCCTCGTCCACGAACTGGCCCGACGCCTGCCGCGCGAAGAAGGCCGTCATCTCGTTCGCGAAGTTGCCGATGGCGACGACGGGCGCGCCGTCGTCGCGGACGTCGGCGATGTCGATGCCCATGCCCGAGCGGGCATTGCCGTAGCCGTCGTAGGCGAGCCCGAGCGTCGTGCCCACTTCCTCGAACGTGCCGTCGCAGCGATTCCTGAACGCATAGTTGCGCACGGTGTCGTTGGCCACCACGAGGTCGGGGCAGTGGTTGTCGTCGAGATGGGCCAGTGCCACGCCGAGGGATTTCGCGGCCGGCGCCTTCGTGACCGGATCGGTCACGACGAGGCCCGCGGCGGCGGCCCGTTCGCTGAAGCGGCCATCACCCTGGTTCACGAAGAAGAGCGGCGCCGTGCCGGCGAAGTTACGCGGTGGGCCGTAGGCGCGGCCCACGCCCGCCAGGCTGAACTCCTGCGCGCGGTCGAGCTCGCGCGACCAGCGCACGTAGTTGCAGACGAAGAGGTCGAGGTCGCCGTCGCTGTCGGCGTCGAACCACGTGGCGCAGGTGCTCCACTGGTCGGCGCGCCCGGCCACACCCGCGCTGGCCGTGATGTCGTGGAAACGTCCGCCGACGTTTTCGAGCAGCACGTTCTGGCCCACGGCCGTGATGTAGAGGTCGGTCCAGCCGTCGTTGTCGAAGTCGCCGGCGGCGATGCCCATGCCGTAGCGCTGCACGGCCAGCCCGGCGGCCGCCGTCGTGTCGGTGAAGTGGCCCGTGCCGTCGTTCGTGTAGAGCACGACGGTCGAGCGCGGCGCGGCGCCGGCGTCCTTCGTCCACGGCCAGGCGCGGCCGTTTACGAGCACGACGTCGAGATCGCCGTCGTTGTCCACGTCCACGAAGGCGCCGCCGCCGCCCGTGGTTTCGGGCAGCAGCTTGTCCCCGGTGGCGCCGTTCAGGCGCACGAAGCCGCCCAGGCCGGCCTCGGTCGTGATGTCCGCGAAGCGGGCGGGCGGTGCCGTGGCCGCGGCCCGCTCGCTCGCAGCAGGCCCGGACGAGACCGGCGTCGACGGCGTGCGGCGCATGAACCAGAGGCCCAGGGCCGCCACCACGACGACGAGGGCGGCGACGAGCGGGCGCGACGGACGGGACGATGTGCTCACGGCAGGGTGGGGCGCGCGGCCGGCGTGGCCGGCGGCGGATCCTTTCGCTGCAGATCGTAGATCACGACCGACTGCGCCGCGTGATTGGCCGGCGGATTCGCCGCCCGGTGGCGGGCGATGACGCGGCTGCGCGACTGCTCATCGGCGGTGTAGCGCAGGTGTGCGTCGCGGTGGCGGGCCGCCTCGGTGGCGTGACCGAGGTCCGCGTGGATGACGCCCAGGGCGTAGTGCGCCGTGACGTTCTCGCTGTCGATGGCCAGCGTGCGCTCGAAGGCGGCGACGGCCCGCTCGAGCAGCGCGCGCCGCGCCTCGGCCCGCGCCGCACCGCGCTCCTGTTTGGCGCGCTCGAAGAGTGTGAGGCCCAGCTCGTTCAGCACCTCGTAGTCGCGGCTGAAGTCGAAACCGCGGGCCGTGAGGTCCGGTGAGGTCGCGTCGAGTGCGGCGGTGAAGTTGGCGATGGCCTCGTCGAGATGGCCGTTCTCCTTGTTCACGAGGCCGTTCATCCACGCCACCGTCCACGGCGCGGCGCCGGCCGCCGCCGCGCGTCTCAGCGCCTGCGCGGCTTCATCCAGCCGGCCTTCCTTGTGGAGCACACGCGCGAGGTTCAGCGGACCTTCGGGCCGGCCAAGCCGCTCTACTTCGGCGAAGGCCGCTTCCGCCTGCCGCAGCTCGCCCTTGTCGCTGCCGGCGTTGCCTTCGAGCAGCAGCCCGATGCCGTAGTCGTTCCAGCGCTCCCACGCGGGTTGCGCCGTGGCTCCTTCCGGCTGGCCGGGGAAGCGGGCGGCGGCGGTGGCGATCGTCGTGACGGGCAGATCCATCCGGTAGTCGTCGCCCTTCACGAAGCGCATCATCGTCAGGTCGAACTTGCGGTAGAGCAGCCGCGCCTCGATGGTGATCGGGCCGCTCGTGCCGCGCGGCACGTCGAAGGCGTAGTGCACGACCTGGGCGGCGCCGGGCGGGATCTGCTTGTCGTAGAGCGGCACGTAGATGTCCTGCACGTTGCGGCGGTCGACCTTCCGCGCCTCGCGATCGAGCATGTAGATGTTGGTGAAATGGGCCCACGGATCGACGCGGCCATCGGGCGCGATGGCGCCGCTCTGGCCGATGACCGTGTCGCCGGCCTTCACCGTGACCTGCACCCAGACCTCGTTCGAATCGGCCGTGCCCTGCGTGAAGTGGTGCCCGACCTTGCGCGTGCGCACGACGAGTTCCGTCAGGTAACGCGTGCCGGGCGTGAGCGCCGGCGCCGCGGCGCCGAGCGGACCAACGAGGCGGCCGTCGATGGTGCCGCCTTCGCGCACGCCGAAGAGATCCAGCGTGACGACCTTGTCGAGGAAGGCCTGTTGCGCGGCCACGGTGGCCGTGTCGCCGCGCAGATGCGGCACACCGGTGTTGGCGCCGGTGAAGCGATGGTCGTGGATCTGCAGCGCGCCGGTCGCGTCGAAGGCCTGTGCGCCGAAGTCGCGCGAGGTCTGCAGCGGCATGTGACAGCCGGCGCAGCGGTCCTGCGCCTGCGGCGGGTAATAGAACGCCCGCGCGCCGCGGCCGGAGACGCCGCTCAGGATGAAGCTGTCGTAGTGGTTCTGGCCGCGCAGGAACTCCTTGTAGTCGTTGAGCGCGCCGGGGATGTGCACCTTGTGGCAGGTGGAGCAGAACTCCGCCGTGCGATGCAGGGGCTTCAGGAACGTGGCCTTGTGGAAGGCGGGTTTGGCCTTGATGAGCTGCTGGCTGAGCGCGCGCAGCGCGGGGCTGCTGCTGAAGGCGAACGGATAGTGCTGCGGCTCGGCGATCGTGTAGTCGCCGTTGCCGCGCGTGCTGTTCACGCGGTCGATGGCATGGCAGGCCGTGCAGGTGATGCCGGCCTGCGACGTGGGATCGCGGTCGGTGTCGAAGTCGGCGCGCGAGAAGGCGCCCGAGAAGAGGGGCACGGGGTCGTGGCAGCCGGCGCACCAGCGGCTGGCATCCACCGTGCCGTCACGCGCCAGCATCACCTTGCGCGTTTCCTTCACGCTGGCGGCGTAGACGGCGTTGTTGAACGAGCTGAAGCGGTGCGCGCTCGAGAGCCACCCGGTGTGCGCGTCCTTGTGGCATTCGGCGCAGTAGTCGTCGCGCATCAGCGCCTCGGCCGCGATGGTGCGGCCGGTGGACGTGCGGGCGAACGACGGCAGGAACGAGGCCTGCTCGCCGGGCGGCAGCGGCTGCCGGCTCACGCGCAGATCGACCACCGCGGTCAGGGCCACGGCGGTGACGGTCACGAGGCTCCACGTCCACACGGCCGCCGGCTCGAGACGACGCCCGCGACGGCGGTGCAGCCGGAAGGCCCAGAACACCGCCACCGGCGCGACGACGTGCAGCCAGTAGACGGCCGTGCGGGTGAGTGGCTGCCGCAGCTCGATGCCGGCCACGCGCATGAGCGCGACGCCCGTCACGAGCACGATGGCCGCGAGCGCCGCCAGCAGATACCCGACGCGCGCGGCCCGGCGGTTGGGATGGGTGCGCGCCGCGAGCGCGTGCACGAGGGCGAAGGGCACGAAGGGCACGACGACGAGCAGCCCGACGGCGAGGTGGGTGATGAGGGCCCACTGATACACGTAGCCCTGGTGGCTCGTGCCGCGCAGCCAGTCGGCGCCGGTCACGGCGCCGAGATACAACGCGGATGCCGTGAGCACCGCGACGAGCACATAGGTCACCCGCAGCAGCAACCGCGCGCTGCCGCCGATGACGTGGGTCCGCGCCGGGGTGGGGCTCATCGTCCGCTCTCGAAGCGCGTATTGTAGGCGCGATGCAGGCGTGCACGGGCCGCGGTGTCGTCGCCTGGCAGGGGCGCCACCGTGTCGCCGTCACGCGTGTAGAGATCCATGTCCTTGCACCAGCCCCGGGCCCGCAGCACCAGCCGGCGCGTCCAGCCGGAGGGCACCGGCGCCGGTGGCGCCGTGAACTCGACCGTCACCTCTTCGCCGGGGCCGATGATGGCGAGCGCGTCGTCGGCAGCGGTGACGAGCGGCGCGGCATCGCCGAACGCGGTGTACCAGCCGCGCGGGTGGCGCGTGTCCCAGAGCGGCGCGCGGCGATCGTAGTCGTAGGCCGGTGTGCGCTGCGGTCCCGTGGTGCGGCGCGCGAAGCCGGATTCGCGCAGCACGGCGGAGGCGAGCGGCAGCTCGTGCACGACGGCAGTGGGCAGCGGCTCGTCGTAGACGACGGCCACGCGATCCCAGTAGATCTCCTGCGATGTCGTGAGGCGCAGGGCGTCGGTGCCGGCGGGCAGTGGCGGCAGCGGCAGCGTCATGCGCCGCGGCATGCCGGCGGGGTAGCCGAAATCGGGCGCCACGACCCGCCAGCGGCCATCGGGCCCGCGCGCTTCGAGCGTCGGCGCTTCGAAGGGCGCGTCGGCCTGCCACGCCGCGAACACGGTCTGCGCGTACGGATACTCCACCCAGCCGTCGATCATCAGCACGGGGCGCCCTGGGCCGCGATCGATGGGCCGAGCGAACGTGAGGGTCAGCGTATGCCGGGTCGTGCGGCCGATGAAGCGCGGGTCGGGCGTGCCGGGCGGCGGCGCCATCTGGTCCGCCGCGCTGACGCGCGCGGTCACGTCGTCACCACGGTCATTCACCGCGCGCACGGGCAGGCGTTCCTCGCGGAAGAAGATCGGCGCGCCGGTCGGCGGCGCGCCGGCGATCGCCTTGCGCTCGTCGAGGGCCATCTGCCAGCCGGGCGGCAGGTCGTAGGCGCCGAGCGCGAGCTGGTCGAGGTAGGCCACTTCCTCCATGGGCTCGCCTACGGTGAGCCGGTAGCGTCCGCCGGTCACGGCCGCGAGGCCCTCGGGCAGCAGCACGTGTTCGCGCGGGAACGGGGCACTGTAGACACCGGGGCGTTCGAAGAACCCGATGCCGCCCACGCCGAGGATGTCGGTCACGAAGCGCGTCGTCGTGCCGTCGAACGCGAAGAGCACGGGGCAGCTCGAGAGCTGCCGCTGTGTTTCCTCGATGACGTGCAGCCGGCCGGCGTCGAGCTGCAGCTCCGACTGGAGGATGCCGTCCGACCAGACGAGCGACACGAGGTCGGCGCGCGGCGCCCCGCCGAGTCCCACGGCCACGGGCTGCAGGTTCTGGCCGCCGCCCGACTGCAGGCTGGCGGTGTCGAAGGCCGTCCACCGGGCGCCCGTGCGCACGGCGACCTTCGTCCCGATGCCCGAGACGTTCGAACGCCGCTGATCGCTCGACTGCGACCGTCCGGTCGTGGCGATGGCGGTGAAGGGGTGACGGCCGCGCCCGGGCGCCCACGTCACGAGGCCGGCGGCGGTCAGGCCCACGACCGACGGCCCGCGCGCGGGATCGAGCGTCGCCGGCGTCCAGGCCACGGCATCGGTGCCGCCGTCGGCCACGGCCGTCGCGTTGCCGGTGAGCGGCACGGCATACGCCTCCCACGTGCGCGCGGACGCCACCAGCAGCTCGAACGCGCTGTCGCCGTCGATGTCGGCGAGCGCGAGCTGCGCCCGCTGCGCGGCAGCGC
>JALHON010000213.1 GCA_022842985.1 Acidobacteriota bacterium | reverse complement strand
CGCAGCCAACCCCGGTGTCGGTGCCGTCACGGCGGCGCCCGCCGGCGCAGCCGCCACGCCGCCGCCCCCCACGCGCGGCTTCTTCCTCGCATGGGATCCGGTGGCCAACAAGGAGCGCTGGCGCATCGACTTCCGCCCGAGCGGCGGCGCGCTCTCGACGGCCGGGCAGCTGGTGTTCGTGGGCGACAACGGCGGCGTGTTCTACGCGCTCGACCCGGCCACCGGCAAGACGCTCTGGCAGCACAAGCTCATGACGGGTGTCGCGACGCCGGTCAGCTACGAGATCGACGGCAAGCAGTACATCGCCGTGATGTCGGGGATGAACGGCGGCAAGGTCTTCGCGTTCACGCTCGACGGCAAGTAGCGCCTAGCGGATGCGCGCCCAGGTGAGCGTGCCTGTCGTGCGCCCCGACTCGTTCCGGATGGACAGCTTCAGGGTCTCGCCGCCGTCGGCGAACTCGAAGTAGCGGATGAGGTCCGTGCCGGGCCAGTTCGGGTTGGTCGAGGCCTCGACGTGGTGCGTCACTTTCCGCGTCGCCTCGTCGATCTCGTAGGCCCCGTAGTACGAGAGGTAGCCGTTGTAGGCTGCCGCGCGCTCGGCCTCGGTGGCCGGCGACGACAGCCGGGCGCGATTGGCAAAGGTAAGCTGCGCGGCCATCTGGCCGGCAGCGTCGTACAGGATCCGTCCGCCGGCGTAGCGGTTGGGCGTCGTCGCGCCGCGCTCGTCGATGTTCACGAACGACACCAGACGCCAATGGCCGACGAAGCGCGGATCGCCCTTGCCGGCGCTCGCCGCCGGCGCGACGGGCGTGGCGGAGGCGCGGCCCTGCCCTTGCGGATGGGCCGGCACCACCAGCATCAGCACCAGGACGAACGGCATCAACACGCGCGGGAGCAGGACTCGGGTCGCCATGGCGCGCATGCTACACCGGCCGGGCGGCCGCGGGATGTGCGATCATCGCGCGCGTGTCCGCGCCGCTCCTCGAACTGACCAACGCCACCGTGATGAAGGACGGGCGCCCCGTCCTGGACCGCCTTTCGCTCACCATCCCGCAGGGTGGCCACACGGCCATCCTCGGACCGAACGGCGCCGGCAAGTCGATGCTCGTGGCGCTGCTCACGCATCACGAACGAGCCGTGCCGCTCGACGACGGCACGCCGCCCGTGCGCGTGCTCGGACACGACCGCTGGGACGTCTCCACGCTGCGCAGCCGGCTCGGCATCGTCTCGGCGTCACTGCACCAGAAGTTCGTCGCCGGCAACAGCGAGGGCTGGATCACGGGGGAGGCCGCGGTGCTCTCCGCCTTCTTCACCTCGCACGGCGTGCTGCGCTACGGCGTGGTGACGGAGGCGATGCGCGCGGCCACCGCCGAGGCGCTGGCCCTCGTGGGCGCCGGTCACCTGGCGGCGCGGCATCTGCACGAGATGTCAGGGGGAGAGGCGCGGCGGGTGATGCTGGCGCGGGTGATGGTGACCCGGCCCGACGTGCTCGTGCTCGATGAGCCGACGTCCGGCCTCGATCTGGCGGCGCGGCACGACTTCATGGAGCGTGTGCGCGGCGTCGCGCGCACCGGCACGACGCTCGTGCTCGTGACACACCACACGGAAGAAATCGTGCCGGAGATTGGCCGCGTGCTGTTGCTGAAGCACGGCCGGGTGGCAGCCGATGGCCCGACGGCCGCGATGCTCACCGCCGAGCACCTGGGCGCCCTGTTCGACGTGCCCGTCGCCGTGGACCGCGTCGGCGACTACGTCTACGCGCGCCCCGCGTAGGCCGCTGTACGAACGAAGGGCCAGGTCACCTCGTGACCTGGCCCCCGTTGCGATGCAGTCCCGAGCCCCGGGACCCGAGTCCCGGACGGATCGCGCGTTACTTGACGGTGACCTTCAGATAGGCGTTCGTCCAGCAGCAGACTTCGCCGTTGCCGCCTTCGCCCGAGTAGTCGGTCGCGAGCAGCTGGAGCGCATACTCACCAGGCGCGCTGAACTTCGCCGTGGTCGTCCCCGTGCCGCTGAACGGCTTGTTGATCTCGCCGCCCTTCGTCACCTGGAGCTTCGGCTCAGCGGCCTCGAAGGACACCGCGCCCGGGCCGCGGTACTTGCTCCACCGCAGGTTCACCGGCGAACGGTCGGCGCCCACCGGCGCCATCGTGGCGCTGGCGAACTTGCCGTCGTCGTCAACCGACGCGGAGAGCGTGAGCGGCGTGCCCACCGTGGCCGTGACCGTCGGCGCCTTGCTCAGCAGCGCCACCGGCCCCTGAATCGCCACGCCGTTGGCGGCGAGCTTGACGACCGGCGGCGTGTTGCCGACGGCGACCTCCGAGAACGGATTGACGTTGTAGTCGCGGTGCAGCCGCAGCGGAATCTGCGTGGTCTGGCCGTTCACCGTGATCGTCCAGGTGAGCTTCTGGTCGGGCGTGAACGTCTTCGGCACCTGCACCACGAAGATGCCGGTGCGGCGGTGCGGCAGGAAGTGCGTGGGCTGGCCCATGTCGGGCCCGCCCGGCTCGATGCGGTTGTTCGGGCCAATCGGCACGTCCAGCGCCTGCTTCAGGTTGCGGTTGAAGTAGCCGACGAGGAAGTTATGGGTGCCGTCGGCGCTGTCGAACCAGCCCTCGAAGGCGCCCGTGACACTCGTGCCGAACTGCTTGGGAGGCTCGTAGGGGATCGCGGGCGCCTGCTGTGCAGACACCCACGCTCCCCCGGCCAGAAGAACGACGCCGCAGAGGAACTGCGACGCGTGACGAACGACGGTCATGCGCGGAGACTCCCTGGCTACTGACGGTCGCGGTCGGACGTCGCGGCCTTGGCCTTGCGTTCGGCCAGGATCGCCTTGTACTCGTCGTCGGTGTAGTAGACGACGTTCATCCAGGCGTGCGCCATTTCGTCGACCGTGCGGTCGCCGTAGCCCACCCACTGTTCCGGATCCGGATTGTCCTTGTTGGCGGTGGTGTTGTCGTACCACGCGCTCACCTGGATGATCGTGCCCTTCGGATAGATGGGCGCCGCGTCATCCTGGTAGATGTAGTTGGTCATCCAGTTGAAGTTGAAGTTGCCGACGTAGCTCACGATCTCGCGGCCGCCGTCGGGCTTGATGGCTTCGACCTTCATCGCCTTGCCACGCAGGTGGAAGTGCGGCTGGAAGTTGGTGATCATCGTGTTTTCCTTGAGCACCGTGAAGCCCTCGGTGTAGGCCACCGAGTTGGGCGGGATGTCGAGGAACTCACGTTCACGCAGGCCGGTGAAGCCAATCAGGTAGCTGCGCTTCTTCGGCTCCTGGCCCTTCGGGTAGAACCACAGGCCGATCTCCGAACCGCCGCTGATCTCCTCGCCCACGGCGTGGAGGTGCTGGTCCCACGAGATCTGCTGGCCGGGGACGATGAGCTTGCCCGTGCCCTCGGCGAAGCGGTCGTAGCCCTTGCCGATCGCCCATTCCATCAGCTGCGGACGGCGGTTGACCAGGTCTTCGCGCGCCGTCGACGGGTTGAGGCCGTAGGTGGCGGTGCCGGTGTTCACGGCTTCGGTATCGCCGTTGAGCAGCAGGTAGGCGATCGAGTGGTGCAGGATCTTGCGGGCCTTGAGGTTGGTGGGGCGGATTTCCACCATCTTGATCCAGCGCGGCTCGGTAATCGGGATGTCGGACATCGGGCGGTACCAGACGTCCTGGCCCACGGCCGGCATCTTGTACTCCGACGACTTGATGACGACGTCGGGCGGACCGAAGCCGTCCATCACGCCCTGCCACTCGTTGTTCGTGACGAGCGGCTTGGCGGGCGGCAGATCCTTCGGGTCACCCTGCGGCGCGCCGGCATCGACCCACTTCACGATGGTCTCGATCTGCGCGTCGCTGAGCGACATGTCGTTCTTGAACTTCTGCACGCCGACCGACGGGTCGATGTGCCAGGGCGGCATCTGCCGGCGCGAGACGCGGTCCTTGATCGAGCGCGCCCACGGGCGCGCCTGCTGGTAGGTGACGAGCGACATCGGCGCGATCGACTCGGGCTGATGGCACGCCTGGCACTTCGCCTGGAAGATCGGCGCGATGTCCTTCGAGAACGTCGGCGATGCGCCGGCATTCTGCGCCGCCGCCGGCAGCGCGCTGGCCGCGAGCATGCCCAGCACGCCCGACAGCACCCACGGATTCATACGACGCATGTCCCGCCTCCTCGACTGGCAGAAAAATTCGCAACCGCCGCGGACGATTCCCCGCTCAACCCCGGGATTCTAGTCAGTTGTCCCGCTCGTTGCAATCAGGTACACGCATGAACCGGCTCCCCCGGAGGCCGGTCTGCACGGAACGCGACGCGGCGGCACGGCCGGGAGGCCGGCCGGGCCGGCAGCGCGGGTGTCCTTGAGGCGGGCGCGGATGCCCGGCCATAATCGGGCTCGTCACCCACCCGCCCTGTGTCCCCACACCCCTCCCGCCCCCGCAGACACCCCGCCGGGGCCCCGGTGCCGTCGTCCGCCAGCTCGTCTGGACCACCGCGTCCAGGGCTGGCCGGACGGGTCGCGCTGGTCTTCGGGGTGGCCCTGACCGTCCGCCTCCTGCACCTCTGGCAGATGACGGGCACGCCCTACTTCTCGGTACTCATGGGCGACGCGCGCGGCTACGACCAATGGGCCCGGCGCCTCGCCGCCGGCGACTGGATCGGCACCGACGTCTTCTACCAGGCGCCGCTCTATCCGTATGTCCTCGGCGTCGTCTACGCCGTGTTCGGCGCGGACCCGGGCACCGCGCGCCTCGTGCAGGCCGTCATCGGCGCGGCGTCGGCGGCGCTGCTCGCCGTGGGCGCGGCGCGGCTCTTCGGCCCGCGCGCCGGCCTCATCGCCGGGCTGACACTGGCGCTCTACGCGCCGGCAATCTTCCTCGACAGCCTGCTGCAGAAGTCGGTGCTCGACGTCTGCTTCGTCACCGGCATCATCACGGCCGTCGCGTTCGTGCTCACCGGCGACGACCGGCGGCGCTGGTGGGCGCTGGCCGGACTCGCCGCGGGAGCGCTGGCGCTCACCCGCGAGAACGCGCTCGTGCTCGTGGCCGTCATCGCGGCGTGGATCGGGCTCGCCGCACCAGCCGCGCGCGTCGGCCGCGCGCGGGCGCTCGCCCTCTTCCTCGCGGGCGTCGTCGTGGCACTCGCGCCGGTTGCCGCGCGCAACTTCGCCGTGAGCGGCGAGGTGTACCTGACGACGTCGCAGTTCGGTCCCAACTTCTACATCGGCAACAACGCCGGGGCCGATGGCTCCTACCAGTCGCTGCGGTTCGGCCGCGGCTCACCCGAGTTCGAGCGCATCGATGCCACCGAACTGGCCGAACGCGCCGCCGGGCGCACGCTCACGCCGGCCGAGGTGTCGTCGTACTGGACGGACCAGGCCATGGCCTTCATCACGGAGCAGCCCGGCGCGTGGCTCGCACTCATGGCGCGCAAGGCGGCGCTGCTCGTGAACGCGCGCGAGGCCATCGACACCGAGAGCCAGGAGTCGTATGCCGAGTGGTCGTGGCCACTGCGGCTGCTCGGCGTGGCGACGCATTTCGGCGTGCTCGTGCCGCTCGCCGTCTTCGGTGTGTGGGCCACGTGGGCCGATCGGCGGCGTCTGGCCGTGTTCCTCGCCATGGCGCTGGCCTTCGCGGCCTCGACCGTGGCGTTCTACGTGTTCGCGCGGTATCGCTATCCGCTCGTGCCGCTGCTCGTGCTCTTCGCGGCGGCGGGACTGGCGGCCCTGCCGCGCCTCGTCGCATCGACGCCGCGGCCGCGGCTCGTCCTGGCCGGCGTCGGCACACTCGCCGTCGCTGCCGTGTGCCAGGTGCCACTGCTCTCGGCCTCACGCAGCCGCGCCATCACCGAGACCAATCTCGGCACCGCGCTCTACGAAGCGGGCCGCCACGACGAGGCGATCGCGCGCTACCGGCGCGCCATCGACGTGCAGCCCGATTACGTGCCGGCCTTCAACAACCTGGGCGTCACGCTGCGCGCCGCGGGCCGCACCGACGAGGCCATCCGCGCCTATCGCGACGGCCTCGCGCTGCGCGACGACTACCCCGACCTGCACTACAACGTCGCCAACGCGCTGCTCGCCGTGGGCCGGCCCGACGAGGCAGCCGCGCACCTGCGCAAGGCGGCGGTGGGCACGCCAGACTCGGCGGGCGTCCAGAACAACCTCGGCCTCGCGCTCGTCGAGAAGGGCCAGCTCGCCGAGGCGGCCGTGGCCTTCGAACGCGCCGCCGCGCTCGATCCGGCCTCGCCGAAGGCCTGGCGCAATCTCGGCAACGTGCGCGCCTCGCTTGGCGACGACGCTGGCGCGTTCGCGGCGCTGTCGCAGGCGGCGGCGCTCGCCGCCGCCGATGCCGAGTCGCACTACGACCTCGGGATCTTCCTGCTCGAACGGAACCGGCATGCGGAGGCCGTCACCGCCTTCGCCAACGCGCTCCGGGTGCGGCCCGACTACGCCGAGGCCGCCAACAATCTCGGCATCGCCTACGGCTCGCTCGGCGATCTCGATCGCGCCATCACGCAGTTCGAGGCCGCGCTGCGCATGCGGCCCGGCTTCGAAGACGCCACGCGCAATCTGGCGATGGCGCGCGCCGCGCGCCGCTAGCGGGTGCTCGCGGCTACTGCCGCGTGGTCTGCAGCGTGGTCACGCGCAGCACGGCCGCCGAGATGACGCCGTTCTCGGTCTCGCAGCGATCCGTGAGGCGCAGCGTCCAGCGGCCGACCGACGGCGCGCCGAAGAACGTCGCGGCGAGCGCGGCGCGATACGCGCCGCTGTCGATGACGGGGCTGTCGTGGTGCGTCACATCAGCGGCGGCGTCCCAGTCGGCCGACGCCGTGTCGGCGAATGTGTAGGTGCCGTCGAGATGCACGTTGGCTCCCCACAGCGGATCGGCGCCGGCGCCGATGCCGGTGTGCGAGAAGAGCATCGCCGACAGTCCCGACGGCGCGATGAGTTCGGCATCGAGGTCACCAACGAACGCATGCGTGGCCGTGATCTCGATGGCGAGGGCGGCCACGGGCAGGGCGCCGCCCCGCACGTCGAAGATGACGTCGCGGGGCGCGCCGGGCATGCCGACGCAGCCTTTCGGCGCGGGAATCGGCCCGAGCGTGGCCGGGTCGGCGGCCACGACGCGCTGCGCCACGACGGGCTGCGCCAGGAGCGGCGCCGGCGCGGCGAGCACGGTCAGCAACACGGCGCCCCAGACGACCTTCGAGGCACGACGAATGACGGGAGCACCGGATGAGCTCACGAGGCACCAATCGGCCACCGCCGCCGGTTCTGCAGTGCCGCTTGCACGGTGGTGCGCCTTCTGACACGCTCAGGGCAGGAGGCGACCATGGCTTCGCTCGACGATCTTCCGCTCGACACCGGGCGCGGGGACACGGCAGAGATGGCGCCCTCCGCTCCGTCCTCCCCAGGGCCGAGGGTCGTGTGGTTCGGCGTGCTGGCCGCGCTCATCGCGGGTGCCGGCATCTGGTATGTGGTGACGCGCCAGCGCGCGGCCGACGCCGTCTCGGCGGCCGCCGCGGCGTCTCCGCCCGCCGTGGCCACCGGGGCGCTCGCGGAGGCCACCCCCGCCACACCGCCGCTGCCACCACTCGCCGAGATGGATCCCTACGTGCGCCAGCTCTTCGCGACACTCGGCACGCACCCCGAACTCCTCAAGTGGCTGGCCACCGACGACCTCGTGGGCGCTCTGGTCACGGCCATCGATCGGCTCGCGGCCGGCCAGTCGCCGGCGCGTGACCTGGCGGTGCTGCGGCCCACGCAGGGCTTCGCGGTGACGCGCGCGGGGGGCGTGGCGCGGCTCGACCCGGCCACGACCACACGCTACGCGCCACTCGTCGCCGCGGTCGCCACGGTGAACCCGGCCACGGCCGCCTCTGCGTTCACCACATTGCGTCCGCGCCTCGTGGAGGCGTGGGTGGCACAGGGGCATGCCGAGGGCCGCTTCGACGACGCGGTCCGACAGGCGGTCGCCGTCGTGGTCACGACGCCCGACGTGCCGGCGGATGCCGCACTCGTGCCCGGCGTGGGCGGCTACGCCTATGCCGATCCGGCGTTCGAACGGCTGCCGGCCGCGCAGAAACACCTCATCCGCATGGGGCCGGACCACGTGCGGCGGGTGCGCGAGGCCGCGCGACAGTTCGGCGCCGCGCTGGCGGCAGGGCC
>JALHON010000212.1 GCA_022842985.1 Acidobacteriota bacterium | reverse complement strand
AGCGGCTGTGGCCGCCGGCGCTGTCGGGGCGGCGGCCGCCTTCGACGGGTCGAGCAGCGCCAGCACCTCGCCCACCTTCACGTCGGCGCCTTCGGGATGCTTGATGCTCGTGAGCAGGCCGGCACGATCGGCGCTCACCTCGAGGTCGATCTTCTCGGTCTCGAGCTCGACGAGCGCCTCGCCCAGGGCGACCTGGTCGCCTTCCTTCTTGAGCCAGCGCGCGATGCGCGCTTCGACCACCGACTCACCCAGTTCCGGAACAACGATGTTCATCATTCGATCCCCTTCAGGGACTGGGGACCAGGGACCAGGGACAAAGGACCTCACGTGACGTCGGCGCGTCCTGGTCCCTGTTCCCTGATCCCTCGTCCCTGTTCTTTAGACCTGTTTGGCGACGACGCGCGTGGCGTCGGGCACATCGGCCTTGTCTTCGAAGGCCTGGGCGACGAGCGCCCGCTGATTGACCTGATGCCACGCCGCCGAGCCCTCCGACGGGCTCGAGTTGCGGACGCGGCCGACGTAGCGCAGCGGCCAGCGGCCGTCGATGAGCCGTTCGAGCTCGCCGCGGACGAAGTCCCAGCCGCCCATGTTCTCCGGCTCTTCCTGCACCCAGCAGACTTCCTTGAGCTTCGTGTAGCGCTCGAAGAGCGCGCGCACCTGTTCGGCGGGGAACGGGTAGAGCTGTTCGACGCGGGCGATGGCCACGCTGCTGCTGGCCTTGCGCGCCTCGCTCGACACCAGGTCCACGTAGACCTTGCCGCTGCAGAGCACGAGGCGCTTCACCTTTGCCGGCGTCTTCGCCGTGACGGCGTCGTCGATGACCTTCTGGAAGCGGCCTTCGGCGAGATGGCGCGCCGGCGAGGCCACCATCGGGTGCCGCAGCAGGCTCTTCGGCGTGAGGATGATGAGCGGCAGCGGGTCGGTGTCGAGCAGCAGCGCCTGACGCCGCAGCACGTGGAAGTACTGCGCGGCGGTCGTGCAGTTCACGATCCGCACGTTGGTGTCGGCGGCGAGCTGCAGGAAGCGCTCGACGCGCGCGCTCGAGTGATCCGGCCCCTGGCCTTCGTAGCCGTGCGGCAGCAGCAGCACCACCGACGGCGCCATGCCCCACTTGGCGCGGCCCGACATCAGGTACTCGTCGAGGATGGTCTGCGCGCCGTTGATGAAGTCGCCGTACTGCGCTTCCCACAGCACGAGCCGCTTCGGCTCCTGCAGGTTGTAGCCGAGTTCGAAGCCGAGCACGGCCAGTTCCGAGAGGGCGCTGTTGTGGATCTCGAAGGCGGCCTTCGACTGTGGCAGCGCCTGCAGCGGCACGTGCTTGTCGCCGGTCACCGCGTCGTGCAGCACCGCGTGGCGATGGCTGAACGTGCCGCGTTCGACGTCCTCGCCCGTGAAGCGCACGGGAATGCCGTCGGCGAGCGCCGTGGCGAGCGCCAGTTCCTCGGCCGCCGACCAGTCGATCGTCGGCTCGTCGGGCGTCGCGAGCATGCCCTTCTTGCGTTCGCGGCCGCGTTCGAGCTTCTTGTGCACGGTGAAGCCGGCCGGCACCTGCGACAGCGCGTCGTTCAGTGCCACGAGGCGTTCGAGCGGCACGGCGGTGTCGACGCGCGCGGCGGCGCCGCTCGGCGGCACGACCGGCACTTCGGGGATGTAGTGTTCTTCCGGCTTGAGGCCGGCGTAGGCCGCTTCCATCACCGCGGCGTGTTTCGCGACCAGTTCGTCCGGCAGCGTCGCCGGCACGGCGCCGCTTGCCACGAGCGCCTCGGCGTACTGCTGGCGCACGGTGGGATGGTCGCTCACGCGCTGGTAGAGCTGCGGCTGCGTGAAGGCCGGTTCGTCACCCTCGTTGTGGCCGTGACGGCGGTAGCCGACGAGGTCGATGAGGAAGTCGAGCTGGAAGCGCTGCCGGTAGGCCCACGACAGCCGTGCCGCTTCGATGCAGGCCACCGGGTCGTCGGCGTTGACGTGCACGATCGGGATCTTGAAGCCGCGCGCGAGGCCGCTCGCGTAGCTGGTCGAGAACGACTCGTGCGGATCGGCGGTGAAACCGAGCTGGTTGTTGGCGATGATGTGGATCGTGCCGCCGACGTTCCAGCCGGTGAGGCGCGACAGGTTCAGCGTTTCGGCGACGATGCCCTGGCCGGGGAACGCCGCGTCGCCGTGGATGAGGATGCCGAGCACTTCCTGCGGCTTGAGCACCGGCGCGCCGGGAGCGCTCGTGGAGGTCGCGGCCGCGCGGGCCATGCCGACGAGCAGCGGATCGACCGCCTCGAGGTGGCTCGGGTTGGGCGGCATCGAGATGACGAGCGTCTGCGGGCGGTCGGGATGTTCCACGCGCGCGCCGGCGTGGTACTTCACGTCGCCCATCCAGCCGAGGTCGATGCGGCTGCTGCGCGAGAAGAGCGGGTCCTTGAACTCCGCGAGGATCTGCGGATACGGCTTGCGCATCACGTGCGCGAGCACGTTGAGGCGGCCGCGGTGGGCCATGGCGATGAGCACGTGCTTCACGCCCGAGGCGGCGGCGTCGGCGATGATCTCGTCGAGCACCGGGATCATCAGATCGAGGCCTTCGATCGAGAAGCGCGTCTTGCCCGGGAACGTGCGCTGCAGGAAGCGCTCGAACACCTCGACCTGCGTGATGCGGTCGAGCAGCTCGCGGCTGTCGATGGGGTCGGTGGGCGGGCGGAAGCGCCGCGCTTCGACGGCTTCGCGCAGCCACACGCGTTCGTCGGGCACGAACACCTGGGCGAAGTCGTGGCCGCTCGTGGCGCAGTAGACGGCGCGCAGCCGTTCGATGGCCTCGAACGCGTTGGCCGCGCCGGCGGCGACGGGACCGCCGACGATGCTCGCCGGCAGCGCCTTCAGCGTGTCGGTCGTGAGGCCGTGCGCCTGCGGATGCAGCGACGGATCGCCCACCGGGCGATTGAAGCCGATCGGGTCGAGCGCCGCGGCCAGATGGCCGTAGCGGCGAATCGACTCGGCGAGTGTCACGGCGGCGATGGCCGCGTTGACGTCGCTCGTCGCGGTGGCCGCGCCGGCGGCAGGCGCCGCGGTGCTGACCGGCGGCGGTGTCCAGGTGCGGAAGGCCGCACGGGTCTCATCGTCGACGGAGCCGGGGTCGCTCTGGTAACGCTCGTACAGTTCGAGTACGTAACCGGCGTTGGCGCCGCTAATCTCGTCCCACGGATTCATATCTCGACTATTGTATCGGCACTGTCCACATCTTCCCGAGGCGACGGCATGGTATCGAGACCCACATACGACGATGCGAACCTCATCCTGAGGCTCTACGAGATGCGCCGCGACGAGCGCATGCGCGAGGCCAGGGCCTGGTTCACGGCCAATTTCCGGCCGAAGAAGTGGGAAGATCTGGCCACGCTCGTGCCCCCGGGCAGCCCCGAAAACGCCTCGTACCGCATGGTGATCTCCTACTGGGACATGGTGGCGTCGTTCATCGTCACCGGCGTGCTCAACAAGGAGCTGTTCTTCCAGAGCGGCCGCGAGCTGCTGGTCGTCTTCGAGCGGCTGCGCGTGGTGCTGCCGGGGATCCGCGAGGCCTACAAGGACCCGTCCTACATGGCCAACCTCGAGCGTGTGGGCACGGATTTCGCGGCCTACATGCAGTCGCATCACCCAGACGCGTATCAGGCATTCGTGAAGCGCATCAACGGGTGATTCGTCTCGTCGCGCTCGACCTCGACGGCACGCTGCTCGACGAGCGCGGGCACGTGCCGGCCGACAACCTCGAGGCGCTGGTCGCCGCGGCCCGGCAGGGCATCCACCTGGTCGTCGTCACCGGCCGGAGTTATCCGTTCGCGCTCCAGGCCGTCGGGGCGCTGCCCGATCCGCTGACGCTCATCGCCTACAACGGCGCGGTGGCGCGCGTGCGCGGCGGCGGCACGCTGGCCGTGCGGCATCTGGCCCCCGACACGGCGCGGCGCGTGCTCGAGGCGACGCGCCCGTGGCGCGCGTCCACGCTGATGCAGTTCGACCGCGACGGCGAAGGGCAGACGGTGTTCGATCGCCTGTCGTGGGAACCGCCGAACCGCCGCGGCTACTACGAGCGCATCCGCCACCTCGTCCGTGCCGTCGACGACCTCGAGACGGCGCTCGACGAGGATCCGCCCGTGCAGGTGGCCTTCAACGGCGGCACGCGCGAGATGACGGAGGTCGTGGCCGCCATCGGTGCCGTGGATGCGCAGCACGCGATGGCCGTCTCGGTCACGTCGTATCCCCTGCGTGACTTCACGCTCGTGGACGTGAACGCCGCCGGCGCCACCAAGGGCCCGGCGCTCGCCGACATCGCCCGGCACCTCGGCGTGGCGCGCCACGAAGTCTTCGCCATCGGCGACAACCACAACGACGTGGACATGCTGCGCTGGGCCGGCACGGCCGTGGTGATGGGCAATGCCGAGCCGGAACTGCTGGCGCTCGGCCTGCCGGTGACCGCGCCCAACTCCGAAGCCGGCGTGGCGCAGGCGATCAGGCGATACGTGCTCAGGGCAGGGAACAGGGACTAGGGACCTAGGGACTTAGGGACTAGGGACTTAGGGACTAGGGATCACGGTCGCTCGCTCTAGCTCTGCTCCCTGTTCCCTGTTCCCTGTTCTCTAGAATCCAGTCCCGAATCTGACGTGCACGCGCCAGTCGCCGCCGCGCGCCCGGCCGACGTCCACGTAGGCGTTCACGGCCATCAGATTCGCGAACCAGCCCACGCCGACGCCGCGGTCGAACGTCGCGTCGCCTACCTTCGTGCCGGCGTCGTAGGTGGCGCCCCAGTCCACGAACGTGCGCACGCCGTGGCGCACGATCGCGAGCGGCGAGCCGAACGGGTAGGCGAGCGACACCGAGGCGCCGGCGGCGTTGTCGCCGACGCGGTAGCCGCGCCGGTAGCCGCGTGTCGCCAGCCCGCCGCCGATCATCGTCTGCTCGTAGCGCGGCAGCGCGCCGTCGGCCGAGGTGATGAAGCCGCGCACGGTGACCGCGGTGCCGAAGGGCAGGCCGAGCGCGGCCGAGGCATCGGCCCGCACGCGGCGCCGCACACCAGTTACCACGTCCAGCCGCTCGATGGCGGCACGGCCCCACACGGCGTTCCTGGGGAAGGCCGGGTCCACGCGCGTGTCGACCATGAGGTCCGCGGTGAGGCGGGTGAGGTCATCGTTCGCGCCGTCGAACCGCACGCGGTCGCGCGCCGCCTCGATGCCCACACGCGTCGAGGCCGCGAGCGCGCCTTCCAGCCGGCCGAAGATCCGCGCCCGCTCTTCCACGACCGCAAAGGCCGGATGCTCCGTGCGCCGCAGGTCCGCGCCGGCCTGCACACGCGACACCCCGCGGCCGTCGAACGAGCGGGTGCCCTCGATGCCGATGCGCCGTTCGCCGCCCCACGTGGCCGGTACCGCGAGCTGGCTCGTGCCGCCGAAGGCGCCGTCGAGCGCCGTCTGCAGCCCGTAGGTCATGCCGTAGCCCTCGTCGTAGCGCACGACCGGCACCCACATGCGTTCGCTCGTGAGGCGCGTGACCCAGCCGGGCGTCAGGTCGTCGGGCGAGACGCCGGCCCGCTCGGTGACCTCGACGAGCACCATGAAGTCGTTGGGCGTGTCGATCGAACGTTCGAGGCGGCGCACCGTGACGGCCTCGAAACGGCCGCTCGCCTCGATGCGGGCGCGGGCCGTCTCGAGCACCTCGTCGCTGGCCGGCTGGCCCACGGCGAGCGCGGCGAGCGCCACCACGTCGGCATCCGGCGTCGAGTGATTGCCGTGGACGCGGATCTCGACGATCGGCGCCGTGACCGGCTGCGCACCGGCGTGGACGCCGGCGAGCAACACGCACGCGAGCAACAGTACGGCGCGCTTCATTTCACGCGCACCGTGACGCCGGCCTGTCGGTAGTCACCGTAGGTCACATCGTAGCTCGCGCCGGTGCGGCCGAGCGCCGTCGCCACGCGGATCCGGGCCGCGATCGCCTGCGGCAGCCAGATGCCGGGGAAGGCTTCGTGCATGCGCATCGACGCCGTGAGGTCGTCGAACCGCAGCAGGCTCCGGCCGGGCAGGAAGCCCCAGTCGACGTTGTCGAACACGTAGCGCACGATCTGCTGCTCGTCGCGCAGCACCCACAGCGTGATGAGCGCCGTCTTGTTCATCTGCCGCTCGATGCGCGCGTCTTCGTCACGGTCCTGCTGGCTCCGCCGCCGTTCGCGCCGCGCCTCGCGCTCGTTCCGGCTGACGCTCGCGCCATTCGGACCCACCCCGACCGTCACCTCTTCGTCGTCGCTGAAGAGGCGCGTCGGGTGGTACTCGATGCGCAGCACCTCGCGGCCGTCGAGCATCTCGCGCCCGGCCAGGGCGTAGCGTCCCGGTTCGAACTTGAACTCGAGGAAGTAGGCGGCCGAGACGAACGACGGCTCGGCCTGCTGGCTCAGCAGGTCGCCCACGCCCTCGGGTGAGGTGGGAGAGGGCGGCAGGCCCTTCTCCGCGTCCCGCTTCGCCTTGCGGGCGTCGCGTTCCTTCATGCGGGTCAGGTAGCGGGCTTCGTAGCGCCGCCGTTCGCCCTCGGCGATGGTGACGCCGTTGGCCGTGAGGGGACTGCGGATGAAGAAGCCGTCCTTCACGAACCACTGGTAGTCGTGCGCCGCGCCGAAGAGGCGCTGCCCGTCGGGGCCGGTCACGGTGACCTGCTGGCGTTCGGTGAGGATGTACTGCTGGAGCTTCTTCCAGTTGTCGTCGCGCCGCCTGACGACGTCTTCCATCAGCCGATCGAGATCGGTGGGCGGCCGCGCGGCGGGTTGGGCAGCCGTGAGGGAGGGCAGGGCCGCCAGCAGACAGGTCACGATCCACAGACGCACGGGACTCTCCAGGGACGAACGGGCAGACGGTGGCTTCCGGTTAGACGGCAGCGGCGTGGGGCTGGTTCGACGGCGGTCGAGCCGGCTGTGATAGAACCCGAGACCGGCCGCGCCTGCCGGCGCGGCTGTGACGGAGTGGTGCATGCGAATCGCGATCGTGGGAGCAGGGGCCGTCGGCGGCTACTTCGGAGCCCGGCTCGCCCGGGCCGGACAGGACGTGGCGGTCGTGGCCCGCGGCGCGCACCTCGAGGCCATCCGCCGCGACGGGCTGCAGGTGAAGAGCCCCGCGCTCGGCGACTTCGTGGCCCGTGTCACCGCGAGCGCCGATCCTCGCGACATCGGCCCGGTGGACCTCGTCGTCTTCGCCGTCAAGACCTACGACAATCCGTCGGCGTTGCCGCTGCTGGCCCCGCTCGTCGGACCCGGCACGGCCGTGCTGACGCTGCAGAACGGCATCGATTCGGCGCGTGAGGTCGCCGCGGCCGTCGGCGAGGCGCGGGTGCTCGGCGGCACGACCTACGTGGCCACGGCGGTCACCGCACCCGGCGTCATCACGCAGACCGGCACGCACCGCTCGATCATCTTCGGCGAAGCGTTCGGCGACCGGCAGGTGATCTCACCGCGCGTGGCCGCGATTGCCGAGGTGATGCGTCCGGCCGACATCCAGGTCACGCCGGTCGCGGATGCGCGCGTGCCGATCTGGGACAAGTTCGTCTACCTCGCGCCCTTTGCCGGCTTCACCGGCGGCGCGCGCCTGCCGATCGGTCCGATCTGGCAGCGTCCGCACGTGCGCGAGATGTTCTATGCAGCGGCCCGCGAAGTGGCGGCGATCGCGGCGGCCGAGGGCGTGACGATTTCGGCCGACCGGTTCGAGACGCTCGCCGCCTACATGGACGGCATTCCGCCCACGACGCGCTCGTCGCTGCTCATCGATCTCGAGGCCGGCAAGCGGATCGAGGTCGAGGCGCTGCACGGCGCGGCGCTGCGGCGCGCGGCGGCGCACGGCATCGCGACGCCGGTCCTGGCGACGCTCTACGCCGTGCTCACCGCCTGGGACGCCGGTCCGCCGGCTAGATGAAGTCGGGCAGGTGATCGTCGCCGGCTTCGATGAGCAGGCGATGGATCTTCGCGCCGTGCGCGTACTCGACGAGCGCGACCTCGGCCGGCATCCGGAAGATGCCGCGCCAGAACCCGCGCTTGTCGGCGCGCCGCGGTTCCACCTTCGGCTGATCGGCCACCGCGTGTGCCCACGCCGCGAGTGGCACCGGGCCACGCGGCCGGCGCGGTGATGGCGCCGGCGGCACGTGGGGCTTCGGCACCGGCGCCACGTCCGGTACCGGCGCGGCG
>JALHON010000211.1 GCA_022842985.1 Acidobacteriota bacterium | reverse complement strand
CCCGCGCCAGGAATCCGGGGCCGGCGTCCTCGAACCACTCACTGGTCTCGCCGAGGTCGGTGATCACGCGGCCGTCGTCCTTGAGCACGCTGCGCGTCAGGCGGCGCAGGCGCCAGGCAAGCGGGCTCTCGTCGCGCGGTGTCGCCGCGACCTCGCCGGGCACGCCGACGCCGGCTGCGAGCACGGGCGGCGCGTCTTCCATGCGGCGGAGGGTGAAGGACGAGGGCGCCTTCGCAGCGGGGCGCACGTTGACGAGCGTGCTGCGGGCGCCGGCGAAACCGTCGCGGTGCGCGCGCACCACGTAGGGCCCGGGCGGCAGGTCGCTGAGGCGATACTGGCCGGTCTTGTCGGTGACCGCGAAGGCCGTTGCGCCGCCCAGCGCGGAGACCACCGCGCCTTCGACCGGCGTGCCGCCATCGTCCACGACCGCTCCGTAGATCGTGCCGACGGACGCCGCGGCCAGGCGAACGACCGGACGGGAATCAGAGACGGAGGCCGGCGCCTGCGCGTGCACGGACGAGGCCGGCAGAACCAGCGCAGCGGCAGTCGCCGAAAGGAGCCAGACGCGCATCGCGATCATGGGGAGCTCCGTCTCTGTGATGCAGTACCCGCTTCGCGCGGCGCACGCGAAGCGGGCACGTCGAGCCGAACGAACGCCTTACGCCTTGACGTTGAACTTGACGTTCTGGGTGAGAACCTTGTTCGACGTCTTGTCGGTGATCTTGATCTCGAGGCGGTACTCGCCCTCGGGGAAGCTCTTGAGCGGCACGGTGATGCCGCCGGGCACGGGGAACTTGGCCGGGTCGAACTGCGGCGGCAGGTTGCTCTCGTTGATCGCCTGGGGGTTCGTCTTGTTGAAGAACTTGTCTTCGGCGCCTTCCTTGCGGAGGAAGTTGTATTCGAGCGTCAGGTCGGGCTTGCCGCCGGCGTTGAGGCCGGGGTTGTAGACCTGGAAGAAGATCGAGAGCTCCTCGGCCTTCGTGAACTCCATGTCGGCGGCCGGCTCGAGTTCCTGCGTGCCGAACGCGAACGGACGCTCGCGCGCTTCGTCCATCGAGAGCGGCGCCGTCAGCATGTTGACCTTGTCGGCCACGAGAATCGAGCTCGTCGTGAACTCGGTCGCCAGATCCGGCACGGTCACGCTGGTCTTGAGCAGGCCGGACTTGACCACGGTGTTCTTCGGCGCCTTGTCGGCCAGGCGCTCCTTGGCCATGATGTAGACATCGTAGGTGCCGGGCTTGGCCATGAACACGCGGTTCAGGCGCACGGGCGATCCGGTGAGCTGCGCGGCGGGCACGAAGTGCACGTCATCCCACGGGTACTCGACCTTCTTCTTCTTCTCGTCGGGCTTCGCGGTGGGATCGACCACGCGGATGTAGAGGACGGCGTCCTTCTGGGGAATGCCGGTCATCTCGATGGTGAAGGGCACGAAGTTCCGCGCTTCCTGCGACTTCAGGAACACCGGCGCGATCTTGATCTGGACGTCCGACGGAGCGGGCTGCCCGGCCATCGCGGCATCGACCATCTTGACGATCGTCTCGATTTCTTCCTTCTCCTGCTTCGAGCGCTTCTTGTCGTCCTTCTGGGCGAGCGCGGTCATCGGAAGGGTCGTGACGAGGACAGCTGCCATCGCCAGGGCGAATCCGCGGAACGTGAACTTCATGAATGTCTCCGTAGAAAGTGCCAGAAAGTGGAACAGTCCCCAATCATATGGGGCAGATTGCGCCCTGTCAACGCCCGTAACTGTTTTCTTTGTAACAACTTGCAGCCATCACCCGCGCCGCCCCCCGTGTTAGATTGCACTTGGGGCCGCAGGCACCGCCCCGGGAGGTCGCCATGGTTCGGGAGGACGCGCTCGTCATCGTGCTCGCCGGCGGCGCCGGAGAGCGTCTGTCGCCCCTGACCCGGGAGCGTGCCAAGCCCGCCGTGTACTTCGGCGGCCCCTACCGCATCATCGACTTCGTCCTCTCCAACTCGGTCAATTCGGGGCTGCGCCGCATCTTCATCGCCACGCAGTACAAGTCGCTCTCGCTCAACCGCCATATCCGCATGGGGTGGAACATCATGTCGGAGAGCCTGGGCGAGTTCATCGAGATCCTGCCACCGCAGAAGCGTGTCGGCGAACACTGGTATCTGGGCACCGCCGACGCGGTCTACCAGAACATGTATTCCATCGAGCGCGAGTCGGCGCGTCACGTGGTGGTGCTGGCCGGCGACCACGTCTACAAGATGGACTACGGCAAGATGCTGCGGGCGCACGAAGAGACCGGCGCCGATGTGACCATCGCCACGATCGAAGTGCCGATCGAAGACGGCCGCCGCTTCGGCGTGGTGGCGGTGGACGCGGAGGGGCGCGTCACCGGCTTCCTCGAGAAACCGGCCGCGCCGCCGCCCATGCCGGGCCAGCCGCATCTGGCCCTTGCTTCGATGGGCATCTACGTCTTCAACATGGACGTCCTGAGCCGTGCGCTGAACGAGGACGCCGCCGATCCCGACAGCCGCCACGACTTCGGCAAGGACATCCTGCCGGCACTCATTCCGTCGGGCCGCGTCTTCACCTACGCCTTCTACGACGAGAACAAGAAGGCCGCGAAGTACTGGCGCGACATCGGCACGCTCGATGCCTACTACGAGGCCAGCATGGACCTCTGCCGCGTCAATCCGGAGTTCAACCTGTACGACCCGGCGTGGCCGATGCGCACGCATCAGCCGCAGGCGCCGCCGGCGAAGTTCGTCTTCGCCGACGAGGGCCGCACCGGCGCCGCCATCGATTCGGTGATCTCTCCGGGCTGCATCGTGTCGGGCAGCCGCGTCGTCGGCAGCATCCTGTGTCCGAACGTACGCGTCCACAGCTTCGCGTCGGTCGAGCGCTCGATCCTGATGCCGGGCGTGCAGGTGGGCCGCCACGCGCGCATCCGCAACGCGATCATCGACCGCGACGTGCTCGTGCCGCGGGGCGCCGTCATCGGCTACGACGCCGACGCCGACCGCGCGCGGCACACGGTGACCGACCGCGGCATCGTCGTCGTGACCGTGGACGAGAGTCCGCGAATCGAGCCGATCGCCCCGGAGGCCCTCGCCCGCGAGTCGCGCGCCGACCAGCCGTGAGGTGACGCGCACGCAGGCACTGCGCAGCGTCTCGCAGTGTTGCATGCGACCTGCGGCCGCGCGTGCCGCCGGCACGCCATCCGAGGGGGTTTCGGGCGATAATTGAACGCTGGTTCTAATTTGCCACGGCCCGTTCCGGACCGTGCCAGGAGCGACATCGTGCACATCGTCGACATTCGCGGGCGGGAGATCCTCGACTCGCGCGGCAATCCCACCGTGGAAGTGGATGTCCTGCTCGCCGGCGGCGCGCGTGGACGCGCGGCCGTGCCCTCTGGCGCCTCGACCGGCGAACGCGAGGCCCTCGAACTGCGCGACGGCGACAAGACGCGCTTCCTTGGCAAGGGTGTCACGAAGGCCGTGGGCCACGTGAACGGTGAGCTCCGCGCCGCGCTCGTGAATCGCGACTGGACGCAGCGCGCGCTCGACGACGCGATCATCGCGCTCGACGGCACGCCCACGAAGGGCCGCCTCGGCGCCAACGCCCTGCTCGGCGTGTCGATGGCCGCGCTCAAGGCCGGGGCCGACGATGCCGGCCGCCCGCTCTACGCGCACATCGCCGCCGAAGCCGGCGCCACCGGCGGCTACCGGCTGCCCGTGCCGATGATGAACATCCTGAACGGCGGCGCGCACGCCGACACGAACGTGGACTTCCAGGAATTCATGGTCATGCCGGTGGGCTTCCCCACCTTCAAGGAAGCCCTGCGCGCCGGCACCGAAATCTTCCACGCCCTGCGCGCCATCCTGAAGAAGCGCGGGCTGGCCACCGGCGTCGGCGACGAGGGCGGATTCGCGCCGAACCTCAAGAGCAACAAGGACGCGCTCGACGCCGTCATGGACGCCATCGGCAAGGCCGGCTTCAAGGCGGGCGACAACGTCTACATCGCGCTCGACTGCGCGGCGAGCGAGTTCGGCAATGCCGCCGGCACCTACGAGTTCCACAAGTCGGGCGAACCCGGCCGCGACTCGGAAGGCATGGTGGCGCTCTACGAAGACTGGTGCCGGCAGTACCCGATTCTCTCGATCGAAGACGGCTGCGCCGAAGGCGACTGGCGCGGCTGGAAGCTGCTGACCCAGGCCCTCGGCAGGAAGGTGCAGCTCGTGGGCGACGACGTCTTCGTCACCAACCCCGAGATCCTCGCGCGCGGCATCGCGGAAGGCGTGGGCAACGCGCTGCTCGTGAAGCTCAACCAGATCGGCACGGTGAGCGAGACGCTCGACGCCATCGCCATGGCGTCGAAGGGCGGCTACCGCAGTGTCATCTCGCACCGCTCGGGCGAGACGGAAGACTCGACCATCGCCGACCTCGCCGTGGGCACCTCGGCCGGCCAGATCAAGACCGGCTCGGCCTCGCGCAGCGACCGCATCGCCAAGTACAACCAGCTGCTCCGCATCGAAGAAGCGCTCGGCGACGGCGCCATCTATGCCGGGCGGGCCGCCATCTCCCAACTGAGCTAGCCATGCACACGCTCGTCCTGCTCCGTCACGGCGAATCGATCTGGAACAAGGAAAACCGTTTCACCGGCTGGGTGGACGTCGACCTCAGCGAGAAGGGGCTCGTCGAGGCGCGCGCCGCCGGTCAACTGCTCAAGGCGCACGGCTTCACGTTCGACCGCGCGTTCTCGTCAGTGCTGAAGCGCGCCATCCGCACGTTGTGGATCGTGCAGGACGAGATGGACCTGCTGTGGCTGCCCGTCGAGCGCTCGTGGCGGCTGAACGAGCGTCATTACGGCGCGCTGCAGGGACTGAACAAGGCCGAGACCGCCGAGAAACACGGCGACGCGCAGGTGAAGATCTGGCGGCGCAGCTACGACATCCCGCCGCCGGCGCTCACCGTGGACGACCCGCGGTATCCCGGCCGGGATCGCCGCTACGCCGGTCTCGCCCCCGCGGATCTGCCGCTCACCGAGTGCCTGAAGGACACGGTGGACCGCTTCCTGCCGTACTGGCACGACTCGATCGCCCCGGCCATCCGCGCCGGTAACCGCGTGATCATCGCCGCGCATGGCAACAGCCTGCGCGCGCTCGTGAAGTACCTGGACGGCATCAGCGACGAGGACATCGTGGAGCTGAACATCCCGACGGGGATGCCGCTCGTCTACGAGCTCGACGCCAACCTGCGGAAGGTGAGCAGCCGCTACCTCGACGAGGACGCGGCGAAGAAGGCGGCCGAAGCCGTCGCCAACCAGGCGAAGGGCCGCTGAGGCCGCGGCGCGGGGCCGACCCGCGCCGTCAGTTCGTCTCTTCGACGTTCACTTCGTCGGCGGCGATCCTGAGGGAGCGGAGGAAGCGCCGATCGTTGGCGTTGACCTCGAAGACCGGCAACTCGTCGGCGGGACCGTCGACCGTCGCGGCGGCGGCCTCCTCGGCTTCGTGGCCGGCGAGCGCCGCAAAGCCCACGGTGGCTTCGAGCGTCAGGTGCAGGTGGTAGCCGGCAGCGCGGGCGCGCTCGCGGCAACGCTCCACGTCGGCACTCTGCGCCACGGCGGCGGCCACCGCGTCGGCGAGTTCCCGGGCAAAGCGGTTCTGAACGTCATCCATGGACTTCCCTCCTCGCGGAGCACCAGCCTGACCGCCCCGATTCTACGGGGCTGTGCAATTTCGCGCAACCCCATGCAGGGCATGGGTTTGGGCGGCCGCCACCCGGGGTCGCTACAATGCGGGGGACATGGCTGGAGAGACGAAGCGGTATCACGCCACCCCCGAGGACCTGGCCGGCTGGGAGGCCAGCCGCGACCTTGGCTTTCCCGGTGAGTTTCCCTACACCCGGGGCATCCAGCCCACGATGTACCGCGGCCGGCTCTGGACGATGCGCCAGTACGCCGGGTTCGGCACGGCCGAGGAATCGAACGCCCGCTACCGTTACCTGCTCTCCCAGGGCGTGAGCGGCCTCAGCGTCGCCTTCGACCTGCCCACGCAGATCGGCTACGACTCCGACCACGCGCTCGCGGCCGGCGAAGTGGGCAAGGTGGGCGTGGCGATCGACTCGCTCGACGACATGGCCACGCTCTTCGACGGCATCCCGCTCGGCGCCGTCTCGACGTCGATGACGATCAACGCCACGGCGATCATCCTGCTCGCGTTGTACGTGGCGGTCGCGAAACGGCAGGGCGTCAGCCCGCGGGCGCTCGCGGGCACCGTGCAGAACGACATCCTCAAGGAGTACGTGGCGCGCGGCACCTACATCTATCCGCCGGCGGCGTCGCTGCGGATCGTGACCGACATCTTCGCCTACTGCGAACGCGAGGTGCCGCAGTGGAACACGATCTCGATCAGCGGGTACCACATCCGCGAAGCGGGATCGACGGCGGTACAGGAAGTAGCCTTCACCTTCGCCAACGCGCTCGCCTACGTGCAGGCCGCGGTCGATGCCGGCCTCGACGTCAACTCGTTCGGCCAGCGCCTGTCGTTCTTCTTCAACGCGCACAACGACTTCCTCGAGGAAGTGGCGAAGTTCCGGGCGGCGCGGCGGCTGTGGGCGCGGCTCATGCGCGACCGCTTCGGCGCCACGAACCCGCGGGCGCTGCAGCTGCGTTTCCACACGCAGACGGCCGGCAGCACGCTCACGGCCCAGCAGCCCGACAACAACATCGTGCGCGTGGCCGTGCAGGCGATGGCGGCGGTGCTCGGCGGCACGCAGTCGCTGCATACGAACGGCCGCGACGAAGCCCTGGCGCTCCCCACCGAAGACTCGGCGCGCATCGCGCTGCGCACGCAGCAGATCATCGCGCACGAATCGGGCGTGGCGAACACCGTGGACCCCTTCGGCGGCGCCTGGCATATCGAAAAGCTCACCGACGGCATCGAGGCCGGCGCCCTCGACCTCATGGGCCGCATCCACGCCGTGGGCGGCACGCTCAGGGCCATCGAGACCGGCTACATCCAGCGGCAGATCCAGGAGTCGGCGTATCGCGCTCAGCAGGCCATCGATACCGGCGCGGCGGTGGTCGTGGGTGTCAACCGCTTCGCCACCGACGAGCGGCCCACGGTGGAGGTCTTCGCACTCGACCCCGACGTCGAGCGGCGGCAGATCGCACGCACGCAGGCGCTCAGAGCCGGACGCGACCAGGCGGCATGGGCCTCGGCGCTGGCGGCAGTCACGACGGCGGCCACCGGACGCGACAACCTGGTGCCGCCGATCATCGCGGCGGTTGAAGCCGGCGCCACCGTGGGCGAGATTGCGGATACCATGCGCAGCGTGTTCGGCGAGTTCCGCGAAGTCGCGGTGGACTGACGCCCCCGGAGTGACATGGCTGCGGACGTGCTGCTGTCGGTACAGGGATTGACCACGGTCTTCGACGTGGGCGCGGCGCCGCTCGTCGCGGTGAACGACGTCTCGTTCGACATCCGGAAGGGCGAGACGCTCGGCCTCGTCGGCGAATCCGGCAGCGGCAAGTCCGTCACCGCCTACTCGCTGCTGCGCCTCGTGCAGCCGCCCGGGCGCATCGCCGCCGGCCGTGTGATCTTCCAGGGCCGCGACCTGCTGACGCTCCCGGAGAAGGAGATGTGCGGCGTGCGCGGCGCCGGCATCGGGCTCGTCTTCCAGGAGCCGATGGCCGCCCTGAATCCGGTGATGCGCGTGGGCCGGCAGATCGGCGAGTCGCTCGTCGTGCACGGCCTGGCCTCCGCCCGCGAGGCCCGTGACCGCGCCATCGAACTGCTGCGCGCGGTGAAGATCGTCGACCCGGAGAAGCGCGTCGACGACTACCCGCACCAGCTCTCGGGCGGCATGCGGCAGCGCGTCATGCTGGCCGTGGCGCTCGCCTGCAAGCCGCCGCTCGTCATCGCCGACGAGCCCACGACCGCGCTCGATGTCACCGTGCAGGCGCAGATCCTCGACCTGCTGCGCGAGATGAAGCGCACGTTCGACCTGTCGCTGCTGCTCATCACCCACGACCTCGGCGTCATCGCCGAAGTGGCCGACCGCGTGGCGGTGATGTACGCCGGCCGGATCGTGGAAGAAGGTCCGGTGCGCACCATCTTCCGGGCGCCCGCGCATCCCTACACCCGGGGGCTGCTGGCGTCGATTCCGCATGGCCGCACCGGCGAGCGCCTGGTGGCGATCGACGGCGCCGTGCCGAATCTCG
>JALHON010000210.1 GCA_022842985.1 Acidobacteriota bacterium | reverse complement strand
ACGCGGCGGACGTTGTCGGCCAGGCCATCCGGCGCCGGCTCGGTCAGCCGCGCCCGGCGGCTCACGAGCAGTGCGCGCACCGCGCGCTGGGCCTGGGCGGCCTCGCGGCACGCCGGGCACACGGCCAGATGCGCCTCGACGTCGGCGCGAACCGATGGGAGCGCCTCGCCGTCCACGAAGGGAGGCAGCAACGCCTCCATCTGGCGACAGCCTGCGGCCTGGGTGGGAAACTCGAGCGTCATACCTGTCCTGCCGTTCCTGTACGAGGCCCCGGGACGCCGGCCCGGGCACTGAGTGATGCGTGCAGCAGCTTGCGGCCACGCGAGATGCGAGACATCACGGTGCCGATCGGCACCGACAACGCGTCGGCGATTTCCTGATACGAGAGATCCTCGACGTCGCGCAGCCACACGGCTTCGCGGAAGGCGTCGGGCAGCGCGTCGACGGCCGCCTTGATGTCGGCGTCCATCACCGTCCGCAGCAGTTCCGTTTCCGGCGTCACCGCGTCGACGACACCCGGACGCCCGGCATCGACCGCCGCGTCCACCGTGTCGCTGTCGAACGACACCCTTGCCCGTGCGAAATCACGCCGCCGGTTGCGCCAGGTGTTGTGGAGGATCGTGTAGAGCCAGGCCTTGAGATTCGTGCCGGGCTCGAAGCGCGCCTCGGCCCGGATCGCCTTGAGGTAGGTGTCCTGCACGAGGTCACGCGCCGCGTCGCCGTCCCGGGTGAGACGGACGGCGGTGCCGTAGAGACCGTTCATCAGCGCAAGCGCTTCATCCATGAGCCGCACACCATCGTCCGCGGCCGGCGGAGGCTTACGTGCGAACACGGGCCTCCGGGAGCGCGGATGTGGAGGTGAACCCCCGGCGGCGGCGGTCTATTCCCGGCATGTATTCAATGGCACGAACGCGTCCCAAGTATAGGACACGAAGACGGGGACCAGAACTTGCTTGAACCCTGCGCAGTGCGAGCTGCGTCGCTCCAGAGTAAGATGCCCGAAGCGCTGGCGCCCGGTGCCCGATTGCCGCGACGTCCCTAGGATTTCCGAGGAGTTCTTCGTATGCGAACCTGCACGCCGGCTCGGCCCCTCCCAGCGGCTCTGTCGATCGCGCTCGTCCTGGCCCTCGCCTTCGTGACCGGGACCGCCCCCGCGGCCGCACAGACGCAGTTCGCGCCGTATTACGGCAAGAACGCCATCCGGTACGACCACTTCAAGTGGCACACCTACCAGACCGACCACTTCGAGATCTACTACTACCCCGAGATCGAGCCGCACCTCGAGCGGATGGCCGGCTACGCCGAGAGCGCCTACCAGCACATCAGTTCCGAGCTGAAGCACGACCTGGCGGCCAAGGTGCCCCTCATCCTCTTCCAGACCGGCGCCGAGTTCTACCAGCAGAATGTCATTCCCGGAGCCGCGCAGGAAGGCGTCGGCGCCTTCGCCGAGCCGAGCCGCTACCGCATCCTGATGCCGATGGACGAGCCGCCCGACCTGCTCTACCGGCTCATCGTCCACGAGCTCACCCACATCTTCCAGTTCGACATCATCCCGACGTCGCTCATCCGCAACACCACCCCGCTCTGGGTGAACGAGGGGATGGCCGACTACATGACCGGCATCTGGCGTCCGCTCGACATCATGATGGTGCGCGATGTGGCCATCGCCGACATCGTGCCGAAGATGAGCAACCTCCAGGGCTACGGCAATCTCGGCAGCCCGCGCGGCATCTACAACCTCGGCCACGCGGCCTTCGAGTTCATGGAAGCGCGCTGGGGCAAGGAAGGGGTGCGGCAGTACGTGTTCGCGCTGCGCAAGAGCATCATCGGCGGCGGCGACGACGCCTACCAGGAAGCCTTCCAGATGTCGGCCGAGGAGTGGGACCGCGAGTTCGACCGCTACCTCAAGGAACGTTTCAAGCCATTCCGCGACAAGGAGCGTCCGGCCGACTACGGCCGCAACCTGGCGCCCAACCCCGAGAAGTCGCGCTTCGCGCAGGCCTTCTCCATCGAACCCTCGCCGTCGGGCGACCTCATCGCGGCGATGACCGTCAACCCGAACGACCGCGAGATCGATATCGTGCTGCTCTCTTCCAGGGACGGCAGCGTCATCCGCAACCTCACGCCCGGGTTCGACCAGTCGCGCGGCTTCGAGTACATCGTGCAGCCCGGCGGCCGCGGCAACTCGGTGCCGTGGATGTCGTGGGCGCCGGCCGGCGACCGCATCGCCTTCTTCGTCCGCACCGAGAAAGACCGCTCGATCATCGTGCAGGACGTCATCACGCGGAAGGTCGTGCAGCGCGTCGAGCTGAACGACATCGACGCGCCGGAGTCACCCGACTTCTCGCCCGACGGCAAGATGGTGGCGTTCTCGGCGATGCGCGAGGGCACGACCGACATCTTCACGCTCGACCTCACGACGTCGGCCGTCACCAACGTCACGAAGGACTCGTTCGCCGACTACGCGCCCACCTGGACGCCCGACGGCAAGGGGCTCATCGTCTCCACGCGCCTCAGCGGCAACGAGAAGCTGTTCCGCGTCGAGGTCGCGACCGGCAAGCGCACGCAGCTCACCTTCGGCACGCACGACGACAACGGCGCGCAGTTCATGGACGCGAACACGCTGGTCTTCGCCTCGACGGCGGTGGACCCGAACGAGGCGATCGACCCGGAGGCGGCGAAGAACGGCGCCATCTACAACATCTGGACGCTCGACCTGAAGACGAGCGCGCTCGCCCGCTACACCGACGCGGTAGGCGGCAACCTCTCGCCCATCGTCCTGAACAAGGGCGGCGACGGCCAGCAGATCGCCTTCGTCAGCTACTACAAGGGCGACTACAGCGTGCACGTGCTCGACAAGCGCGAGCCGATCACCAAGGCCACCACGGAAGACTTCGGCTCGCCCGGCCCGATCATCGACTTCCAGGCGCCGCTCACGCACACGCTCGTCGCCGACAACCAGAAGCGGAAGGGCAAGTTCGAGAAGCTGTTCCTCGAGGGCCGTCCGCCCGTGAACGTCGGCCTCACGAGCGGCGGCGACTTCCTGGGCGGCACGGCCATCGCCTTCACCGACGTGCTCGGCGATCAGCAGTTCACGATGTTCGCCACGTCGGTGTCGCAGTTCCGCTCGTTCTCCGGGTCGTACATCAACCTCGAGCGCCGCTTCCAGTACGCCATTCAGGGTTTCTCGAATACGCAGTTCTTCTTCGGCCAGAACCAGGGCATCTTCTACGACCCGGCGTTCAGCGGCTTCATCGACCGCGATCTCGCCGTGGCCACGACGACCACCCGAGGCGCGACGGTGTTCGGCATCTGGCCGTTCAACCGCTACCGGCGCATCGAGATCTCGGGTGGCATCTTCCATTCGCAGCAGCGGTTCGAGGATCCCTTCCTTGCCGCGGAATCGCAGCGATTCCAGGAGCAGCAATTCGGCCGCAACGTGTTCAACAACGGCGTGCTGGTGCCCTTCGGCCTGACGTTCGTCCAGGAAACGACGATCTTCCGCGAGTTCGGTCCGCTGTCGGGCAGCACGATGCGGCTGTCGTATGAAATCGCGCCGAAGATCGCCGGCTCACTCGACCGCCAGACGCTCGACGCGGATGCGCGCAAGTACTTCCGGATCGGCGGCTCCGGCCTGCTCGCGCTGCGGGCCCGCGGCTACAAGAGCTGGGGCAGCAATCCCGGGTTCTTCTTCTTCGGCGGCAACTCCGAGATGCGGGGCTACGAGTTCCTCGAGTTCCTCGGCCAGAACGGCTATCACCTGAACGCCGAGCTCCGCCTGCCGCTCATTCACGCGATGCTCACGCCGCTCGGCGTGATGGGCGGCATCCGCGGCACGCTGTTCGGCAACGTCGGCGGCGGCTGGTTCGACCAGTCGAGCTTCAGGACCTTCAGACGCGATACCACCTTCGAACGGCCAATCACCGGCTACGTCGCCAACCCCCTCAACCCGACGCAGGGCGTGCCGACCTTCGGCCCGGAACGGCCCGTCAGCGGCTTCCGCCTGGTCGACGCCCGCGCCAGCTACGGCATCGGCCTGCAGACCTTCGCGCTCGGTTTCCCGGTACACTTCGACTGGAGCTGGCGCACGCTGTTCAACCAGGGCTGGGAAGACGTGGTGTTCGCACAGCAGGGTGGCAGCGCGACGTTCCGCCGCCCCCGCTTCCAGGTGTGGATCGGGTACGACTTCTAGAGACAGGGACTACGGGAGCAGGGACCAGGGACTCAGGGAACAGGGACTAAGGGACCGCGGTGTCCCGCGGCGCGCTCAAGTAGACACGAACGGCCGCCCGAGATGGGCGGCCGTTCGCGTGTACCGGAACTTCTGTTCCCTGTTCCCTGTTCCCTGTTCCCTTGATCCCTGTTCCCTGTTCCCTTGATCCCTGTTCCCTGTTCCCTGCCCTTGTCAGTTCGTGCGTGTCGTGCGGGCCACGCGCGTCATGCGCAGTTCGCTCTTGTCGAGGTCCATCGAGACGCGGTACGGGCTCAGGAACTTGTGCCCGACGATGCCACCCAGCTGGAAGCCCAGCAGCACGCTCGGCGCCTTCAGGTTCAGCACCACCACCGAGAAGTTGCGGTACTCGATGTCGCGGAACGACAGGTTCAGGCCCTGCATCAGGAACGCGTCGCGGTCCCAGCCCGACGTGCCGTAGACCCGCAGCGCGATGCGGCGGCCCGGCATCCGGCCGTCCGGGTGCAGGGCATCAGCCGTGGCCTTGCTGATCGAGATGACCTCCCCGCCGGTGTCGACCACGAAGTAGGCCGGCCGCTCGGCGTTGATGAGGCCGCGCACCATCGCCAGACGGTGCATGCGCAGCGGCAGGCGGATCTCGGCGTTGTCGGCAGGCAGCGTATCGCCGATGGTCAGCAGCTTCGTGGCGTAGTCGATGGTCATCGACAGGCCGAACGCCATCGGCGAGAAACTCTCCATCTCGCGCTTCGGGATGCCCTTGAGCGCCGGGTTCTTGATGAGCACCAGCACGTCGTGCACCTTGAGCGTGCCGACTTCGAACGAATCGAGGCGCGCCAGCTGCAGACCGCGCAGCCCCACTTCGCCGACGCCGGCGCTGAGCGTGTAGGTGATCGGCACGACACCCGCTGCCTGGCCGATCTCGCGGGAAATCGTCGTCTGCTCGGAGCCGGTGTCGAGCACGAAGTCGACCCAGCGGTCGCCGTTGATGCGGCCCTTCACGATCACCTTGTCCTTCACGAGCTTGAAGGGCACGGTGTGGAGCCGGCCTTTCGAGGTCTCGTCGAGGGCGTTGGCTTCGCGGCTCTTGAACGCCTGCAGGAAGCGGATCTGGGCCTTCGACCAGGCCGCCTTGTCGCTCTTGTCCTTGTTCGGCAGCAGATTGACGTAGTTGGTGTAGGACGCGGCCGCTTCCTCGTAGCGGCGCAGCCGCTCGAGGATGGCGCCCATCGTGTGATGGATCTCGCCGTCGCGGGGCGCCGTGCGCAGCGCCGCCTGCACTTCGGTGAGCGCCTCGTCGAGCTTCGAACGCGACGCCAGCGCCTTGGCGAGGCCGTGGCGTCCGCGCGACATCTCGGGCGCGAGCGACAGGGCGTCGCGGAACTCGCGTTCGGCCTCGTCGAAGAGCCCGGCCGACCAGAGGGCGTCGGCATGCACCGTCATCGCCTCGGGATTGCTCGGGGAATCCTGCTTGAGGCTGGCGGCTTCGCGCTGCGCGTCCTCGAACTCGCCGACGAGGAGCGCCGTCTTCACGACGCCGATCCGCGCCCGCATGCGCAGCGTGGGATCTTCGGCGTCGGCGGCGCGCCGGTAGGCATCGCGCGCCTCGTCGAAGCGGGTCTCTTCGTACAGGAGTTCCGCGAGCTGGAACTGCAGCTCGGCGTCAGCCCCGGGCGCCCGCGCCTCGAGTGACATCACCACCGCGGCACACACGGCCGCAACGAGCACAACGCGACTGGCCACACGCATAGCCTGGCCCCTCCCCGGGACGAGTCCCCTCGCCGCCGGGACGCTCGCGCGCGCGCCGGCGCAGGCGCACGCAGTCAACCATCCCCGCCCGGGCGCGTCACCCGCGCCCACAGCGCCGCTACTTCTGGTAGTGCTCGGCGTTGATTGCGATGTAATTCTTCCACTTCTCCGGCACCTCGTCGAGGGCGAAGATGGCTTCCACCGGGCACGCCGGCACGCAGGCGCCGCAGTCGATGCACTCGTCCGGGTGGATATAGAGCATCGTCGAGGCCTCGAAGTCGCCTTCGTCCTTGCGGGGGTGGATGCAGTCCACCGGGCACACGTCGACGCAGGCCGAGTCCTTGGTGCCGATGCAGGGTTCGCAGATGATGTACGCCACGCGTTGTTCCTCCGGTGAGAGTTCGCACGCCGCCCGCCGGGCGGCGGTCGGCTACGCCGACGCCTCCAGTGGCGTCGATGGGAGATAGCCGAGTCTGAGTGAGATATTCCGGGCCAGTTCCCAGATACCCCGGTGATCGGACGTGGCCAGCGGAGCTTCGTCCGCGCCATGCGCGAACGCCCCGACGCGGCCCACTTCCTGGCTCGTGTAGTCACGGATTGGCGCGCACGTGCACACCAGGCGCTGCGCGCCTTCGGGCAGGGCGCCGCCCGGCCCCAGACGGACGAGCGCCGGTCCGGGCGCGCGCACCTCGCGGGGGTCCGAGAGCTTGAGACAGCTGAGACGCCGCGTTGCCTGCGGCGCCGTGGTGTCGAAGTACACCGCGCAGTGACCGGGCATCTCGCGGCCGTAGACCGTGCGCATCGCGACTTCGTCGGGCGCCGTGGTCCAGAGATAGGTGACCTCGCCGGTCGCCGGGATGGCGAGGAACATCCGGTGCGACGTGCGCAGCACGTAGTCGCGCACCAGCGGATAGGCGTGAAGACGCAGTTCCGACCCGCCGAGCGCGCGGAACATCACGTCGAGCATCTTGAGCGACAGGCTGTAGCGGGCCGTGTCCTCGTCCTGCCGCACGTACCCACGTCGCTTCAGCACCGCCAGCACCCGGTGGGCGCTCGACACCGGCAGGTGCGCCGCCCGCGCCACCTCCGACACGCTCAGGCCACGGGGCGAGCGGCTCAGGACTTCGCACACGTCCAGCGCTTTGTCAGTTGAGGTGCCGGCGTTGCTCTTGCCGGTGGACACAGAAGATTCCATTGGGCGGAATGCCGTTTCGAATTGGCCCCGCCGACTGTACTTTCGCGCATGAAGCTACGTCAAGGACATGTCGAGGGACGTTGACACTATGTACGGCCACCCCTACGATGGTACGTCCCCCGTGTCGAATCTCTCTGGGCAGCAGCTCGGCCACTACAAAGTCCTCGAGCCTCTCGGCGCCGGCGGCATGGGTGTCGTCTATCGCGCCCAGGACACCGTCCTGGGCCGGATGGTGGCGCTCAAGGTGCTGCCCGCCACCTCCTCGAGCGACCCGGAGGCGGTCAGCCGCTTCAAGCGCGAGGCGCGCACGGCGTCGAGTCTCAACCATCCCAACATCTGCACGATCTACGGCTTCGACGACCTCGACGGCCGCTGCTATCTGGCGATGGAACTGCTCGAGGGCGAAACGCTGGACCGGCGGCTGCTCAAGGGACCGCTCGAACCCGCCCAGCTCATCGACGTCGCCACGCAGGTGGCCGACGCCCTCGATGCCGCCCATGTCGAGGGCATCCTGCACCGCGACATCAAGCCGGCCAACATCTTTCTGACGAAGCGCGGCCCGACGAAGGTCCTCGACTTCGGTCTCGCCAAGCTCTCGACGGCGCACCACCGGCGCAGTGGCGGCGATCAGTCGACCACCGTCGAACCCACGGTCTTCACGAGCGTCGTCGGCACCACGGTCGGCACGGTGGCCTACATGTCGCCCGAGCAGGCGCGCGCCGAGGAGCTCGATTCGCGCACTGACCTCTTCTCGTTCGGCGTGGTGCTCTACGAGATGGCCACCGGCCGGGTGAGCTTTCCCGGCAATACCACCGCCGTCATCTTCGACGGCATCCTCAACCGCGATCCGGCGCCGGCCTCGTCCTACAACCCGTCGATTTCCACCGAACTCGATCGCATCATCGCCAAGGCGCTCGAGAAGGATCGGGCGCTGCGCTACCAGACGGCGGCCGACCTGCGCGCCGACCTGCAGCGCCTGCGCCGTGATTCGAGCAAGCGCTTCACCCCGGCGTCCACCGGCGCGCACGCCCCGGCGCCCGCCGCGCCGACGCCCGTGCCCGTGGCGC
>JALHON010000209.1 GCA_022842985.1 Acidobacteriota bacterium | reverse complement strand
CCGGCACCGCGCCGGCACCCGCGGCTGGCGGCGTGCCGGTCCCGGCCGCGCCGGCCCCGGCTCCCACGGCCGGTCCGAATGCGATGTCGCCGGGCCGGCTCTACGACCTCGCCTGGGCCGACTACACCGCCGGCAACTACGACCTGGCGGTCGAAGGCTTCGCCAGCTATGTGCGGTCGTTCCCGAAGAGCGAGTCGGCCGACAACGCGCAGTACTACATCGGCGAAAGCTTCTTCCAGCGCGGCAAGCTCGCCGAGGCCGTCGAGGCGTTCGGCCGCGTGATGTCGACCTATCCGCGCAGCGACGTCGCCGGACAGGCCCGCTACAAGCGCGGCGTCTGCTACGAGCGCCTCAACCAGCCCGATCGCGCCCGCGAAGACTACGACGTCGTGATCAAGACGCTCGGTGATACCGACGCCGGACGCCTGGCCAAGCAGCGTCTCGACGCGCTCAACCGGGCCCGGCCACAGTAACGACCCGGCGCCGGCGGGCGCCGCAACGCCTTTCTCCTCGAGGACATCGACACATGGGCAGCGTGAACAAAGTGATTCTGGTGGGAAACCTCGGCCGTGACGCCGAACTGCGCGCCACGCCGAGCGGTGCGTCGGTGGCGAACTTCAGCATCGCCACCACCGAGAACTGGACCGGCAAGGACGGCCAGAAACAGGAAAAGACCGAGTGGCACCGGATCGTGCTGTGGGGCAAGACGGCCGATACGCTGCAGCCCTACCTGACCAAGGGCAAGCAGATCTACGTGGAGGGGCGTCTCGAGACGCGCCAGTGGGAGAAGGAAGGCCAGAAGCACTACACCACCGAGATCAAGGCCGACAAGGTCGTGCTGCTCGGCGGCGGCGGACGCGGCGGTGATCGCGGCGATCGAGGCGACGGTGGCGGCTACGGCGAACCCATGGGCCAGCCGGCCGGCGCGATTACCGACGACGACATTCCGTTCTAAACGGCAGGGACCAGGGACCAGGGACCAGGGAACAGGGACTTGGGGTCCTGAGTCCCTTGCTCCCTGGTCCCTAGTCCCTGCCCTTACGTCCCCTGCCGCCCGTAGCGGTCTTCGAGGCGCACGACGTCGTCGGTCTCGGGTGTGGAGACTTCGAAGATGTCGCTGTCTTCGAGCGCGGTCATGCGGTGCACCGTGGGCGGCGTGACGTGCACGGCGTCGCCCTTGACGAGCTCGCGGCCGACCAGCTGCTCCCCTTCCTGACGTTCGAAGAGAATCTTCCCTGACCAGACGAAGATGGTCTCGTCCTTGCGGTTGTGGTACTGCAGGCTGAGGGCGTGGCCCTTGTTCACGTGGATCACCTTGCCGACGTACTTGTCGGTCACGGCCCACCACAGTTCGTATCCCCACGGCTTCTCTACCCGCTTGAGCGGCTCGGTCACGATGCGAATCTCCTTGTCGTCCTGATTGTCACACGACCGCGGTCACCGCGGCACCGATCCGCGGCTGGCCGCCGCCAGCGCGTCGAAGAGATGCTGCTCGATGTCGGCCGCCGTCGCGAGCCGCAGCACCTCGCCCGCCGTGCGGCGGGCATCGGCGGCGCGGACGTCCTGAATCAGGCGGCGGGCCACCGGGATGGCCGACGGCGTCATGCTGAACTCGCGGAAGCCGAGGCCGATGAGCAGGCCGATCATGGCCGGATCGGAGGCCATCTCGCCGCAGACCGAGGCGTCGATCCGCGAGCGGGCGGCGGCGCGGTGCACGAGGCGCAGCAGCCGGACCACGGCCGGATGCAGCGGCTCGTAGAGGTCCGATACCCGTTCGTCGGTGCGATCCACGGCCAGGGTGTACTGGATGAGGTCGTTCGTCCCCACGGTGAAGAAGGCGGACTCACGCGCCAGCAGATCCGCCGCCAGCGCCGCCGACGGCACTTCCACCATCGCGCCCACCGGCACCGCGCCCGGCTGGCCCAGTTCGTCGGCCACCTCGCGCACGACGGCCGTGGCCATGCGCACCTCCTCGACCGAGGTCACGAATGGGAACATCACGCGCAGCTGTCCGAGCGGCGCGGCGCGCAGCAGCGCCCGCAGCTGCGTGCGCAGCACGTCGGGATGCGCCAGGCCGAGGCGCACACCGCGGCGGCCGGGACGTGTGTCGCGCCGGTCGCGGCCGGCCCAGCGTGAGAGCTGACGTTCATCGAGGTCGAACGTGCGCACCGTGACGCGGCGCGGCGCCACCGACGTCAGCAGCTCGCGGTAGATCTCGTACTGGCGTTCTTCGGTCAGCCGCTCTGGTGAGCGTTCGGCCAGCAGGAATTCCGAACGGAACAGGCCGATGCCTTCGGCGCCGGCTTCGAGCAGCGCCGGCACGTCTTCGAGACGCTCGAGATTCGCTTCGAGGCGGATGGCGACGCCGTCCGCGGTGAGCGTCGGGGCCGGGACGGACGCGGCAGACGGACTGCCACCGCCCGCCGGGCGCCGCCGCGCCGGGGCCTGGCGGCGCGCGTCCTCGATATCAGCCGGGGACGGGTCGAGTGTGACCGTACCGGCCGTGCCGTCGATGACCACCGCCGTGCCGGGACTCACCCGCCGGCTCAGATCGCGCAGGCCGACGACGGCCGGCACCTTGAGCGAGCGCGCGAGGATGGCGGTGTGGTGCGTGCGCCCGCCGGCGTCGGTGGCGAAGCCGAGCACGCGCGACCAGTCCATCTGCGCGGCGAGCGAGGCGGTGAGTTCGTCGGCGATGAGCACCGCCGGCCCGTCGACGTCGCGCAGCAGGTCGGCCGCCCAGCCGCCGGCCCGCCGCAGGTTCATGCGGATGCGGCCGGCCACGTCGGCGAGGTCGCTGTCGCGCTCGCGCAGATACGGGTCTTCCACCGTGGCAAAGACGGCGCACAGCTCCTCGTAGGCGCGATGCACCGCCCACGCCGCGTTCACCCGCTCGTGGCGCACGATGTCGCGCGCCCGGCCCATGAACATCGAGTCGTCGAGGATGAGGAGCTGCGCGTCGAAGAGCGGCGCCAGGTCGTGACCGGGGCCGCTGGCCAGGCGGGCACGGATCTCTTCGAGCTGCGCGTGCGACCGCGCCCGCGCCTGATCGAGCTGCTCGAGCTCGTGTTCGACGCGGTCGGGCGGAATCGGGAACCGGACCACGTCGGCGTGGCCGGTGAGCACGACGGCCCGCCCGACGACGATGCCGGGCGAGACGGGGATGCCCGTCAGTCGCTGCACGTATCCTCTCCGAAGCCCGTCCGCACGAGCGCCGCCAGCGACTGCAGGGCGTCGGCCTCGTCGATGCCATCGGCGCTGATGGTGATGACCGCGCCCCTGGCCGCGGCGAGCAGCAGGATGCCCATGATGCTCTTGCCGTCCACCTGGCGGCCGTCGCGGCTCACCCGCACCTTGGAGCGGAATCGGCCGGCGAGCTGCACGAAGCGCGCGGCCGCGCGGGCGTGCAGGCCCAGGGCGTTCACGATGGTCACGTCTTCACGTATCACGCGCTCGTTCCTCCGGCACCGCTCAACAGGTCGGAAGCGACCCAGATGGCGTTGCGTCCGTGCTCCCGGATCTGGCGCGCCGCGTCGAGGACGTTCGACGTGTCGCGCAGGCCGGCCAGCTTGATGAGCATGGGCAGGTTCACCCCGGTCACCACTTCGATCTTCCCGGTCTCGAGAAACGTGATGCCGAGGTTGGCGGGCGTGCCGCCGAACATGTCGGTGGCGATGATGACACCCTCGGGACCCGACACGGCGGCGATGGCCGCCGCGATCTCCTGGCGGGCGTCCTGGACGTCTTCGTGCCAGCCGATCGAGACGGCCTTCATCTGCGGCAGATCGCCGACGATGGTCTCGGCGGCGCTCACGAGCTCCGCGGCCAGCTGACCGTGGGTGACGACGACGACCCCGATCATGCGCCCGTCCTTTCGCGGCCGAGATCCCGGTGCCGCACGCGCGCCGTCACGCCGCGCACGCCGCCGAGGGCCCGCCGCAGCGCCTCGGCGATGTAGACGGAGCGGTGACGTCCGCCGGTGCAGCCGATGGCGACGGTGAGGTAACTCTTGCCCTCCGCGATGTACTGCGGCACGAGGAACTTGAGGAGCGAGGTGAGGCGTGTGAGCAGCTGGCCGGCCGCGGCCTGCTGCTCGAGGAACGCCACGACCGGCCGGTCGCGTCCGGTCTGCGGACGCAGCGCCGGGATGAAGTGCGGATTCGGCAGGAACCGCACGTCGAACACGAGGTCGGCGGCGAGCGGCAGGCCGTGCTTGAAGCCGAAGCTCTCGAACGTGAGCACGAGCGTGGCGCGCTGCTTGCGATCGCGCGCCAGGTCGAGGAACACGTGCCGCAGCTCGTGCACGGTGAGATCGGACGTATCGACGATCTCATCGGCCATGGCGCGGATGCGGCGCATCTTGCGGCGTTCGAGCGCGATGGCGTCGGCGATCGGTTCCTCGGGCGCGATCGGATGCGGGCGGCGCGTCTCGCTGAAGCGCCGGTGCAGCACGGCGGCGCTCGCCTCGAGGAAGATGATCGACGGCGGCACGTCGGCGGCGGCCCGCAGCCGGGCGTAGACCGCGGGGAACGCCGTGAGGAAGCGCTTCTCGCGGATGTCGACCACCACCGCCACACGGGCCAGGGCCTCGTCGGTGCGGTGCAGGGCGTGCAGTTCGGGCAGCAGCTCCACGGGCAGGTTGTCCACGCAGTAGTAGCCGAGGTCTTCGACGGCGTGAATCGCCTGCGATTTGCCGGCGCCCGAGAGGCCGGTGATGACGAGGAAGTCGGCGCGCGACGGCCGCGCGGTGAGCTTCGGCGGACGTTTGCTCATGCGGCGCCTCCGGCCTCGAGTTCATCGGAGTCGTCGGGATCGTCGTGGCCGCTCGCCATGCGGGCCAGCCGCGCGTCGAGGGCACTGACGAAATCGCGCGCCGTGTGGATGCCGCGGGCGCGCAGCAGCTGGTTGCGCGCGGCCACCTCGACCAGCGTCGCCACGGTGCGGCCCGGCGCCACCGGCATCGTCACCTTCGGCACGCGCAGCCCCAGCAGTTCATGGTGGACGTCGTCGAGCCCGAGGCGATCGTAGTTGCGGGCCGTGTCCCAGCGTTCGAGTTCGACGACGAACTCGACGCGCTTCGAGGTGCGGGTCGAGGCGACGCCGAAGAGATCGCGCACGTTCACGAGGCCGAGGCCGCGGATCTCCATCACGTAGCGGGTGGCGGCCGGCGCCGTGCCGATGATGACCGTCTCGGCGCGGCGGCGCACTTCCACGGTGTCGTCGGCGACCAGACGATGGCCGCGGCCGATGAGGTCGAGCGCACATTCGCTCTTGCCGATGCCGCTGTCGCCGATGAGCAGCACGCCCAGGCCGAGCACGTCCATGAGCACGCCGTGCACGACCTCGCGCGAAGCCAGGCGATCCTCGAGCATCGACATCAGCTTGCCGATGGCGAGCGGCGTCGAGATGGCCGTGCGCAGCAGCGGCACGCTGGCGGCGTCGGCCGTGGCGGCCACCTCGGGCGGCAGCGTCAGGTCGGTCGAGATGAGCACGCAGGGCACGCCGGCGGCGAACGAACGCGTCAGCGCGTCGGTGCGGGCCGCGGCCGTCAGGCTGATCAGATAGCGGATTTCGCTGTCGCCGTAGATGAGCACACGGCCCGGGCGCAGGTACTCGTGGTACCCGGCCAGCGCGAGGCCGGTCTTCTGGATGTAGGGGCTGGTGATCGGACGGTCGAGTCCGCTCGCGCCGGCGACGAGCTCCAGGCCGAGCCCGTAGGCGTCGGCCCGGCCGCGCAGCAGATGTCCCACCGTGACGACGGGCGGAGGCGGCATGGCTCGTGGTCGCGGTTAGTACAGGACCTTGCGCTGGTTCGAGGTCGGGATGCGAAGCTCTTCGCGGTACTTCGCGATGGTGCGCCGCGCCAGCACCAGCCCTTCCCGCTGCAGGATGCTGACGATCTTCGAATCGCTGAGCGGCTTCCTGGGGTCTTCGGCCTCGATGATCTTCTTGATGCGCTGCTTGATCGTGACCGACGACACGGCATCCCCGTAGGAGCTGCTGATGCCGCTGTGGAAGAAGTACTTCATCTCGAACACGCCCTGGGGCGTGTGCATGTACTTGTTCGTCACGACGCGGCTGACGGTCGATTCGTGCATGCCGATGTCGTTGGCGACGTCGCGCAGCACCAGCGGCCGCAGGTGTTCGATGCCGTGGTCGAGGAAGTCGCGCTGGAAGTTGATGATGCTGGTGGCGACCTTCTGGATGGTCTTCTGCCGCTGCTCCACCGACTTCAGCAGCCAGCGGGCGGCATTGAAGCGCTCCTTCACGTAGGTGCGGGTGTCGGCGTCGGCCTGGTCCTTGTCGAGCAGGCGCTTGTACGACGAGCTGATGCGCAGCTGCGGCAGGCCGTCGTCGTTGAGCACCGCCACGTACTGGTCGTCCACCTTCAGAATGTAGACATCCGGCATCACGTATTCCGGCTGCCGGGCGTTGTAGCGGGCGCCGGGCTTCGGATCCAGGTGCCGGATGATCTCGATGTGCTCGCGCAGGTCGTCGATGCTCATGCCCATCTTGCGCGAGAGCTCGGGAATCTGGTGGTTCTGCAGGAGCCGCAGGTGTTCGGTGACGATGCGTTCGGTGGCCGTGCCTTCGAGGCCGAGGGCGCGCAGCTGCAGCGTGAGGCATTCCTGCAGGTCACGGGCGGCGACGCCGGTCGGGTCGAAGCCCTGCACGAGACGCAGCACCTGCTCCACGGTGTCGATCGGCCAGGGGCCCATCTGGGCGATTTCGCTCACCGAGGCGACGAGCTCGCCGTTGTCGTCGAGGTTGCCGATGATGGCCGAGCCGATGGCCCGTTCCGTCGGGTCGTCCGACTTGAGCGAGAGCTGCCATTCAAGGTGGTCGGTCAGCGACGAACCGGTCGAGAGCGTGTTCTCGATGGGCGGCAGCTCCTTCACCTCCGTGGGCACGCGCGAGCGGTAGCCGTCGTCGAGGTATTCGCTGAAGAAGTACTCGTAGTCGTTGTCTTCCCAGTTGTCGGCCTTGCCCTCGGTGCGCTGGGCGTCCTGCTCGTCGGCCTTGTCGGTGGCCGGCTGGGCCTCGGCGGCCTGGAGATCTTCACTGGGAATCTCTTCGAGGAGGGGGTTTTCGACCACCTCCTGGTTGAGCATGTCCGCAAGCTCGAGCGTCGACATCGGCAGCAGCTTGATCGCCTGCTGGAGCGACGGCGTCAGGATGAGCTTCTGCGAGAGCTTCGCTTGGAGCTTCTGGTGAATGGCCATGGACGTTGCCGGGGGAGCCCGCACGTGGACTCCCGAGGCCCGAACACAGATTCTAGCAGCCCTTTGCAAGAATCGTGACAGGCAAAACGACTGGCTCAGTCGAGACGGAAGTCCTGCCCGAGGTAGATTCGCCGGACCTCGTCGTCCGAGGCCAGCGCCTGGGGGGTGCCGGCCTTGAAGATCGTGCCGTCGGTGACGATATAGGCGCGGTCGGTGATGCGCAGCGTTTCCCGCACGTTGTGGTCGGTGATGAGCACGCCGATGCCCCGGGCCTTCAGCTGGAAGATGATCTGCTGGATGTCGGAGATGGCGATCGGGTCGATGCCGGCGAACGGCTCGTCGAGCAGGATGAACCGCGGCGACATCACGAGCGCGCGGGTGATCTCGGCGCGCCGCCGCTCGCCGCCCGACAGGGTGTAGGCGGCGGATTTCGCCAGGTGGGTCAGGCCCAGTTCGGCGAGCAGATCGGCCAGGCGCGTGCGCCGCTCGGCGGCCGAAATCGGCAGCGTTTCGAGGATGGCGAGCAGGTTCTGTTCGACGGTCAGGCCGCGGAAGATCGACGGCTCCTGCGGCAGGTAGCCCACGCCCTTCCGGGCGCGGATGTACATCGGGTCGTCGGTGACGTCGTGTTCATCGAGCAGCACGCGGCCGCTGTCGGGGGCCACGAGGCCCACCGTCATGTAGAACGTCGTGGTCTTGCCGGCGCCGTTCGGGCCGAGCAGCCCCACCACTTCCCCGGCCGAGATCTCGAGGCTCACGCCGCGGACGACGGTGCGGCCGTTGTAGCTCTTCGTCAGGGCGTCCGTACGCAGCGTGGCCGACGGGACGGCAGCCGGCGAGGCCGTGGCGGATGCGGGGGACGGAAATGGGGTCACTGTGGCGGTGGCACGCAGGCGCCGCCGCCCGTGGTCACGGTGCGGGCCGCTTCATTGCCGTCGACGATGAGCTTACCGGCCGTGCCGAAGAAGGTCAACGTGCGGCCGGTCGTGACGCGACAGGCTTCGGTGAAGCGCACGGGCGCCCCCGTGAGCACGTAGCGCTCGTCCGCGGCGTGATACACGAG
>JALHON010000208.1 GCA_022842985.1 Acidobacteriota bacterium | reverse complement strand
CCGCCGTCGGCGCGGGCGGCGTCTGGCGGGCGCCGAGCGCCACGCCCAGGCCGGCCACCAGGGCCAGCGCCACGGCCGTGTGGCGACGCCGCGGCCGCCCGGTCATCGTGAGGCCGCCGTCTTGCCGCACGCGAACTCCCAGCCGTGACGGCAGGCGCGGGCGTAGAGCTCCGGCTCGGGCATGTCGGTCAGGTTGAGGCCCCCCTCGCGCACGAGCAGCCGCAGATCGAAGGCGCGCGGATTGGCGGCGGCCGGCGTGGCGCTGTCGAGGAGGTTCACGCAGCCGGCCTGGAAGCGGCCTTCGCAGGCGCGCGCGAAGTAGGCGTTCGCGCGCGCGGGATCGGCCGGCACGAGCCGGCCTTCGAGGTAATGGCGGCCCAGCTCGTTGCAGGCCCAGCCGGCGTTGTCGGTGCAGTAGCTGCCTTCGATGCGCAGCAGCCGCGCGCAGGCCTGCGGGCGGTTGGCCGCGCACGCCTCCACCCAGAAGGGCAGCGCGTCGCCGCGGTGCATGCCGTCGGTGCGCCCGGCCAGCGTCATCACGCCGAAGAACACGATCCACGCGGCCATGTGGACGAGGTTGCGCGAGCCGAGCGGCGGCTCGAGGCCCAGCCACGTGACGAGCGGCCGCGCGCCGATGCGGGCGACCAGCCGGTCGATCGACGGCACGAGCAGGTTGAGCAGCGGCACGCAGAGCAGCTTGTCGTAGAAGGTGGGCACGCCGAGCGCGCCGAGCAGCGCATAGAGCGCGAAGACGCCGCTGCCGTAGGCCACGCCGAAGATGACGCGGCCGAGCGGCGTGCGCGGCGAGGTGGACGGGTCGGTCACGAGCAGGTGCAGACCGAGGAACACGGCCGACGGAATCTCGGTGTCGATGAAGTACGGCACGCCCGTGGCGGCACCGTAGAGCGCGCTCAGGCCGAAGAGCGTCGCCGCCGCCGAGGCGGTGACGTAGGTGGTCGAGAAGTTGTACATCACGACCAGGCCGATGAGGAACAGCACCAGGTAGATCCGCGGCCCGAGCGCGAAGGTGGTGTTGATCTCCTGGGCCCAGGTCATCGAGGTCGAGCCCGTCACGATGAGGACGAGCGAGAAGAGCGCCAGCGCGAACGCCGACGGATTGAAGATGTGGCTGCGGCGGCCGTCGCGCTCCCACTGGATGAACGCCTTGCCGAGGAAGCCCACGGCGATGAGCAGGAACTGGAAGGCGAACCAGTCGTCCTTGAACCAGAGGAACAGGTTCGTGCTGAAGACGATCGGAATCGGACCGAAGCCCACGCCGAAGGGCCGCTTGCGCGTCCAGCAGAGCAGCGTGTCGAGGGTGTAGGCGAAGAGCACCTGCGCGAAGAGCAGGGGCAGGTACGGGTAGACCGGCGCCCAGTAGTAGCCCCAGTAGCTGTACACCCCGAGGTGGCAGCACATCTGGATGTAGTGCTGGGGCCGCGGCGTGGTGCGCACGAACCCGGGCACCGCCCCCTTCGTGGTCAGGAAGAGCAGGCCCTGCCAGAGCAGCAGCACGGCCCCGGCGGCCCAGAACGCGAGCGTCAGAGCGCGGCTGTCGTGCACCCGGCCGAGGAGCGTCATCGCCAGCAGGCCGGCGGTCAGGCCCAGGGGCACGGCAAACGCCCCGCGGCCCGCGGCGTGCGGGGCGGCGGGCGGCTGGCCGGGAGCGGGCGTGTTCGGGTGACGCGCGGAGCGTCGCGACGCGGGAGTGGAGGCCACGACAGTATCTGCCTGCTTGTACCACCCGGCCTCGGCTCCATGCAACCCGGCCGATGGCGCGGTTGACAAGCGCGGGACCGCCGGGCAATCCTCACGATCTGGAACTCTCAGGCTCTGGAGCACCTCAACACATGACGAAGAGATTGACGCGCAACTGGGTGGCCCGCGCCCTCGTTGGAGCACTGGCGGTGATTGTGACGGCCGCCATCGCCGGTCTGCCGGGTGACGCCCAGCAGAAGGGTGAGTGGCCCGGCCTCACCGGCGGCGATACCGGCACGCGCTATTCGGCCCTCGATCAGATCAACGCCCAGAACTTCAACTCGCTGAAGGTCGCCTGGGAATGGAACGGCAGCGACGCCGGCGTGGAGATCGGCGAGATCAACGCGCGCGGTCTGCCCATCTACGTCGATGGCATGCTGTTCACGGTGTCGGGGCCGCGCCGCACCGTGCTGTCGCTCGACCCGGCCACCGGCAAGACGTTGTGGGCGTTCCAGGAACCCACCACGCCGCGCCACGACTACTCGATGCGCTCGAACCACGGCAAGGGCGTGGTCTACACGAAGATCAACGGCAAGGGGGTCGTGCTGGTCACGACGCCGGGCTTCTTCCTGCACGCGCTGGATGCCAAGACCGGCAAGCCGATCGAAGGCTGGGGCGAGGCCGTGCCGGTCCCCGGCTTCGGCAAGTCGGGCTCGGTCGACATGTTGAAGGACCTCATCGCCGACTGGCAGCCCTGGAAGCAGACCGAGCAGAAGTACGACCCCGTCAAGGGGCTGCCCCTCGAACTCGGCTACATCACCACCTCGTCGCCGCCGATCGTCGTGAACGACGTGCTCGTCGTCGGGAATTCGGCCGAACAGGGCTACAACCAGACCCGCATCGAGAACGTGCCCGGCGACATCCTGGGCTACGACCTCAAGACCGGGAAGTTCCTGTGGAAGTTCCACGTCATCCCGCGGCCGGGCGAGTTCGGCCACGAGACGTGGGAGAACGACGCGTGGCGCTGGACGGGTGACGTCTCGTCGTGGGCGCCGATGTCGGCCGATCCGGCCCGCGGCCTGGTCTACGTGCCGACCAACGGCGCGACCATCGACTACTACGGCGGCTTCCGTCCCGGCGACAACCTGTTCAGCACGAGTATCCTCGCGCTCGACGTGAAGACCGGCAAGCGGGTGTGGCACCAGCAGCTGGTCAAGCACGACATCTGGAACTACGACGTGCCCACGGCCCCGATGCTGCTCGACCTCACGGTGGGCGGGCGGCGCATCCCGAGTCTGGTCCAGATCACCAAGCAGCCCTACGTCTATTCGTACAACCGCCACACCGGCGAGCCGCTGTGGCCGATGGTGGAGAAGCCGGCGCCGCAGTCGAAGGTGCCGGGCGAGAAGCTGGCGAAGACGCAGCTGCACCCCTCCCGGCCGAAGCCCTACGACGCGCTCGGCCGCAGCGAAGCCGACGTCATCGACTACACGCCCGAGGTGAAGCGGCTGGCGCTCGCGCGCGTGAAGGAACTCGATCTGCTGGCCGAGCTCTTCGAGCCGCCGCGCCACCGCGGCAACGCCGAGGGCCGCGGCCCGGCGAACATCTGCCCGGGCGGCAACGGCGGGGCGAACATCACCGGCCCGCCGGCGGCGGATCCGGCGACCGGCTTCGTCTTCATCACCGCCTACGACGGCTGCTCGCCGACACTGCTGCACCCGGCCAAGGAGCGCGACAACGACAAGATGACCGGCAAGACGCTGGCCGACTGGGTGCCGATGCGTGGCGGTCTGCCGCGCGCGCCGGCGCCGAAGGAAGGTGACCCTCTGCTCGGCTTCCCGTCGCTCTTCAAGGGGCCGGTGGGACGCATCGTGGCCATCGACATGAACAGCGGCGAGCACATGTGGATGGTGCCGCACGGCGACACGGCGACGCGCGATCAGGAAGCGTTCCGCAACCAGCCGCTGATGAAGGGGCTGACCTTCGACACCAACGTCGGCCGGCGCGGTCAGGCCGCGCTCGCCGCCACGTCGACGCTGCTCTTCGCCAGCGGGCAGACGGCCGACAACAGGCCCCACCTGTTCGGCATCGACAAGAAGACCGGCAAGCGCGTCGGCGCCGTGGCGGTGCCCCGGACTGGCGGCTACGGCCTGATGACCTACCTGCACCAGGGCAAGCAGTACGTCGTGATTCCGGTGAACGGCGGCTACACGACGCTGGCCCTGCCCTAGGTCGAAGACTTCGCCCGCCCGCGGGCGGATTCTGGCTCCACCCGGGCCGGGTGTCCCTGAGGGCACCCGGCCCGAGGTCTGTACGGGGGCGTCGGCGGCCAGCCGCTGACGACTCGCGGCGGTGGTTGACAAGAGCAGGGCTGCCGGTCCATCCTGTCCCGATTTTTCTCGGACGTCCCTGTTTCGGGAGCTCATTGACTCATGATGAATAGACCTACACGCAGCTGGGCGCCCCACGTTCTGGTGGGAGCACTGGCGGTGATCGTGTCCGTAGCCGTGGCCGGACTGCCTGGCGATGCCCAGCAGCCGGGCGACTGGACCACGATCACGGGTGGTATGAACTCCACCCGGTACGCCGCGCACGACCAGATCAATGCCGCGAACTTCAACAACCTGAAGGTCGCTTGGGAGTGGAACGGCAGCGACCTGCCTCCGGGCATGGAGCTCGGCGAGGTCAATGGCCGCGGTCTGCCGATCTACGTGGACGGCATGCTCATCACCGTGTCGGGCCCGCGCCGCACCGTCGTGTCGCTCGACCCGGCCACCGGCAAGACGCTGTGGGCGTTCCAGGAACCGCTGACGCCGCGTCACGAGTACTCGATGCGTTCGAACCACGGCAAGGGCGTGGCCTACGCGAAGATCAACGGCAAGAGCGTCGTGCTCGTCACGACGCCCGGCTTCTTCCTGCACGCGCTCGACGCCAAGACCGGCAAGCCCATCGAAGGCTGGGGCGAGGCCGTGCCGGTGCAGGGCTTCGGCAAGACCGGCTCGGTCGACATGCTGAAGGATCTGATTGCCGACTGGCAGCCCTGGAAGCAGACCGAACAGAAGTACGACGCGTTCAAGGGCCTGCCCCTGGAACTCGGCTACGTGACCACCTCGTCGCCGCCGATCGTCGTGAACGACGTGCTCGTCGTCGGGAATTCGGCCGAACAGGGCTACAACCAGACCCGCATCGAGAACGTGCCCGGCGACATCCTGGGCTACGACCTCAAGACCGGGAAGTTCCTGTGGAAGTTCCACGTCATCCCGCGGCCGGGCGAGTTCGGCCACGAGACGTGGGAGAACGACGCGTGGCGCTGGACGGGTGACGTCTCGTCGTGGGCGCCGATGTCGGCCGATCCGGCCCGCGGCCTGGTCTACGTGCCGACCAACGGCGCGACCATCGACTACTACGGCGGCTTCCGTCCCGGCGACAACCTGTTCAGCACGAGTATCCTCGCGCTCGATGTGAAGACCGGCAAACGCGTCTGGCACCAGCAGCAGGTCAAGCACGACATCTGGAACTACGACAACCCGACCGCGCCCGTCCTGCTCGACGTGAACGTCGGCGGCCGCCGCATCCCGGGCCTGTTCCAGATGACGAAGCAGTCCTACCTCTACTCGTACAACCGCCACACCGGCGAGCCGATCTGGCCGATGGTGGAGAAGCCGGCGAAGCCGTCGAAGGTGCCGGGCGAGAAGCTGGCCAAGACGCAGCTGCACCCGACCAAGCCGGCCCCGTACGACTTCCAGGGCCGCAAGGAATCGGACCTCGTCGACTACACGCCGGAAATCAAGAAGGCGGCGCTCGAATGGGCGCAGAAGTACGAGCTGCTGGCGGACCTCTTCGAGCCGCCCACGCACCGCGGCAACGCGGAGGGCAAGGGCCCGGCCAACATCTGCCCCGGCGGCGGTGGCGGCGCGAACATCACCGGCCCGCCCGCGGCGGACCCGACGATGGGCTACATCTTCATCCCGACCTTCAACGGCTGCACGCCCACGCTGCTGCACCCGGCGAAGGAACGCGACAACCCGAAGATGACCGGCAAGACGCTGGCCGACTGGGTGCCGATGCGCAGCGGTCTGCCGCGCGTGCCGGCGCCGCCTGAGGGCCACCCGCTCGTCGGTTTCCCCGACGTGTTCAAGGGCCCGATCGGCCGCATCGTGGCCATCGACCTCAACACCGGCAACCACGCCTGGATGATTCCCCACGGCGACATGGCGCAGCGCGATCAGGACAACTTCAAGGCGAACCCGCTCATGAAGGGCATCCAGTTCGACGCCAACTGGGGCCGCCGCGGCCACCCGGCCCTCGCCGCCACCTCGACGCTGCTCCTCGCGTCGGGTCAGACGGCCGACAACAAGCCGAACCTGTTCGCCATCGACAAGAAGACCGGCAAGCGCGTGGGCACCGTGCCGACGCCGCGCCTGGGCTCCTACGGCCTGATGACCTACATGCACCAGGGCAAGCAGTACATCGTGCTCCCGGTGAGCGGCGGTTACACGACGCTCGCGCTGCCGTAGACGGCATCCGCGGCGTTCGCGCCGAGTGATTCGAGAGGCCGGGTCCCGAGCGGGCCCGGCCTCTTGTGTTGTACGGGGCCCGACGCCGTGGCCCTCGGCGGCCCTCAGGGGCGCCGCGCCGTCGCCGGGGCCATGCCGCCTGTGCGAGCGTTCGGGGCGTCCCGGGGGCGCTGGGCGTCCGCCGCGGGTCAGTAGTCGCGGAGGCGCGAGGCGAGCAGCCCCGTGGCCGCCGCGAGATCGACGTCCACGACGAGCAGCCCGGCGACGCCGTACGGCTGGAACGCGGCGAGCGTGCCGTCGGGGCGCGCCACCGCGGAGGTGGTCGGCGAGCCGGCGCTCGCGAAGTTCACCGCGGCGACGTAGCAGGTGTTCTCGGCGGCGCGGCAGAGGATGGCCTTCTCGTGGAACGTGTTGGCCGGGTCGGCGAACGTCGCCGGACGATAGCCGCCGGGTTCGGCCTCGTGGAAGTGCGGCAGGAAGACCACCTGCGCGCCCCGCCGGGCGGCCCAGCGCACGGTTTCCGGATACCGCCAGCCTTCATGGCAGATCGAGAGCCCGAAGGTCAGCGGACCGGCGGAGTAGACGTGGCGTTCGCTGCCGGCCTCCCACGTCCCGTCTTCCGACGGATCGAGCTGCACCTTGTCGTGAAAGCCGGCCACGGTGCCATCGGCATGCACGACCAGGGTGGAGATGCGGTGCCGTCCCTGCACGATGCGCTCGGTGCCGAGCACCACCGTGACGCCGGCCGCCCCCGCCGCCGCGGCCGCCTGCGCCCAGGCGTCGTCGAGGAAGGCGGCCTCGGGCGGTGCCATCCTGCGCGACGCGGTGCGATAGCCGGGGATGAACGTTTCGGGGAAACAGATCACGTGCGCGCCAGTGCGTCCGGCCTCGGCGATGGCGGCGACGGCATCGGTCACCGACGCCGCGGGCGAGGCCGGAAATGGGAGGTTGGCGAGGGCGAGGCGCACGGTGGCCATCGGTGATCCGTCTCCTACTTGAGGGTCGTCAGGCGATCGATGTCGCGTCGATCGCCCAGCAGTTCCCAGCGCAGCAGCGCCAGCGGCACGTTGCCGTTCTTCCAGAGGTAGTCGTGGAACGCCCGCAGCGAGAACGCCGCCCCCTGCGCGCGCCGGGCGTCGGCGAGCAGGCTCGTGACCTGGAGCTTCCCGGTCTGGTAGGTGATTGCCTGACCCGGGCCGGCCGCGAACGACGCCGCCTCCTCGAGGGCGGTCGCCGCGTCCATCGGCACGGTCTTCTCGAGGTATTCGGCGGCCTGCGGGATGGTGAAGAGGCCGGTGGCGAGCTTCACATCCACCTCGACGCGCAGCGCGCGGAGGCGCGCGAAGTTGTAGATGATCTCGCGCGAGCGCGGGCTGTCGTGCCAGAGGCCGGCCTGCAGCATCATCTCTTCGGCATAGAAGCCGAGGCCTTCGTTCACGCCCGAGTCGTAGTAGTGGCGGCGGATCGGGTTCTCGTGCGCCCACGAGAGCGCCAACTGCATGTAATGGCCGGGCACGCCCTCGTGCACGATGATCGGCCGCGGGTCGCGCGCCGTCGAGAGGTAGAAGTACGGCAGGTCCGGGCGCGGCGCGCGGATGTAGCTGTAGCCGTTGTCCGAGAGCCGTGACGGACCGGTGAGGTCATCGGTCACGCCGAGGAACGCGATCGGCGCGAGATACGGCGGCAGCAGCAGGTTCAGGTAGTGGCCGAGCCACGACGGCACCGTGAGGAGATTCTCGCGCTCGAGGAACGCGCGGATGTCGCGCTCCTGCGCCGCCGAGGTCTTCACCTGCGCGTCGGCGTCGGGGAAGATCGCCATCTGCGGCAGGGCCCGGTTGCGGCCCTGCTCGAGCGCCTCGAAGGCCACGGCGCGTTCCCATTCCTGCCGGCCCATGGCGACGATCTCCTCGGGCGTGTAGGGCACGAGCGCCACCTCGCGCAGGAACGTCACGTAGGCGTCGCGGCCGACGGTGGTGTCGCCGGGCAGCGTGGCGACGCGGCTTTCGAGCCAGCGCCGCAGCTCGGCCAGCGCGGCGGCGGCCGTGGCCGCCGGCGCCGCGAACCGTCCGCGATGGCTCGGCACCGCGGCGTCGAGTTCGCGGGCGATCGTCGCGAGACGCGTGTCGATGTCGCTGAGCGTCTCGATGGCGA
>JALHON010000207.1 GCA_022842985.1 Acidobacteriota bacterium | reverse complement strand
GCCGGACCTGCCGCCGGCCGCGCCCGCCGCCGTGCAACTCCTCGACTCGTATCCCCCCGGCTTCATCCCCGGCGTCATCGCCGCCACCGGCTGCGACATCGGCAAGGCGCGCCGCCAGCGCATCGGCGCCGGCGCGGGTGAGCTCGTCCTTCGCGGCGACGGCCGCCCGGCGCGCATCGCGCCGATCGACACGGGCGTCACCGCGACCGGCTGCGACCACGCCACGCGCGTGCTGCTGATGACACACGTGGCCGACCGGCCGCCGGGCGCCGGGCCCGAGCGGCGCATCGCCGTCGTGCCCTTCGACGGCGACTATCTGACCTGCCGCGAATCACAGGACGAGGACCTGGCGGAAGCCGTCACCATGGGCGCGGCGCGCATCACACCGCCGAAGAAGACACGGCACGTGAATCCGGTCTATCCGGACGCGGCCCAGCGTGCCGGCGTGCAGGGCATCGTCGTGCTCGATGCCACCATCGGCACCGGCGGCTGCGTCGGCCGGCTGAGTGTCGTCCGCGGCGTGGATCCCCGCCTCGACCTCGCGGCGCTGCTCGCGGTGATGCGCTGGCGATTCTCGCCCACGCTCGTCGACGGACGCCCTGCGGCCGTCGTCATGACGGCGACCGTGCAGTTCTCGGTGCAGTAGCTGACCGCGTCGCGCGGCCCTTACTGCGACGCGCCGGCCTTCACCGTGGGATAGGTGATGCCGAACTGCGCCTTCATCTGGTCCATGTAGGTCTTGTACTTCGTGCGATCGAAGTAGTACTTCGTCATCTCGGGCCGATACCGGTCCATCGTCGCCTTGTTCATCCAGATCGCCGGCTGGTCGGTCGGGCGGATTAACGGCGTGTACTTGCGCTGCTTCAGCTGCACGTTCTCGAAGTAGTCGCGCGCCGCCGCCACGAGATCGGGGCGCATCACGAGGTCGAGGGCCGTGAGCGCCGCCACACGGGCGCCGGCATTCACGCCCTTGTGGGCGATCGGCGTCGCCATCGGAATGGCGTTGGCCCAGTTGTGTCCCGGGCCGGCCTGGAAGTTCGCCGGGTAGCTCAGCACCACGGTGGGCACCGTCCACGTGATGTCGCCGACGTCATCCGACGGGCCGCCGAACTTCTCCTCGTCCGGAATGCGCTCGCGGCCGCGCAGCGGGCCGATGGCGCCGGTCGCAAGCCCGATCTCGGGCACCTTCATCACGCGCTGCGTGGCCTTGGCGAGCGTGATGTCGGCCTCGCTCCACTGCGGCAGGCCGACGTGCTGGATGTTGGCGTGCATGGCCTCGGCCACGGCGCGGTTGGTGTGGCGCGGCCAGGCCGTGCCGAGCACGCGCGACGTCCACTTCGTGTTCGTCATGAGCGCGGCGCCTTCGGCCATCTTGTCGCCGATGTCCCACATGTTCCGGATGCTGTCGTAGTCGGTCTCGCGGAAGTAGTACCAGACCGACGCGTTGCGGGGCACGACGTTCGGCTGGTCGCCGCCGTTGGTGATGACGTAGTGCGTGCGCTGCGCGAGGCGGAGGTGTTCGCGGCGGTAGTTCCAGCCGACGTTCATGAGCTCCACGGCGTCGAGCGCGCTGCGCCCGCGCCACGGCGCGCCGGCGCTGTGCGCCGTCTCGCCTTCGAAGGTGTATTCGACCGAGACGAGACCGCTGCCGCCGCCGTCGCCCCAGCTCGTGCCGAGGTTGGAGCCGACGTGGTTGTAGAGCACGACGTCGACGTCCTTGAACATCCCGGCGCGCACGAAGTAGGCCTTGGTGCCGAGCAGCTCCTCGGCCACGCCCGGCCAGATCATGAGCGTGCCGGGCAGCTTCTCCCGCTCCATGATCCGCTTCACGGCGAGCGCCGCCACGATGTTGAGCGGCGTGCCCGAGTTGTGGCCTTCGCCGTGGCCCGGCGCCCCTTCCACCATCGGGTCGTGATACGCCACGCCCGGCTTCTGGTTGCCCTGCGGAATGCCGTCGATGTCGGAGCCGAAGGCGATGACCGGCTTGCCACTGCCCCAGCGGGCGACCCAGGCGGTGGGGATGCCGGCCACGCCGGTCTCCACGGTGAACCCCTGCTCGCGCAGCAGACCGCCGAGGTACTTCTGCGTCTCGAACTCCTGGAAGCCGATCTCGCCGAAGCTGAACACCATGTCGTTCATCTGCTGGCCGAGGTCGTACATGGCCGGCGACGACACGTCGGCGTCGAGCGCCGCCTTGAGGGCCGCGACCCGCGGCGACACCGGCGCCACGGCAGCCGACGGCGTGGCCGGCGGGGTGGCGGGACGCTGCGCCTGTGGCAGCGCGGTCAGGACCAGGGCCAGCGCGATGCCGGCAGCGAGTGCCTTCGAGGAGTTCTGCATGTCGGCCTCCGGGGGAGACGCGGCGCCGATGCCGCATGCTCACGCGGCGGATTATGGCCGACGGCCGTGCAAAACAACAGGACGTTGCACGGCGCTGCCAGCCGTCGGCCGGGCGGCAGGGGGACGCCATCACCGTGTCACGGGCCGAGGCCGCGGCCGCGTGGATGGAATCGACAATTAACTCGTATTGGACATGCCGCCAGTACAGTCGATTCAATATCATCATGATCCAGGCGGATGTCGTATGGATGCTCGTCTCGACGGCGCTCGTGCTCCTGATGACGCCCGCCCTGGGCTTCTTCTACGGCGGCATGGTGCGCTCGAAGAACGCCCTCAACACGCTCATGATGAGCTTCGCGTCGCTCGGCCCGATTGCCGTCGTGTGGGCGCTCGCCGGCTACTCGCTCGCCTTCTCGCCCGGCAGCGCGTTCGTCGGTTCGCTCTCCTATCTGGGACTGCGCGGCGTCGGCCTCGAGGCGCAGGGCACGATTCCGCACGTGCTCTTCATGGCGTATCAGGGCACGTTCGCCATCATCACGGCGGCGCTCATCTCGGGCGCGATCGTCGAACGCCTGCGCTTCAGCGCCTATCTCGCCTTCATCGTCGCGTGGGTGCTGCTCGTCTACGCGCCGGTCGCCCACTGGGTGTGGGGCGGCGGCTTTCTCTCGACGGCCGGCGCGCTCGATTTCGCCGGCGGCGCCGTCGTGCACGTGAATGCCGCGGCGGCGGCGCTGGTCGCCGCGAAGTTCGTCGGCCCCCGCAAGGACTACGGCCGGCGCGCCATGCTGCCGCACAACGTGCCCTTCACGCTGCTCGGCACCGGCCTGCTGTGGTTCGGCTGGTTCGGCTTCAACGCCGGCAGCGCCCTCGCCGCCAACAACGTCGCGGCGCTGGCCTTCGTGAACACGCTGCTCGCGCCGGCGGCGGCCCTGGCCACGTGGATGGTCATCGACCTCGCGCGCGAAGGCCGGGTCACGGCGATCGGCGCGGCGACGGCCATCGTCGTCGGACTCGTGGCGGTCACGCCGGCAGCCGGATACATCGGGCCGGCCTCGGCGCTCGCGCTCGGCGCCCTCGGTGCCATCCCGAGCTACTTCGCCCTCATCTACCGCGCCCGCACGACGCTCGACGACTCGCTCGACGTGGTGGCGGCGCACGGACTCGGCGGCGCCACCGGTGCGGTGCTCACGGGCGTCTTCGCCGATCCGGCCTGGAGCGGCGGCGCGGCGGGCCTCATCGCCGGGCATCCCGAGCAGCTCGTCACGCAGGTGGCGAGCGTCGCCGTCGTCGCGCTCTACAGCGGCGCCGCGACGTTCGTCATCCTGAAACTGCTGGCGCTCGTCATGCCGCTGCGCATCCGCGGCCGCGTCGAAGGCGTCGGGCTCGACGTCACCGAACACGGCGAGGAGGCCTACACGGCCGGCGACGGCGCCATCCTCATCTCTCCGGGTGACTCGGCCTTCGAGCGCCTGCCCGACACGCTCGCCACGAGCGACGGAGGCCGCGCGTGAAGCTCATCGTCGCCATCGTCCGTCCGGAACAGCTGAGCGACGTGCTCGAAGCCCTCTTCCATGCCGAGGTGAAGGGGTTGACCATCAGCCGAGTGCATGGACACGGCGGCGAGATGGAACACGTCGAGAACTACCGCGGCACTACCGTGAAGATGGCGCTCGCCGAGAAGGTGCGCATCGAGATCGGCGTCTCGAATCACTTCGTCGAGCCGACAGTGCGGGCCATTCTCGGCGCGGCCCGCACCGGCGAGGTCGGCGACGGCAAGGTCATGGTGCTGCCGATCGAGAAGATCTACCGCATCCGGACGGGCGAGGAAGACCAGGCGGCGGTGACGCCGGTCGTGCCGCCGGACAGTGAGTGATCGATTCGACTGCCGCATTGATTCTATAAAAACATTCCTCTTTCCTTATCAATAGGGATTGCCTCTAATGGGCCCTCCGGAGGGGCAACATGAACGAGGTACCCGGCGACCAGGGGCTGTATCGAGCGAGTGACGAACACGACGCGTGCGGCGTCGGCTTCGTCGCGCACATCAAGGGTGCGAAGTCGCACGACATCGTGCGGCAGGCGCTCGATCTCCTGATCAACCTCGAACACCGCGGCGCCTGCGGCTCCGACCCCGGCACCGGCGACGGCGCCGGCATCCTGGTGCAGATGCCGGATGTCTTCCTCCGCGCCTCGGTCCCCTTCGCCCTGCCCGCGGCGGGCGCCTACGGCGCCGGCCTCGTCTTCCTGCCGACGGACGACGGGCCGAAGGCCAGTCTGCGCGGGCTGGTCGAGCGCATCGCCGGCGACGAGGGCCGGCCCGTCATCGGCTGGCGCGTCGTGCCCACGCGGCTCGAACGCATTGGCCGGGCCGCGGCGGCTGTCGCGCCCGGCTTCGAGCAGGTGTTCGTGGCCGCCGCCCCGGGCGACGACGCCGACAGCTTCGAACGGGCGCTTTACATCATCCGGAAGCGTGTGGAGGCTGCCGTGGCCGGGATGGACATCCCCGCCGCGGCGCGCCAGGCGTTCTACATCGTCAGCCTGTCGTCGCAGACGCTCATCTACAAGGGCATGCTCACGGCCTCGCAGATCGAGGCCATGTACCCGGACCTGGGCGATTCCCGCCTGGTGTCGGCGCTCGCCCTCGTGCACCAGCGCTTCTCGACGAACACGTTCCCGTCGTGGCCGCTCGCGCACCCCTACCGCGTCGTCGCGCACAACGGCGAGATCAACACGCTGCGCGGCAACATCAACTGGATGAAGGCCCGCGAAGGCCTCCTGTCGTCCAGCGTCTTCGGCGACGACCTGCGCAAGGTGCTGCCAGTCATCCGCCCCGGTGGCAGCGACACGGCGACCTTCGACAACGTGCTCGAGTTCCTCGTGCGGTCGGGCCGCTCGCTGCCCCACGCGGTGCTGATGATGATTCCCGAACCGTGGAGCGGGAATCCCGAGATGGACCCGGCGGTGCGCGCCTTCTACGAGTACCACTCGTCGCTCATGGAGCCGTGGGACGGCCCGGCCTCCATCGCCTTCACCGACGGCACTCTCATCGGCGCCGTGCTCGACCGGAACGGCCTGCGGCCCTCGCGCTATCTCGTCACGACCGACGACCTCGTCATCATGGCGTCAGAAGTCGGCGTGCTGGATGTGGCGCCCGAGCGCATCGTGCGCAAGGACCGCCTGCGCCCGGGCCGCATGCTGCTCGTCGACACCGCGCGCGGCGCCATCGTGAGCGACGACGAGATCAAGCGCGAGCTGGCGGCGGCACAGCCGTACGCCGACTGGCTGCGGCAGCACGTCGTGAACATCGACGATCTGCCGGCGGCACGCGCCGAGCGGCCCGATCACAAGACCGTGCTCGAGCGGCAGCAGGCCTTCGGCTACACGCACGAAGATCTGCGCGTGCTCCTGGCACCGATGGCGGCCACCGGCGAGGAGCCGATCGGCTCGATGGGTACCGACACGGCGCTGGCGGTCCTGTCCGACCGTCCACGCCTGCTCTACGACTACTTCGCGCAACTCTTCGCGCAGGTGACGAACCCCCCGCTCGATGCCATCCGCGAGGAGATCATCACGACGATGGCCTCGACCATCGGGCCCGAGGGCAACCTGCTCGAGCCGGCGCCCGAGGCCTGCCGCCAGATCGCGATCGAGTACCCGATCCTCCACAACGACCAGGTGGCGAAGCTGCGCCATCTGCCCACGGGCTCGCCCTTCCGCTCGACGACACTGCCGATCCTGTACGACCCGGCCGAAGGCGGCGCCGGTCTCGCGCGCGCGATGGCGGAGCTCTGCCGGAAGGCGAGTCAGGCGGTAGCCGCCGGCTACGGCGTCATCATCCTCTCCGACCGCGGCGTCGATGCCACGCACGCGCCCATTCCGAGCCTGCTCGCCACCGCCGGTGTGCACCACCACCTGGTGCGCGAAGGGGCCCGCACCAAGTGCGGCCTGCTCATCGAAAGCGGCGATGCGCGCGAGGTGCACCACGTCGCGCTGCTCATGGGCTACGGCGCCGGGGCGGTGAATCCGTATCTGGCGTTCGAGACGCTGCACGACATGATCCGCCAGGGACTGCTGGCCGGCGTCACGCACGAACAGGCCATCAGCGGCTACGTGAAGGCGCTCAACAAGGGCGTGTTGAAGGTCATGTCGAAGATGGGCATCTCGACGCTGCAGAGCTACTGCGGCGCGCAGATCTTCGAAGCGGTCGGTCTCGATGCGGCGTTCGTCGACACCTACTTCACCTCGACGCCCTCGCGCCTCGGCGGTGTGGGCCTGGACACCGTCGCGGAGGAAGTTCGCCGGCGGCACGCCCGCGCCTTCGGGCGGCGCCGGCCGGCCACCGCTGAACTCGAAAGCGGCGGCGAGTACCAGTGGCGCCGCGACGGCGAGTATCACCTGTTCAACCCCGATACCGTCTTCCGCCTGCAGCATGCGACCCGGGCGAAGCGTTATGACATCTACAGGGAGTACACGCGCCTCGTCGACGACCAGAGCGAACGCCGGGCCACCCTGCGCGGCCTCTTCACCCTGAAGCCGGCCGGCGCGCCCGTGCCGCTCGACGAGGTCGAGCCGGTCGAGGCCATTCTCGCGCGCTTCTCGTCAGGCGCGATGTCGTTCGGCTCGATCAGCCAGGAGGCGCACGAGACGCTGGCCATCGCCATGAACCGCCTCGGCGCCAAGTCGAATACGGGCGAGGGCGGCGAGGACCCGGCCCGCTATGTGCCCGACGCCAATGGCGACTCGCGTCGCAGCGCCATCAAGCAGGTGGCCTCGGGCCGCTTCGGCGTGACGAGCGAGTATCTCGTGAACGCCGACGACCTGCAGATCAAGATGGCGCAGGGCGCCAAGCCGGGCGAAGGCGGTCAGCTGCCAGGCCACAAGGTCTATCCGTGGATCGCGAAGGTACGGCACTCGACGCCCGGCGTCGGCCTCATCTCGCCGCCGCCGCATCACGACATCTACTCGATCGAAGACCTGGCACAGCTCATCTTCGACCTCAAGAATGCCAATCCACTCGCCCGCGTGCACGTGAAGCTCGTCGCCGAATCCGGCGTCGGCACGGTGGCGGCGGGCGTCTCGAAGGCGCACGCCGACGTCGTGCTCATCTCGGGTCACGACGGCGGCACCGGCGCCTCGCCGCTCACAAGCCTCAAACACGCCGGTGTGCCGTGGGAAATCGGCCTCGCCGAGACGCAGCAGGTGCTGCGCTTGAACGGCCTGCGCGATCGCATCGTGGTCCAGGTGGACGGCCAGATGAAGACCGGCCGCGACGTCGTCATCGCGGCACTGCTCGGCGCCGAGGAGTTCGGCTTCGCCACCGCGCCGCTCGTGGTCATGGGCTGCGTGATGATGCGCGTCTGCCACCTCAACACCTGCCCGGTCGGTATCGCCACCCAGGATCCCGAGCTGCGCCAGGCCTTCACCGGTACGCCGGAGGTGGTCGAGACGTTCTTCCGCTTCCTCGCCGACGAGGTGCGCGAGTACATGGCCAGCCTCGGCTTCCGCACCGTCGATGAGATGGTGGGACGTGTCGACTGCCTCGACGTGGAGCCCGCCGTGCGGCACTGGAAAGCACGCGGCCTCGATCTCGGCCCGCTGCTGTATCAGCCCGATCTGCCGGCGAGCGCCGCCCGGCGGCGGCTCGTGCCGCAGGATGCCGGGCTCGACGCCGTGCTCGATCGCGCGCTCATCGCGCAGGCGGCGCCCGCCCTCGATCGGCGTGAGCCGGTCGAGATCGCCGTCGCCGTCCGGAACACCGACCGTGCCGTCGGCACGCTGCTCGGCTACGAGGTCACGAAGCGCTTCGGCGGCGCCGGACTGCCGGCCGACACGATCCGCGTCGCGCTCGCGGGCGCGGCCGGCCAGAGTTTCGGCGCGTTCGTGCCGCAGGGCATCACCCTCACGCTCGAGGGCGAGGCCAACGACTTCGTCGGCAAGGGCCTGTCGGGCGGCCGCCTCGTGGTGCGCCCGCCCGCAACGGCCAGGTTCGCCGCCGAAGACAACGTCATCATCGGCAACGTCGCCCTCT
>JALHON010000206.1 GCA_022842985.1 Acidobacteriota bacterium | reverse complement strand
ACGACGAGCGCGGGCGCGGCGAGACGGAGGGCACGGCGCGGCTGGGACATGGCAGGTGATCCCCGGCGGACCATCAGAGGTAGGTCAGGGGATCGATGCCGAAGTCCTTCGGATCGACCGGCGCCACGATCGATTTCGGGCCGGCTGTGTCGCTGTCGACGTCCCACAGGTTGACGTCGAACGGACGCGCCAGGCGGTTGCCGGCCGCGTCGATGATGACGCGCACGCGCGGCCGCCGCGGGTCGGGCGCGAACGTGCGGATGACGACGCCCACCTGGCCGGTGTCGAGGCGCACCATGTTGCCGGGCGGGTAGAGCCCCATGATCTGCGAGAAGCGGCGCACCAGATGCTGATCGAAGTGCAGGCCGTCGCTCTTCTGCAGCACGGCGAGAATGCGGTCGGTGGCGTGCGCGCCCTGGTAGGCGCGCTGCGAGCGCATGGCGTCGTAGACGTCCGAGATGCTGCAGAGCATCGTGCCCAGGTTGAGCGAGGCGCGCTTGACGCCCATCGGGTAGCCCGAGCCATCGATGCGCAGGTGATGCTCGAAGGCCACCACCGGCGCGAGGGCCGGAATCTCGGGTGTGCGGCGCAGGATCTCGGCGCCGTCCACGACATGCATCCGCATGATCGCGAATTCCGATTCGGTGAGCCGATCGGGCTTGGTCAGGATCTCGAGCGGCGTGCGCACCTTGCCGATGTCGTGCATGAGCGCCGCGAGGCCGAATTCGCGCAAGAGCGCGCCGTCGATGCCGAGACTGCGCGCCTGCGCCATCACCAGGATCGAGACGTTCACCATGTGGGTGAACGTGTAGTTGTCGTAATCCTTGAGCGCGGTGAGCGCCATGAGCGCCGTGCGGTTCTGCGCCACGGCCTGGGCCAGCGAGTCGACGAGCTGCTTGGCCTGGTTGGGATCGGGCATCCCTTCCTTCTGCGTCATCTCCCAGAGCGCGCCCGCAATCGAGACGCCGTCGGTGTAGAGCCGGCGGATCGTCGCCACATCGGCTGCCGAGGCTTCGACCCGTTCGTCGAGCGTGAGCCGTCCGACGCGGATGCGCGTGAGGGCGCCGAGCACGGCCAGCGGATCGGGGATCTGGCCGGGCGCGTTGACGCCGGCGCGTTCCGGATGCGCGAGGGTTTCGATGAGGAGGGCCAGCTCGTCCGGCGGCACGCCGCGGTCGAACGTGATGCGCTCGATCCCCACCTGGCGGACGCGCCGCAGCAGTTCCGAAAACGCCTCGCCGGCGTGTACGAGCGGGATTTCACCGACCACCACTTCGTTCTCGATGAAACCCACGGCGAGGCTGGCGTCATCGACGAGCATCTGGTTGGCCGACTCGGCCAGCGCCTTGAGGGCGCGGCCGGCGAGCGGATGCGACGGCGCGTAGAGCTGGTTGGCGCGGACCGCCGCGGTCAGCCGGCGAATGAACTCATCGGCCTGGCGCAGCTGGCGTGCAGCGTCGCTCACGACTCACTCCTGTGGGACTCCGGCGGATCCGGCGCCGCCTCTGGCGCGTCGGGGTCCGCCGCGGGGGGGGCGGCAGCATCCGTCGGGCGTGGCGACGGACGGGAGGTAGAGGCGAGGGCGGCCTGGGCGGCGGTCTTCGCGCCGTAGGGGCCGGATCGGGCGAGCGTTTCGAGCGCCGTGATGGCCTCGGGCGAGCCGATGAGGCGCAGCGCCTTCACCGCGGCGGTGCGCAGCCGCTTGGCCTGGAAGGGATTCCACCACACGCCACGGCCGGCGGCGTCCACGAGCGCGCCGATCGTGGTCTCGTCCGACACGCGCAGCGTGCCGAGGGCGTCGACCGCCGCCAGGAACACCTTCTCGGCGCGGCCGCGGATCTGGCCCTGGCGCACGAGGAAGGCGAAGAGCGGCGCGGCGCGTTCGTCGCGCAGCGTGCTGATCGAGCCCGTGATCATGTCGCGCGTGCGCGGCGAGCCCGACGTGAGGGCGTCGCGCAGGGCCGAGAACGCGTCGTCCGTGCCCGTCTGCACGATCGCGCGCAGGGCGTCGCGCTGCACCTGCAGTTCCTCGTCATCGAGCAGCTTCAGCAGCAGCGGCAGCGCTTCGGGACCGCCGATGGCGCGCACGAGCTCGATGGCCGTGCGCCGCACCGACGCGTTCGGCGACGCACACAGCTCGGCGACGCGGGTGCGGACCGCCGAGCCGAAGGAGATGAGCACTTCGCGCAGGCGCCGGATCGTGCGGGCGCCGTCTTCGGCGAGCAGGGCATCGATGAGGCGGCCGACGACGCCGCGCCCGAGCGACAGGCAGAAGCGCGTGACCCGCGGCATGTCGCCGTCCTCGGCCTGACGGATGAAGAGCAGCACGTGCGTCATGACGTCGCCCGAGGCGAGCGTGGTCACGCCGTCCTTCGCCGCGCCGGCAAACGGCGACGCCTGATCGCGCGAGACGTGCAGCAGCGTGTCGAGCAGGTCCTGCGCCGGCGCGAGATCGCCGACGAGGACGAGCTGTTCGATACGGCCGAGCGCCAGCACGAGCATCTTGCGCCATTCGTCGGGCCGCGACTCCACGAGGATGAGGTCGCCGAGCACCTGCTGGTCGAGCCGGCGCACCTGCTCGTCGGAGACGGTGGCGACCCAGGCGGCGACCCGTTCCGGCGGGTCGTCGCCGATCTTGTCCATCTCGACGGCGACGACGCGGGCCTGGCTCAGATCGCGGGCATACCCTTCGTCGATGAACTTCTCGTCCGAATACGACGACAGGATGTCGGCGGCCTGGCGCCAGAGTTCGGTGAACTGCGGCTCGCGGCCGAGCGGCCCGGCTGCCGCCTGGCTCGACGCCAGATCGATCACGCGGTCGCGCTGCGTGTGGTCGGGGACGAGGGCCTGGAAGGCCTGGGCGAGGCGTGCCGTGGCGGCGCGGTCGCGCGCCACCGACTGGGCCACGAACTTCGCCACGAGCGTTTCGTCGACCCGCTCGCGCAGCTCGCTGGCGAGGTCGATGCCGTCGGGCTGGCCGTCCTCGTTCACCGGCTGCGGCTCGTCGAGCAGCGACATCACCATCTCCGGCGACATGCGCGGCAGACTGTTGGCGATGTTCCGCAGTACGCGGTCGAGTTGGCCGGGATCCGAGCGCGTGATGAAGGCGGCGAGCGCCTGGAGGAGCTTGGCGAGCTGGGCCTTCTGCTTGCTCAGCCAGTAGCCTTCCTGCGTGCCGCGCTCGACGATGCTGTCGACGAAGGACGCCAGCCGCTGCGGTTCGTTGGCGATCTCGAGCAGCGTCGAGAGCATCGAGTCGTCGATGTCGGTCTGCTCGCCGGCGAGGTATGCCCCGAGGATGTTCTCCCAGTCGGAGTTCTCGGTACCGGCGCGTTCGCGCAGCACTTCGCCGTAGTCGATCTGTCGAACCTCCAGCGGACCGCCGCCGCCGGCTTCCCACGCCCGCGTGATGCCGCCTTCATCACGGATGTCGGCCGGCGACTGCGCGATGAGCACGAGGAAGGCGTGCCAGGCGGGGGCTTCGAGCGGGCCGACGATGTTCAGCTCGCCGACGCTGTGGGCGTGCAGCATGCCGGCCAGTTCCGCCACCGCCTGGTCGGGGCGGGCGAGCGCGCGGCCGCCGACGAGCAGCGTGTCGGGCATCACGGTGATGAGGAACGGGCCGTCGGCGACGGCGCGGCTGCCGGCCGTGGTGATGCGGGCGAGCGCGTCCTGAATGGCGGGGTGCGTGGCCGGGTACATCGACACGACACGGGCCGCGGCCTTGCAGGCGCGGGCCAGGTCCAGCAGTTTGCTGCTCGTGTCGGCCGACAGCGGCTCGGTCTCGTATGACATGTACGCCGGACGCAGGGTCCGGCGGGGGGAGCCGACCCGCGTAGATTATAGACGTCAACCGGCTGCTATACTGCGCGCAGGTTTCATGCGCGCCGTCGACATCATCCGCGCCAAGCGAGACGGCGAGGTGCTGAGTTCCGAGGCCATCGGCGCCTTCATTGCCGGCGTGCTCGACGGGTCGTGGGCCGACTACCAGACCTCGGCGCTGCTCATGGCCATCGTCCTGCGCGGCATGACCCCCGGGGAAACGGCCGCCCTGACCGATGCCATGCTGCGCACGGGCCGCCGCGTGGACCTCTCCGGCCTGGCCGGTGTGAAAGTGGGCAAACACAGCACCGGCGGCGTCGGCGACAAGGTGTCGGTCGTGCTGGCGCCGCTCGTGGCCGCCTGCGGCGTCATCATGCCGAAGATGTCGGGCCGGGGCCTCGGCCACACCGGCGGCACCCTCGACAAGCTGGAGTCGATTCCCGGCTTCCGCATCGGCCTCTCGGTCGACGAATTCCTCGCCGTGCTCGGCTCGGTGGGCTGCGCCCTCATCGGCCAGACGGCCGATATCGCCCCGGCCGACAAGGTGCTCTACGGGCTGCGCGATGTCACGGCGACCATCGAGAGCGTGCCGCTCATCTCGGCCTCGATCATGAGCAAGAAGCTCGCGGAAGGCAGCAGCGCGCTCGTGCTCGACGTGAAGTGCGGCCGCGGCGCCTTCATGAAGACGCTGCCCGAGGCGCTCACCCTGGCCCGATCGCTCGCCGCCATCGGCCAGGCGCACGGCGTGCCCACCGAGGCGGTCGTCACGAGCATGGACGCGCCGCTCGGCCGGGCCGTCGGGAACGCCGTCGAGATTCGCGAATGCGTGGAGACGCTGGCGGGGCAGGGGCCGCCCGATCTGCTCGAGGTCGTGGAGGCGGTCGGCGTGCGGGTACTGCGCCTGGCCGGCCGTGCCGCGGACGACGCGGCCGCGCTGGCACAGCTGCGCGCGGCCATCACCTCGGGGGCAGGACGGCGGAAGCTGCGCGACATGGTGGCGGCGCAGGGCGGCGACGTGGCCGTCATCGACGATCCGTCACGGCTGCCGTCCGCGCCGTTCGTGCGCACGCTCGAGGCCGGTGACGACGGCGTGGTCTCGGCCATCGACGCCGAACTCGTTGGCCGGGCCGCCGTGCTGCTCGGCGCGGGCCGCGAGCGCAAGGGCGATCCGGTGGACCACGCCGCCGGCATCATCCTGCGCACACGCGTCGGCGACACGGTGAGGCGCGGACAGCCGCTGCTCGACCTGCACGGCGCCGACGAGACGAAGATGGCGGCGGCCCGCGAGGTCGCCACGCGGGCCGTGCGTCTCGGCGGCGAGGCGACCGTGGCGCCGCTCGTGCGCGCCTTCGTGTCGCCCGCCGGCGACGTGCGCGAGCCCTGAGGGAGATTGCATCGTGTCCGAGTACACCGACCGCATTGCCGAAGCCGCCGACGCCCTGCGCGCGCGCGGCATCACCAGCGCCGACGTGGCGATCGTCCTGGGCTCCGGCCTTGGCGCCTTCGCCGAGGCCATCGAGGGCCCGACGCGCGTGCCCTACGGCGAGATTCCGCACTGGCCGGCGGCGAAGGTCATCGGCCACGCCGGCGTGCTCGTGGCCGGCCGCCTGGCCGGCCGCACCGTCATCACGCTCTCGGGCCGCGCCCACTTCTACGAGGGGCATCCGCTCACCGACGTGACCTTCGCGATGCGCGTCCTCGGCGCGCTCGGCGTGCCGCGCGTCATCCTCACGAACGCCGCCGGCGGCATCAACACCCGGTTTGCCACCGGCGCGCTCATGCTCATCGACGATCACATCAACCTGATGGGCAGCAACCCGCTCATCGGACCGTTCGATCCGGCCCTCGGGGCCCGCTTCCCCGACATGACCGAGGTCTACTCGCGGCGCCTGCGCGCGCTCGCGACGGAGGTCGCGGCCACCTCCGGCATCGCCGTGGAACATGGCATCTACGTGGCGGTGCACGGCCCGAGCTACGAGACGCCGGCCGAGATCCGCGCCTTCCGCGTGCTGGGGGCCGATGCCGTCGGCATGTCGACGGCGCCCGAAGCCATCGTGGCGCGCCAGATGGGCCTCGAGGTGCTCGGCATCTCGTGCATCTCGAATCCGGCCGCTGGTGTCGTCGATGCGCCGCTCAATCACGAGGACGTCATGGCCGTGACGGCGCGGGTGCGCGGCCAGTTCATCCAGCTCCTGGAGGGCGTGGTTGGCCGGCTCTGACGCGCTCGTCGCGGCCGCCCGGGCGGCCCGCGCGTTCGCGCGCGCGCCGTATTCCGGCTTCGCCGTCGGCGCGGCGCTCGAGTGCGCGGACGGTACGGTCGTGACCGGCTGCAACATCGAGAACGCCACCTACGGCCTCACGGTGTGCGCCGAACGTGTGGCGCTCTTCAAGGCGCTCTCGGAGGGCCGCGACCAGTTCGTGCGCATCGCCGTCGTGGCCGCTACCGAGGCCCCGACACCACCCTGCGGCCCCTGCCGCCAGCTGCTGTGGGAGTACTGCGGCGACATCGAGGTGGTGATGGCGAACCTGACACGCGAGACCGCCCGCCATCAGCTCGCCGCCCTGCTGCCGTTGCCCTTCGATGGGCGGCTGCTCGCGGGCGGGGACCAGGGACCAGGGAACGGGGAACAGGGATCGCGTCGGCGCTAGTCGCGCCGACCTCTTCGCCTTGCAGCTCCCGCCGTCAGGCGGCCCGAGCCCCGAGCCCCGAGCCCCGGGGCCCGAGCCCCTTAGAATGTAGGGATGCTTCCGACGATCGCCTGGGACGGCGACGACATCCTGATGATCGACCAGCGCAAGCTGCCTGGTCGCGAGATCTACGTGCGCTGCCGGACCGGCAACGAGGTGGCGAAGGCCATCACGACGATGGTCATCCGCGGCGCGCCTGCGATTGGTGTCGCGGCGGCCATGGGCCTCGCGCTCGGCGCCCGCCGCAGCACCGCCACCGGCACCAAGCAGTTCGCCGTGGATTTCCAGCGGCTGGCCGATACGCTCGCTGCCACCCGGCCCACCGCGGTGAACCTGTTCTGGGCGATCGAGCGCATGAAACAGGCGCTCGCCACCGGCGTGCAGGCGGGGGAGGGCGTGGTGGAACTCGTGGCACGGCTGCGCCAGGAGGCAGACCGCATCCACGACGACGACCTCGAGAGCTGCCGCGCCATCGGCCGTCACGGCGCCACGCTCGTGCCAGACGACGCGCGCATCCTCACGCACTGCAACGCCGGGGCGCTCGCGACCGCCGGCTATGGCACGGCGCTCGGCGTGGTGCGCGGCGCGGTGGATGCCGGCAAACGTGTGGCCGTCTACGCGGACGAGACGCGGCCCTTCCTGCAGGGCGCGCGCCTCACGGCCTGGGAACTCGTGAAGGACGGCATTCCCACCACGGTCATCACCGACAACATGGCGGCGGCGATCATGGCGCGCGAACGCGTCGATCTGGTCGTCGTCGGCGCCGATCGCATCGCTGCCAACGGAGATGCCGCCAACAAGATCGGCACCTACGGCCTGGCCATCGCCGCCCATGCGCACGGCATCCCGTTCTACGTCGCGGCGCCGTGGTCCACGATCGATCTGGCGACGCCGACCGGCGCGGAGATTCCCATCGAGGAGCGGAACGCGAAGGAAGTCACGCACATGGCGGGCACGCAGGTGACACCCGACGGCGCCTCGGTGCGCAACCCGTCGTTCGACGTGACGCCGCACAAGTACATCACGGCCATCGTGACCGAACGCGGCATCCTGCGGCCGCCGTATCTCGAGGCGCTGGCGGGCGCGCGGTGATCGTTCTCGGCATCGAGACGTCGTGCGATGAAACGGCCGCCGCCGTCATCGAGGCGGCGCCGGATGGCCGGTGGCACACGCGCGCCAACGTCGTCGCGTCGCAGATCGCGATCCACACCGAGTGGGGCGGCGTCGTGCCCGAACTGGCCTCGCGCCAGCACGTGCGCGACATCTGCGGCGTCGTCGACCGGGCGCTCGCCGATGCCGGCGCCGGCTGGGCGGACCTCGACGGCGTCGCCGTCACCGAGGGGCCCGGCCTCGTCGGGTCGCTGCTCGTCGGCGTCAGCTTCGCGAAAGCGGCGGCGTGGGCGCGTGGCCTGCCGCTCGTGGGTGTGAACCACATCGCCGGACACATCGAGTCGCTCTGGCTGGCGCACGGCCCGCTGCCGCTGCCCGCGGTGGTGCTCGTCGTGTCGGGCGGCCACACGAGCCTCTACCTCGTGCCCGAGGCCGGCGTCTACCGCCTGCTCGGACGCACGCGCGACGATGCGGCCGGCGAAGCCTACGACAAGGTGGCGAAGCTGCTCGGGCTCGGCTATCCGGGCGGCCCGCTCATCGACCGCCTGGCGGCGAGCGGCCGCGACGAGGCCGTGGACCTGCCGGTCACGCGCCTCACGCATCCGGACCGCAACGCCCCCGATCGCGATCCCACGTTCGACTTCAGCTTCAGCGGCATCAAGACGGCGGTGCTGCGCCACGTGCGGCAGCGCCAGGCGGCGCTCGGCGTCGACACACTGCCGGAGGCCGAGATCGCGGACGTCTGCGCCAGCTTCCAGCGGGTGGTCGTGCGTACGCTGCTCACGCGCACGTTCGACGCGGCGCGCGCGCACGGCGCCCGCGCGGTGGGCGTGGCCGGCGGG
>JALHON010000205.1 GCA_022842985.1 Acidobacteriota bacterium | reverse complement strand
GGGCCAGGCGAGCGGAGTCGGCAATCCCGGTACTACGTGGGCGCGCGCACGGGCCGCGACGGCATCCACGGCGCCACGATGGCCTCGGCGGAGTTCGACGAGTCGTCGGCGGAGAAGCGGCCGGCCGTGCAGGTGGGCGACCCCTTCATGGAAAAGCTCCTCATGGAGGCCTGCCTCGAGGTCATGAAGACCGACGCGCTCGTCGGCATCCAGGACATGGGCGCGGCGGGACTCACCTGCGCCACGTCCGAGATGAGTTCGCGCGGCAACTGCGGCATGGACGTCGAGGTCTCGCTCGTGCCGCAGCGCGAAACCGGCATGACGCCCTACGAGATCATGCTCTCGGAATCGCAGGAGCGCATGCTGCTCGTGGCCAAGGCCGGCCGCGAACGCGAAGTCGAGGCGGTGTTCGAAAAGTGGGACCTGCACGCCGTGCGCGTCGGGCACGTCACGGCGTCCGACCGTGTGCGTCTCTTCCACCACGGCACGCTCGTCGCGGACGTGCCCACCAAGGCTCTCACCGACGAAGGTCCCGTGTATCGCCGTCCGATGTCCCGCCCGTCGTGGCAGACGGGCGTGCAGCAGCTCGATCTGGTGCCGCTCTCGCCTCCGGGCACGTCGCAGGCCGCGTTCGAGGCGCTGCTGGCCTCGCCCGTCATCGCGAGCAAGCGCTGGGCGTTCAACCAGTTCGACCACAGTGTCGGCACCAACACCATCGCCCAGCCCGGCACCGCCGCCGGTGTCGTGCGCATCAAGGGCGCCACACAGGGGCTCGCCGTGTCGGTCGACGGCAACGGGCGCCACTGCTACCTCGATCCGTATCGCGGCGCGATGCTGGCGGTGGCCGAGGCGTCGCGTAACGTCGCCTGCGTGGGCGCGGAGCCGATTGGCGGCACGAACAACCTGAACTTCGGCAACCCCGAACGGCCCGAAATCATGTGGCAGTTCGGCGAGGCCGTGCGCGGCATCGGCGATGCCTGCCGCGCCCTCGACGTGCCCATCACCGGCGGCAACGTCAGTCTCTACAACGAAACCGAGGGGCGGGCCATCTATCCCACGCCCGTGCTCGGCGTCGTCGGCCTGCTGGCTGACGCGTCGCAGACGGTGACCCGGGTGTTCCAGTCGGCCGGCGCGGCGGTGGTAGTGTTCGGCGAGAACCGTGGTGAACTCGGCGGTTCGGAGTATCTGGCCCGCCTGCTGAGTCTCGTGCAGGGCGAACCGCCGGCGCTCGACCTGGCCGCGGAACGCGCCCTGCAGACGCTGGTCGTGAGTCTCGTGCGCGGCGGCCTCGTGCAGTCGGCGCACGACTGCGCCGACGGCGGTCTTGCCGTCACCCTCGCCGAGTGCACCTTCGGTTCGGGCGGCATCGGCGTGGAAGTGGCGCTCGACGGCGTGAAGACGGTGCCGGCCCCGTTCGTCGAGGCCGCGACCCTGTTCGGAGAGAGCGCGTCGCGCGTCGTGGTCTCCGTGCCCGACGGTCACGTGGCCCAGGTGCTCAGCGCGGCGGCGGCGGCGGGTGTGCCGGCGCAGGTCATCGGCCGTACCGGCGGCAGCGACATCCGCATCGACGTGGATGGGGCGACGGCGGTGCGCGTGCCGGTGGCGGCGGCGGAAGACATGTGGGCGACGGCGATCGGGCGGCGGATGCAGTCGGCGGCGGGCGCGGCATGAGGCCGCGGTTCCGCCTTCAGGGTCGGTGACAACGGAGACTCGCGATGTTCGACAAGCTTCACGAGGAATGCGGCGTCTTCGGCATCTACGGGCATCCCGAGGCGGCCAACATGGCCTACCTCGGGCTCTACGCCCTGCAGCATCGTGGCCAGGAGAGCGCCGGTATCGCGGTGGCTGACGGCGTGCGGATCCGCGCGCTCCGCCAGATGGGCTACGTGGCGGAGATCTTCACGCAGCCGGCGCTGGCGACACTGCCCGGACACATCGCCATCGGCCACACGCGGTACTCGACGGCGGGCGAGAGCACGGTGGCCAACGCGCAGCCGCTGCTCATCGACTGCGTGCACGGGCAGGTCGGCATCTGCCACAACGGCAATATCGTCAACGCTCGGGAGATTCGCGACGAGCTGGTGCGCCAGGGCTCGATCTTCCAGACCAACAGCGACACCGAAGTCGCGCTGCATCTGTTCGCGCGGTCGCAGGCCCCGGCCGTCGACGACGCCATCGTCGAGTCGGTTGCCAGGCTCACCGGCGCGTTCTCGTTCGCGTTCATCACCAAGGACCGCCTGGTCGCGGTGCGCGACCCGCACGGCTTCCGGCCGCTGGCGCTCGGCCGGCTCGGCGACGGCTGGGTCGTGTGCTCCGAGACGTGCGCCATGGATCTCGTCGGCGCCACCTTCGTGCGTGACATCGAGCCCGGCGAGGTCCTGATCCTCGGTCCCGACGGCCCGAAATCGGTGCGGCCGTTTCCGCCCGCGCCTTCGGCGCACTGCATCTTCGAGCACGTGTACTTCGCGCGGCCCGACAGCGAGGTGTTCGGCAAGAGCGTGAGCGACGTGCGCACGAACCTCGGCCGTCAGCTGGCGCGAGAAACCGGCGTGCCGGCAGACGTCATCGTGCCGATTCCGGACTCCGGCGTATGCGCGGCCATCGGCTACGCCGACCAGTCGGGTATTCCGATGCGCATGGGCCTCATCCGCAATCACTATGTGGGCCGCACGTTCATCGAGCCGGCGCAGTCCATCCGTCACTTCGGCGTGAAGGTGAAACTGAATCCGGTGCGCAGCCTGCTCAAGGGCCAGCGCGTCGTGCTGCTCGACGACTCGATCGTGCGCGGCACGACCAGCCGGAAGATCGTCAAGATGGTGCGGGCGGCCGGTGCGGCGGAGGTCCACGTGCGGATCAGCTGTCCGCCGACGATCTCGCCGTGCTTCTACGGCGTCGATACGCCGCAGCGCAGCGAACTCATCGCCGCCACGCACACACTCGAGGAGATCCGGAAGTACCTCGATGCCGACTCGGTGGCGTATCTGAGTCTCGAAGGGCTGTTGTCGGCCGTGACCCCCGACAGCGGCCGGTATTGCACGTCGTGCTACACCGGCAAGTATCCGGTGGCCTTCCCGCGCGACCAGGCGGCCTACCTGCAGCTCACGTTGAAGCTCGACGGGAAGGGCGCCGCGACGGCGCCGAGCGTTCCCCAGGTGGAGCCGGTGGCATGAGCGGGACGAGCTACAAGGCGGCCGGGGTCGACATCGACGCCGGCAACGAGACCGTCCGGCGGATCAAGTCGATCGCCCGTGGCACCTTCACCCCCGGCGTGCTGTCGGAGATCGGCTCCTTCGGCGGGCTGTTTTCGCTGGCGTCGGGCGGCTGGACCGATCCGGTGCTCGTGGCGAGCGCCGATGGTGTGGGCACGAAGCTCAAGGTGGCGTTCATGGCCGGCGTGCACGACACGATCGGCCGCGACCTCGTGAACCACTGCGTGAACGACATCCTCGTGCAGGGGGCGACACCGCTCTTCTTCCTCGACTATCTGGCGACCGGACGCCTCTCGCCTGACGTGGCGGAGCAGATCGTGACCGGGCTGGCGGCCGCCTGTCGCGAGAATGGCTGCGCGCTGCTCGGCGGCGAAACCGCCGAGATGCCGGGTTTCTATGCTGACGGCGAGTACGACGTCGCCGGCTTCATCGTGGGTGCCGTCGAGCGGGCGAAGCTCGTCGACGGCAAGGGCCTCGTGCCGGGTGATGTGCTGCTGGCGCTGCCGTCTGTGGGGCTCCACACCAACGGCTACTCGCTGGCCCGTCAGATTGTGTTCGAGCGCCTCGGCCTCACGGTCGACAGCGTGGTGCCGGAACTCGGCGAAACCGTTGGCGCCGCCCTGCTGCGACCGCACAAGTCCTATCTGCGGGCCGTGCAGCCGCTGCTGGCCGCTGGCGTGGTGAAGGGGCTGGCGCACATCACGGGCGGCGGCCTCACCGATAACCTGCCGCGCGTGCTGCCCGACGGCACGGCGGCGGAAGTGCGGCGCGGATCGTGGCCGGTGCTGCCACTCTTTTCGTGGCTGGTTGACGCCGGCCAGGTCGCGCTGGACGACCAGTACCGCGCGTTCAACATGGGCGTCGGGCTGGTCATCGCCGTCGCCGAAACGGACGTCGCGCGCGCCGAAGGCCTGCTGACGGCCGCAGGCGAAACGCCGCATCGCATCGGCCGGATCGTCGCCGGGACGCCCGGCGTCGTGTATGTCTGAGGCGCGCGCCTTCCGCCGCATCGGCGTGCTCGTGTCAGGCCGCGGCTCGAACCTGCAGGCGCTCATCGACTCGATCGGCCGGAGCGAGCTCCAGGCCACGATTGCCGTTGTCATCTCGAACGTCCCTGGTGTCGCCGCGCTCGATCGCGCCGCGGCGGCGGGCATCGAGACACTCGTGATGCCGCACCGCGCCTGGCCGAGCCGCGAGGCCTACGACGAGGCCCTGGCCGCGGCGCTGCGCGCCAAAGGCTGCGAACTCGTCTGTCTGGCCGGCTTCATGCGCCGCTTGTCCGCGCGCTTCCTCGACGTGTTCGCGGGCCCGGTGCTGAACGTCCATCCGTCCCTCCTGCCGGCCTTTCCAGGCCTCGACGGGCCGGGCCAGGCGCTCGCGCACGGTGTGAAGGTGGCGGGATGCACCGTGCATCTGGTGACCCCTGAGCTCGACGCCGGACCGATCGTGGCGCAGGCGGCCGTGCCCGTGCTCCCGGCAGACACCCACGACACCCTGGCCGCGCGCATCCTGGTCGAAGAGCACCGCCTGTTTCCGTGGGCCGTCGGCCGCGTGCTCGACGGCGGCTGGCGCATCGACGGGCGCCGATTCCTCGACGCCTGACCGGCCACCTCGCGCTCAGAGCACCGACGAACTCCGAAGCGTCAGGACTGACACCTCGGGCGGGCAGTTGATGCGCACGGGCGCGACGACCGTGCCGACACCGCGGCTCACGAACAGCGTGCAGTTGCCCTCGGTTGCCGGCCCTGCCACGACCGGGAATCGCCGGGCGGCAATGGCTCCCAGGCCCGGCAGCACGACCTGTCCGCCGTGCGTGTGGCCAGCCAGCACGAGCTGGACGTCGAGCGATGCGGCTTCCTTCAGGCGCCGCGGATCGTGGGCGAGCAGAATCGTGGTCGGACCGGAACCATTCAGCACCCGGGCGATGTCGCTTACCCGGCGCGTCCAGTAGCGCAGCCCCGCGACATCCACCGTTTCGCCTCGGATGGTCAGTCTGGTGCGGGCGTCCTTGAGCACCGTGAAGCCGCGCGAGACCAGTGCCGCCGGCACGATCCGGTCGTCGTCGTGGTTGCCGAGCACTGCCAGTGCGCCCATGGGCGCCTGCGCAAGCGGCGCGAGCATCTCGGCCGCTGGCACGGCGCGCGTCGTGTCGAGATCGGTGACGTAGTCGCCACCGAGCGCCACGAGATCGGGCCGCGCCTCGGTCAGAAGACGCACGGCGGTCCGCACGTCGTCGTCAGGCACCGTCGCGCTCACGTGCACATCGGTGATGAGCCCCACGCGCAGGCCGTCGAGAGCCCGCGGCAGGCCGATGACGCGCAGCTCCGACTGCTCGAGGCGGATCTGATGACGCTCGTAGGCCGCACCGTAGCCCACGCGGCCCACCAGGACGCCCGCGCCCGTGGCGATGAGGCCCTGCAGGGCCGCCCGTCGCGTCGGGCGCCAGCGGTCGTATGACATCACGTCGTGGCGCCATGTTAGCGCAGCCGCGGCCGTCCGCCGGCGGGGCGGTATAGTAAACGGGTGAACGTTCTCGATGAACTCCGCTGGCGCGGCCTGCTCTACGACCGCACTGAAGGGCTCGATGCCGCGCTGGCGGCTGGCCCGGTCACCGCCTATATCGGTTTCGATCCCACGGCATCCAGCCTGCACGTCGGCTCGCTCCTGCCGATCATGAGTCTCGCGCGGCTGCAGCAGTTCGGCCACACGCCGATCGCCCTTGTCGGTGGCGGCACCGGCCTCATCGGCGATCCGAGTGGCAAGGCGAACGAGCGCGCGCTGCTCACGGTGGAGCAGGTGGAAGAGAATGCCGCGGGTATTCATCGGCAGCTCGAACGATTCCTCGATTTCGGTCCGCGTCCGAACGCCGCGCGCATGGTGAACAACGCCGACTGGCTGCGCCAGCTCTCGCTGCTGGAGTTCCTGCGCGATACCGGCAAACACTTCACGATTCAGACGATGATGGCGCGCGACTCGGTGAAGCGGCGGCTCGCCTCCGAGGACGGCCTCTCGTTCACCGAATTCAGCTACCAGTTGCTCCAGGCCCACGACTATCTGGTGCTGCACGATCGCTACGGCTGCACGCTGCAGGCCGGCGGCAGTGATCAGTGGGGCAACATCGTGGCCGGATGCGACCTCATCCGCCGTGTTCGCGGCGCGAAGGCGCACGGTCTCGTGCTGCCGCTCGTCACGACGAGCGCCGGCACGAAGTTCGGCAAGACCGAAGCCGGCACGATCTGGCTGGACGCCGCGCGCACGTCGCCATTCCGCTTCTATCAGTTCTGGCTCAATGCCGACGATCGCGATGTCGTGTCGTACCTGAAGTGGTTCACGATGCTCGATGCCGCGGCGATCGGCGCGATCGAATCCGCCCACGTGGCCGCGCCGGAAAAGCGTGTCGCGCAGCGCGAACTGGCGCGCACGATCACGCGCACCGTCCATGGCGATGACGAGCTTGGCAGGGCCGAGCGCGCCACCGCGGTGCTCTTCGGCGGCCGGCTCGCGGACGCAGATCCCGCGGACGTGCTCATGGTGTTCGACGATGTGCCGTCGATGGCCATTTCGCGGACGGAACTGCAGGGCGAGGGCCTGTCTGCGGTGGAGCTCGCCGTTCGCGTCGGTCTCGTCGCGTCGAAGGGCGAAGCGAATCGCCTGATCAAGCAGGGCGGCATCTACGTGAACGACCGCCGCCTGGCGGAAGGCGACATCCGAATCACCGAAAACGACATGATCGGAGGATGCGTGCTCGTGCTGCGAAAGGGCCAGCGCGAGCGCCGAGTGGTGCGCGTCGAAGCATGATTCTGCACACTTCAGCACCGAAATTGTTTGCGTTGGTGAGAAGCGCTTGACACTCCGTCGTCAGATGGTTACGATTTGAATCTCAGTCAGACACGTCGTTTCGGTCTGTAGACGATGTGCCCGCTCGGAACGTCTGCTCGGAAGTAACCGCCTGCGGTTCTTGCTCAGCGAAGGTTCTACGACGAGTGTTTTGCGCGGACCTGTCGACAAAAGAAACTGAAAAGTTTTTGTTGACACGGTAGAGGGGGCCGAAGTAATCTTGGAAGGTTCCCCTGAAGAGCGTCGCGGCAACACGCGCGGCGGGGAAATCGGGAAGAGCAAGCGTTCCCGGCCTCGGTTCTTTGAAAACTAGATAGAGCGTGCACACAGTCCGCTGAAGCTCTGGCGCAAGCGAGAGCGGCAGCGGATCAAAACCAGCCCGTCGAGTGTCAGCTGGCTCGCAAGGGTTCCCGCGCAAGCGGGAGCTGATGTGAGCCGACATAAGACGTAACAAACAGAAGAGCCGACAGGCTTCTCTGGTTGAGCAGATGCCCGAGGGTTCGCTGAAAAGCAGCCCGAGGACAAAAACTTTAACTTGAGAGTTTGATCCTGGCTCAGAATCAACGCTGGCGGCGTGCCTAACACATGCAAGTCGAACGCGAAAGGGACTTCGGTCCTGAGTAGAGTGGCGAACGGGTGAGTAACGCGTGGGTGACCTACCCTCGAGTGGGGGATAACGTTCCGAAAGGGACGCTAATACCGCATGACATTCCTGGTTTGAAGACTGGGAAATCAAAGCCGGGGACCGCAAGGCCTGGCGCTTGAGGAGGGGCCCGCGTCTGATTAGCTAGTTGGCGGGGTAACGGCCCACCAAGGCGACGATCAGTAGCCGGCCTGAGAGGGCGGACGGCCACACTGGGACTGAGACACGGCCCAGACTCCTACGGGAGGCAGCAGTGGGGAATTGTTCGCAATGGGCGCAAGCCTGACGACGCAACGCCGCGTGGAGGATGAAGGTCTTCGGATTGTAAACTCCTGTTGATCGGGACGAAAAGCTCCAACCCAATACGTTGGAGACTGACGGTACCGGTTGAGGAAGCCACGGCTAACTCTGTGCCAGCAGCCGCGGTAATACAGAGGTGGCAAGCGTTGTTCGGAATTACTGGGCGTAAAGGGCGCGTAGGCGGCCTTCTAAGTCGGACGTGAAAGCCCCAGGCTTAACCTGGGAACTGCGTCTGATACTGGGAGGCTTGGATTCGGGAGAGGGATGTGGAATTCCAGGTGTAGCGGTGAAATGCGTAGATATCTGGAGGAACACCGGTGGCGAAGGCGGCATCCTGGACCGAGATCGACGCTGAGGCGCGAAAGCTAGGGGAGCAAACGGGATTAGATACCCCGGTAGTCCTAGCCCTAAACGATGAGTGCTTGGTGTGGCGGGTATCGATCCCTGCCGTGCCGAAGCTAACGCATTAAGCACTCCGCCTGGGGAGTACGGTCGCAAGGCTGAAACTCAAAGGAATTGACGGGGGCCCGCACAAGCGGTGGAGCATGTGGTTTAATTCGACGCAACGCGAAGAACCTTACC
>JALHON010000204.1 GCA_022842985.1 Acidobacteriota bacterium | reverse complement strand
CGGCGTGTGTGTTCTTCGCCACGCAGTTCCTGGGCCACCCGACGCTCGCGCCGCTGCTCTGGACGACGGTGGTCGCCGGCGTCCTCGGCATCCACCTCGTGATGGCCATCGGCGGCGCCGACATGCCGGTGGTCGTCTCGATGCTCAACAGCTACTCGGGCTGGGCCGCGGCGGCCGCCGGGTTCATGCTGAACAACGACCTGCTCATCATCACCGGCGCGCTCGTCGGATCGAGCGGCGCCATCCTCAGCTACATCATGTGCAAGGCGATGAACCGCTCGTTCCTGAGCGTGATCTTCGGCGGCTTCGGCGCCGAGGAAGGCAAGGCGCCGGCCCGGGCCGACGGCGAGCCGCAGGGCGAGGTGAAGAGTGTCACCGCCAAGGAAACGGCCGACATCCTGCAGGAAGCCAAGAGTGTGGTCATCGTGCCCGGCTACGGCATGGCGGTGGCGCAGGCGCAGTATCCGCTCTTCGAAGTGACGAAGATCCTGCGCGACAAGGGCGCCAACGTGCGCTTCGCGATCCATCCGGTGGCCGGCCGCCTGCCCGGGCACATGAACGTGCTGCTGGCGGAAGCCAAGGTGCCGTACGACATCGTGCTCGAGATGGACGAGATCAACGACGATCTCCCCGAGACCGACGCCGTGCTCGTCATCGGCGCCAACGACATCGTGAACCCCGGCGCGCTCGACGATCCGTCGAGCCCGATCTACGGCATGCCGGTGCTCGAGGTCTGGAAGGCGAAGACCTGCATCGTGATGAAGCGCGGCATGGCCAGCGGATACGCGGGCGTCGAGAATCCGCTCTTCTTCCGCGACAACACGCAGATGCTGTTCGGCGACGCGAAGAAGATGATCGACGCCGTGCTGGCGGAGCTGCGCTAGAACTCAGAGCGATGCGCGGCGACGCGCACGTCGTCCACCGTCTCGAACTGGAAGCCGGGCATGGGAGACGGACCTCAGGCGCAGTGTTTCGCGGCCAGTTTCCTGAGCGACGTCATGGCGCGCATGGTGGCGTCACAGCCCACGGCACGCTCGAACTTCACGATCGTGAGCTTCGTCTCGCTCTGCTTCGTCTGTGCGAGCCAGTAGACCTCGCGGCCATGCAGCACGAAACGGTCGACATCGGTGGCCAGGCTCTCGAGGCCCTTCTTCCCCGCCGCGTCGAGGGGACCGCGCAGGAAGGCCGCCACGAACGTGCCGGCGGCCTCGACATCTTTTTCAGGATACGGCGTGCGCGCCGCGGCCGCCGCCACTTCGGCCGTGGTGCGGACGAGCGTCGGCACGGCGAAGCCGAGCGCCTGCTTCAGATGTCCTTCGAGCTTCTGTTCAAGGGGCGCCGTGCTCTTCGCAGACGTCGAGAAGACGACATTGCCGCTGGCGATGAAGGTCTCGACCTCCGCCATCCCGGCCTCGCGGAAGATCCCGCGCAGCTCGTCCATCTTCACGATGCGGCCGCCGACGTTGACGGCGCGGAGAAACGCGATATAGCGAGGCATCCGGCGAGTATACCGGCCGGCGGCACGACGCTTCGAGGCCTGGCGCGGATAGAATGGCGCCTCACAGGAGACGACATGCTGCGCATCACCGCCATGCTGGCCACCGCTCTGTTCTTCACCTCCCTCGTGCCGGCCGAGGCGCGGCAGGCCGGCCAGGCGCCGGCCACGCGATCGCCCTGGCGCGCCGCCGATGGCGTCACCGTGGACGAAGTAGGCGACCCGCAGTACTCCACCTTCTCGCTCTGCGCGATCGATCCGGCCACCGGCCAGTCCGGCGCGGCCGTCACGACCCGCGTGCCGTTCGTGGGCCGCGCGGTGCCGTGGGTGCGCGCCGGCATCGGCGCCGTGTGCACGCAGGCCTCGACGATGGTCGAGTACGGCGTGCGTGGCCTCGACCTCATGGCCAAGGGCGTCGAGCCGAAAGACGCCATCGCGCAGCTGCTCGCCGCCGACGCCGCGCGCGAATCGCGCCAGCTCGGCATGATCGACATGCAGGGCCGCGCCGCCGCCCACACCGGCAAGGGCAACAACGCCTGGGCGGGCAGCCGGCAGGGAAAGAACTACACCGTGCAGGCCAACATCATGGTCGGGCCCGAAGTGGTGGAGGCCGTGGCAACCGTGTTCGAAGCCACCGAAGGCACCGGCATGCCGCTCGCCGAGCGCATGATCCTCGCGCTCGAAGCCGGACAGGCGAAGGGCGGCGACAGCCGCTGGGGCAACCTGCAGTCCGCCGCGATCCGCATCGCCGATCCGAACGATCCCGGCCGCGGTAACGACTACATCGCGCTGGCCATCGAGGTCGGCGAACACGCCGAACCCGTGGGCGAGATGAAGCGCATCTACTACACGACGCAGCGCCGTCTCGGCTACCGCACGTTCTCGCAGATCGAAGGGCCGGACGTGGTGGAACTGAAGCGCATGCTGCACGCCGTGGGCGCATGGCGGCCATCGCTTGCGGCCTTCCCCGAGGCGCCGAAGGCGCCGAACGCGCGCGAGATGCAGGCGCTGCGGGCGTCGAATCCCGCGCGAGCCGATGCCCTCCAGGCCGAGGCGCGCACGGCCGCGGCGGCCTTCGCGCGTGACTACGCGCAGTTCGATGCGGAGACCATCGCCGCCGTGGATGCGTTCCGGCTCGACCACAAGCTCAATTACGCCGGCAACCCGCCGGGGCTGGTGGACGATCGGCTCGTTGCCGCGCTCCGCGCCGCGTATCTCGCGAAGACGCGGGCGGCGAAGTAGTCGGGACGGAGCGACGGCGCCAGGGGCCCGCCCCCCGCCCGCACCCGATTACCGGAACAGGCTCTTCGGCACCTTCACGTGCACGCCCATCGTGGGTTTGTCCACGAGCTGCGTCACGGCCACGTGCCCGGCCACGCTTACGAGCTGATACGCCTCGTGCTTCGTGAGGCGGCGCGTGCGCGCGAGGAAATCCACCATCTCCTGGATGGCGATGCGCGTCGCCACCGTGAGATCCGGATCCGCGCCCATGCTGATGTAATCGGTGGGCGTCTCGGCGCGCGGCCAGTTGAGCGGCTCGCCCTTGCGCACCGTGAGCCTGAGCCGTCCGCGCAGCGACGTCTCGATCGCCGTCTGGCTGACCTCGCCGTCGCCCTGCGCCGCGTGACCATCGCCCACGGCGAAGAGCGCACCCGGCACGAAGACCGGAATGAAGAGCGTGGAGCCGGCGATGAGCTCGCGGTTGTCCATGTTGCCGGCAAAGCGGCTCGGCGGGTTACTGCTCACGCGGCCCACCGCCGCCGGCGGCGCCACGCCCATGCTGCCGAAGAACGGCCGCAGCGGCACGACGATGCCGGGAAAGAACTCCGCCGTCATCGCCGCGCGGTCGAGCGGCACGATCTTCGTCGGCACGGCCCGATCGCAGTTCTCGGGCAGGAAGCCGCTGCAGCCGTTGTAGCCGTAGTCGATCGGCAGGTCGATCGACTCGACATGCACTTCGAGCACGTCGCCAGGCTGCGCGCCCTCGACATACACGGGGCCGGTGAGGATGTGGCCGCCCGGACCGCGGCGATCGCCGGTGACCTCCGTCACGATGCGGCGCAGCGACGCCTGCACCTTCTCGGGCGGCACGCCCGCCCGCTCGAGTCCGGCCGGCGTGTTCGTGAGCAGCGTGTCGACGTCGATGACATCGCCCGAGGCGATGCGCAGCACCGGCGCCGCCTCCGCCCAGTAGTAGCCGTAGGCCACGGTCGACGGCGTCGCTTCGAGGCGATGGGTGCGCGGCGCCTGCGCCACGAGCGGCGGCACGAGGCCGGCGGCGGTCAGCGCGAGGGCGACGGCAGCGGCGCGCGCGCCCGCGCTCATCGGGCGTCCGGCCGCTCGGCCGTGGTCTCGGTGGCGGCGGGCTTCGCGAAGCGCCTGAAGAAGCTCGTCTCCTTCCACTGCGGGCGGGTGTCGCGGTTGGCAACGCGAATGCACAGGTCGCCGATCATCTTCGTGAAGTCGGCGGCGGCGCCGCGGTCGATCGGCTGGTCCAGGTCGTCCGACGGCGCGTGGTAGCGATCGCGCGTCCAGTCCGCCGCGATCTTCGCTTCGGGCGTGCCTTCCTCGTAGCCCACCTTCATCGCCAGCGCCGGCACCCCTTCGCGGATGAAGCTGTACTGGTCGCTGCGGATGAAACGGTTGCGCTGCGGCTCGGGGTCGGCCTGCACGCCGACGTTCATCGCCGCCGTCACCGCCCGCACGTCGTCGCCGAGGTCGGATTCGTCGAGCCCGAGCACCATCAGCGTCTTCATCGGGAAGAGCGGCAGGAACATGTCCATGTTGATGTTGGCGACGATGCCCTCCTTCGCCACCGTGGGATTGAGGGCGTAGTAGCGCGAGCCGAGCAGGCCCTTCTCTTCCGCCGTGACCGCGACGAACACCACCGAGCGCTTCGGCCGCGCCGCCGCGATGGCCCGGGCCGACTCGAGCAGCGTGGCGATGCCCGAGGCGTTGTCCATCGCGCCGTTGTAGATGGCATCGCCGTCGATCGCGGCGCCGATGCCCACGTGATCGAGGTGCGCGGTCAGCACGACGAACTCGTCGGCAAGGGCCGGATCGCGGCCGCGCACGATGCCGACGACGTTCTGCGATTCCACGTTCTGGCTCTCGACCGCGACGGCCGCCCGCACCGTGCCGGTGAGCGGGAAGTGCGGCAGCGCCTTGCCCTCGTCGGCGATTTTCAGCACGTCGGCGAAGGTGTGGCCCGACCCCTCGAAAAGTCGTTCGGCCTTCGCCGGATTGAACGCGACCGAGAGCTGCTGTCCGGCGGTTTCGTCGAGCGACGCGTCGGCCAGCGCCATGGCCGGGTTGAGGCGGTTGGGGGCCGACCGTTCCCACGGCACGTCCATCGCCTTCGGGTTGGCCACCGAGATCGTGCCCACCGCGCCGAGCCGCTTGAGCGTGGCCCAGCGCTCCCCGGCCGACTGATAGTGCGCGCTGAGTGCCCCCGGCACGCTGCGCGGGCTGCCGGCGAGATACACGACCACCTTGCCCTTGACGTCGAGGCCGGCGAAGTCGTCGTGCGCCACTTCGGGAATGACCAGGCCGTGGCCCGCAAAGACCAGCGGCGCCTCCACGGCCGGAGCCGGGTCGATGCGCATGCTGAAGGTGGCGTCCTCACCCAGGACGACCGGCGTCTCCTTGCCGCGTCTGACGAGGGCGAGACTCGACTTCGCCTCGTCGATGCGCCGCGAGCGGAAGGTCACCGGCTGCAGGTAGCCGCTGCTGCCGCCCGGCTGCACACCGGCATCGGCGAAGGCATCGGCCACGTAGTTGGCCGCCTTGCGATGTTCGGGACTGCCGGTTTCGCGGCCGCGCATCTCGTCGTTTGCGAGGAACGCGACGTGTTTCCACCACGCCGCCGCCTGCTCGGGCGCCTCGGCCGCGGGTGTTGCCGGCGTGTCGCCGCCGGCGGGCGCGGGCGCCGGGTTGGCGCAGGCCGTGAACGAGGCGGCCACGAACAGTGCGAGCAAGAGACGAACCGTCATGTTCAGGCTCCGGGAATCGGTGGCGGCGCCACCCCTGACCTACGCGAGCGCAATCGACACGTACTTGAGGTCGAGGTATTCCTCGATGCCCCACTTGCCGCCCTCGCGGCCGAGCCCCGAGGCCTTCACGCCGCCGAACGGCGCCTGCGGCGTGGAGGGCACGCCGTCGTTCACGCCGACGATGCCGAAGTCGAGCGCTTCCGATACGCGGAAGGCGCGCGACAGATCGCGCGTCCACAGGTACGCGGCCAGTCCGAAGGGCGTGCCGTTGGCGGCCGCCACGGCCTCGGCATCGCGCTCGAAGCGGACGATCGGCGCCACCGGACCGAACGTCTCTTCTTCGAGGATGCGCATGCCGGGCGCGACGCCCGTGAGCACCGTGGGCTCGAAGTACAGCCCCTCGCGCGTCGTGCCGCCGACGAGCGCCGTGGCGCCCTTCGCGAGCGCGTCACGGACGTGCGCCGATACCTTGTCGTGCCCCTGCTGGTCCACGAGCGGGCCGACGTTGGTGGCCGCATCGAGCGGATCGCCCATCCGCAGGCCGCGCACGACCTCGGCGAGCTTCGCCGCGAAGGCGTCGTGGATGCCGGCCTGCACGTAGATGCGGTTCGCGCACACGCACGTCTGGCCGGTGTTGCGGAACTTCGAGGCGACGACCTCGCGCACCGCGAGGTCGAGGTCCGCGTCGTCGAAGACGAGGAAGGGCGCGTGACCGCCGAGTTCGAGCGACACGCGCTTGACGGTCTTCGCGGCCTGCGCCGCCAGCAGCACGCCCACTTCGGTGCTGCCGGTGAAGGTGAGCTTGCGGATGGCCGGGTCGTCGAAGAAGACGGACGACACGAGTGCCGGCTCCACGGTGGTGAGCACCTGGAACACATCCGCGGGTCCGCCGGCTTCGCGCCACAGCTCTTCGAGGCGGATGGCGGTAAGCGGCGACTGCTCGGCGGGCTTCAGCACCACGGTGCAGCCCGCGGCAAGGGCCGGCGCCGCCTTGCGCGTGACCATCGCCGCCGGGAAGTTCCACGGCGTCACCGCGTAGACGGGCCCGACGGCCTGCGGCCGCACGAGCAGGCGCTTGTGCGTGAACTGGCTGGGCACGGTCTCGCCGTAGACGCGCTTGGCTTCTTCGGCGTACCACTCGACGAACGCCGCGGCGTACTTCACCTCGCCGCGCGACTCGGTGATGGGCTTCCCCATCTCCTCGGTCATGAGGCGCGCCAGCCGATCCTCGTCCTGGATCATCAGGGTGAACCAGCGGCGCAGGATCGCCGAGCGTTCGTAGGCGCTGCGATCGCGCCAGGCCGGGAACGCTTCGACGGCGCTCTTCGCGGCGGCCCGCGCCTCGGCGAGGCCGGCGTTCGGCACACTCTGCACGCAGCGCCCGGTGGCCGGGTTCTGCACGTCGAAGGTCGCGCTCACGCGAAGACCTCGCGGCAGGCGCCGCTGAGGATGTCGAGGCCGCGCGCCAGTTCGTCGACCGGCGTCGTGAGCGGTGGCAGCAGCCGAATCACGTTCTTCGCCGTGCCCGACTTGAGCAGCAGCAGCCCCCGCGCGCGCGAGAGGTCCACGATGCGCCCGGCACTCGCCATGTCGGGGGCCTGGTCGGCCGGATGCACGATCTCAATCGCCTTCATGGCGCCGAGACCACGCACGTCGCCCACCTGCGGATGCGCCGCCTTGAGCGCGTCGAGCGCCGCCGCCATCTGCGCCGCCTGCCGCTCGGCCTGCTCGAGCACGCGCTCGTCGCGGAACACGTCGAGCACGGCGAGCGCCGCGGCGCAGGCCACCGGGTTGCCGGCGTAGGTGCCGCCGAGTCCGCCGGCCGCCGGGGCGTCCATGATCGCGGCCTTGCCGGTGACCGCCGAGAGCGGCAGGCCGCCGCCGAGGCTCTTGGCCATCGTGACGAGATCCGGCTCGATGCCCGAGTGTTCGTAGGCCCACATCTTCCCGGTGCGCCCGAAGCCGCACTGGATTTCGTCGGCGATGAGCACGATGCCGTGCGCCGTGCAGATCCGCCGCAGCTCGCGCATGAACTCCGCCGGCGCCGGTACGAAGCCGCCTTCGCCGAGCTGCGGCTCGATGATGATTGCGGCCACCTGCGACGGCATCACCCGCGTATCGAAGAGGGACTGCAGCGCCTTCAGCGCATCCGCCGTCGAGATCCCGCGGTACTCGTACGGGAACGGCGTGTGGTAGACCTCGGAGGCGAACGGCCCGAAGTTCTGCTTGTAGCCCGTGCTCGACGCCGTCATCGACAGGCCCATGAGCGTGCGGCCGTGGAAGGCGCCGTTGAAGGCGATGACCGCGGGGCGGTTGGTGTAGCCGCGCGCGATCTTCACCGCGTTCTCGGTGGCCTCGACGCCGGTCGTGAGCAGCAGCGTCTTGTTGGGGCCGCCGCTCACGAGCGCGTTCAGGCGCGCGGCGAGCTCCGTGTAGACGTCGTAACTCGCCACCTGGTAGCAGGTGTGCATCACGGCGTCGAGCTGACGTTTGGCCGCCGCGACCACCTTCGGGTGCCGATGGCCGGTGTTGAGCACGCCGATGCCGCCGACGAAGTCGAGGTATTCGCGGCCCTCCGTGTCCCACACGCGGGCGCCTTCGGCGCGGGCCACGTAGAACGGGTGGGTCTCCGCCACGCCGCGGGCGACGTGTTCGGCACGGGCGGCGGCGGTGGCAAACGGGCTGGAGGCGGCGGTAGGCGTGGTGCTCATCGTGTGACCTCGTCCTGCATGGCGGCCCAGAGGCGCTCGACGTCGGCGCGCTCGGTGTGTTCCGACCCGATCGACACGCGCACCATCCAGCGCCCGTCGAGTGTGGCCGGCGTCAGGTAGGCCTGCCCTGACCGGTTCAGGCGATCACACCACGCCTGCGTGTGCCTGTCCATCGCTTCGGGCGTGAGCCCGGGCGGCTCGTGCCGCACGCAGAGGGTCTGCAGCGGCACCGGCGCCAGCACGCGCCAGCCGGGCGTCGCCGTCACCTGATCCGCGAGCCAGCGGGCGTTCTCGAGGTCGCGGCGGAGCCGCGCCTGCAGGCCGCTCACGCCCTGTTCCCGGATAAGGAACCAGAGCTTGAGCGCGCGGAACCGCCGCCCGAGCGGGATGCCCCAGTCGCGGTAGTTCTTCACGC
>JALHON010000203.1 GCA_022842985.1 Acidobacteriota bacterium | reverse complement strand
GGCCGGCGCCACCGCGACGGCCGGCGCGGACACGGCCGCGGGCGGCGCGAACGCGCCGGCCAGGATCGCTCCGACGAGAAGGCCGATGACGGCCGTGAGGCCCGCCGTCAGCCACGCGAACCCGCGCGTCATGTCGCCATTATAAGCGCCAGGAACTCCGCCTCTTCGAGAAGCGGCACGCCGAGTGTCCGCGCCTTCTCGACCTTGCTCCCGGGGTCGGCGCCGACGACCACGGCCGTCGTCTTGCGGCTGACCGACCCCGACACCCGGCCGCCGAGCGCCTCGATTTTCGCCGCCGCCTCGTCGCGGCTCATCGCCGCCAGCGTGCCGGTGAGCACGTAGGTCTTCCCTGCCAGCGGCCCGACGGGCTCGACCGTTGCCGAGATCGGGCCCACGGTGGTCAGTCCGGCGGCCGTCAGCTTGGCCACGAGCGCGCGGTTGGCCTCGTCGGAGAACCACTCGACGATGGCCTGCGCGAGCACCGGTCCCACCTCGGGGACGGTCTGGAGCGCCTCGGGCGACTGCGCCGCGATCGTCTCGATCGACCCGAGATGCCGCGCCAGCACCTGCGCGACGCGTTCCCCGACGTGCCGGATACCAAGGCCGTAGAGCAGGCGCCACACCTCGTTGCCCTTGGATCGCTCGATCTCGGCGATGAGATTCGCCGCCGACTTCTTCCCCATCCGCTCCAGGGCTTCGAGCTGGGGCGCGGTGAGCGCGTAGAGGTCCGCCGCGTCGTGCACGAGGCCGGCGGTGACGAGCTGATCGACGAGCGCTTCGCCGAGGCCTTCGATGTTCATCGCGCCGCGGCTCGCGAAGTGTTCGAGACTGCGGCGCAGGCGCGCCGGGCAGCTCATGTTGCCGCAGCGCCACACCACTTCGTCCTCGTCGCGGTGCAGCGGACTGGCGCAGACCGGACAGGCCGTGGGCATCACCCATGGCGCCTGACGGACGGCGCCCTCCGGCATCTTCGGGCCGACCACACGCGGAATGACATCCCCCGCCTTCTCGATGATGACGGTGTCGCCCTCGCGGATGTCCTTGCGCTCGATGTCCTCGGCGTTGTGCAGCGTCGCCATCGAGATCGTCGACCCGGCCACGAACACCGGCTCGAGCACCGCATACGGCGTGGCCGCGCCCGTGCGGCCGACGTTGACGCGGATCTCGCGCAGCACCGTCGTCACCTGTTCGGCCGGGAACTTGAAGGCGATGGCCCAGCGCGGGAACTTGCTCGTCATGCCGAGCCGCTCGCGATCGGCCAGGTCGTTCAGCTTCACGACCACGCCGTCGGTCTCGAACGGCAGCGCCTTGCGCGCCTCGGCCCATTCCCGGCAGAACGCCCACACGGCGTCGATGCCGGCGCAGCGCCGCCAGTGCGGCTCGACCGGCAGGCCCCACGCGGTGAGCAGGCGGAAGAGCGCGTCGTGCGTGGGCGGCACGATGGCCGCATCAGCCACGAGCTGGTAGGTCCACGCGAGCAGACCGCGGGTGGCGACGTGCGCGGGGTCGAGGTTGCGCATGGCGCCGGCCGCGGTGTTGCGCGGATTGGCGAAGAGCGGCTCGCCTGCCGCCTCGCGCTCGCGATTCGTGCGCTCGAAGGCCGCCTTCGGCAGGTACACCTCGCCGCGCACCTCGATCGGCCCGGGCGGGCCGTCGTGCAGCTGGAGCGGCAGCGCGCGGATCGTGCGCACGTTGGCCGTGACGTCTTCGCCCTGGGTGCCATCGCCGCGGGTGGCGCCGCGCACCAGGCGGCCGTCCACGTAGGTGAGCGCGATGCTCAGGCCGTCGATCTTGAGTTCGGCGACGTAGTCGACGGCCGCCTCGACGCCGAGGCCCTTGCGCACGCGCTCGTCGAAGGCGCGCAGCTCCTCTTCGTTGTAGGCGTTGTCGAGGCTCAGCATCGGCGCCGCGTGGGCCACCGTGTCGAAGCCTTCGACCGGCCGGCCGCCCACACGCTGCGTGGGCGACTCGGCGACGACGAGCTCGGGGTGCGCGGCTTCGAGCGCCTGCAGTTCGCGCATCAGCGCGTCGAACTGCGGGTCGGAGATCTCGGGCGCGGCGTGGACGTAGTAGAGCTCGTCGTGCCGCCGGATCTGGCGGCGAAGCTCTTCGGCGCGGGCGGCGGGCGTGGCCGACACGGGTCGGACGTCCGCGTCAGCGGTCGCGCGTGGCGACGAACTCGGTCAGCGCGAGCAGGGCCTCGCGTTCGGGCCGGTCGGGGAAGATGGCGAGGTTGCGCTTGGCGGCCTCGGCGAACGCGTGCGCGCGCGTCTGCGCGTAGTCGAGCGAGCGGTGTTCGGCCATCATCTGGCGCAGCCGCGCCCAGTCGTCGGCCGAACAGTGGCGTTCCGCCACGATGCGGCGGATGAGCGCCACCGCGTCGGGGCCGCCGTTGTCGCGCAGGTGGATGAGCGGCAGCGTCATCTTGCCTTCGAGCAGGTCGCCGCCGATCGGCTTGCCGAGGGCCTCGGCCTCGCCCGTGAAGTCGAGCAGGTCGTCGACGAGCTGGAACATCACGCCGAGATTGAAGCCGTACTCGCGCAGCGCCGTCTGCTTCTCGGCCCCGGCCTCGCCGAGCATGGCGCCGATCTCGGCGCAGCCGCCGAAGAGATGCGCGGTCTTGCGGCGGATGATGTCGAAGTGCTCGTCTTCGCTGATCTCGAGGTCGCCGTTCTTCGTGAGCTGGTAGATCTCGCCCTCGATCATGCGGAGGGTGATGTCGCAGAGCAGGCGCACGACGTCGAGCGTGTCCTGCGTGAGCGCCATCGCCATCGACTTGATGTAGAGGAAGTCGCCGGCGAGCACCGTGACGTCGTTGCCCCAGCGCGAATGCACGGCCTTCTGCCCGCGCCGCGTCTCGGCGTCGTCGATGATGTCGTCGTGCACGAGCGTAGCCGTGTGGATGAACTCGACCACGGCGGCGTTCAGAATGGCCCGCGGCCCCGTGTAGCCGCACAGCCGGGCCGCCATCAGCAGGAGGGCCGGGCGCACGCGCTTGCCGCCGCTCTGCTGGATGTAGGCGCCGATCTGCGGAATGACCCCGACTTTCGATTCGACCTGGCGCAGGTATTCCCGCTCGACCTCGACGAGGTCGGCGCGCACGGGCTCGAACAGTTGAATCAAATCGAGAGTCGTCTTCGACACGGCGGGACTCGAACCGGACAATTCGACCATAGCGCTCGTGCCGGTGTCAACGCGAGGCATCGGGGCTTAGTGCTTGAGCCACGTGCGTTTGCGGCGCGAAGAGCCCGTCGTAGTTGCGCCGGACCACCCTGGCCAGATCCTCGACCGCCATGCCAAGCTCCCGTGCCGCCATCTCGAGCGTGGTCTGCACCCACGCCGGTTCATTACGTTTGCCGCGGTGCGGCACCGGCGCGAGATACGGCGCGTCGGTTTCGACCAGCAGACGGTCGAGGGGCGCTCCACGGAGCGCCTCCCTCAGTTCGACGGCGCGCGGGAAGGTCAGGATCCCGGCAAACGACAGATAGAAGCCGGTCGCGGCCGCCCGCGCCGCAGTGGCGGCATCCCCCGTGAAGCAATGGAAGACGCCGCGCAGGGGCGCCGCCGCCTGGGCGGCGGCGATGGCGGCAAGGGTATCGGCCTCGGCCTCGCGGGTGTGGATCGCCACGGGGAGCCCGCGCGACTGCGCCAGGGCGAGTTGCGCGTCGAAGACGGCCTGCTGCACGTCGCGCGGCGAGAAGTCGTAGTGGTAGTCGAGGCCGATCTCGCCGATCGCCCGCACGGCGGGCCAGGCGTCCAGCCGCCGCGCGACGAGCGCCGCGGCCGCCGCCGGGTCCGCGGCGAAGAGATGCGCGTGGTGCGGGTGGATGCCGGTGGCAAGCTCGATCCCGTCCCACGTGGCGGCGAGCGCCTGCGCGCGCGCCCATTCGGCGTCGTCTTCCGCCGCCACGATGACGAGCAGCCGCTCGAGCCCGGCCGCGCGGGCGCGCGCGACCACGGCGTCGAGGTCGGCAATGAACTCCTCGCCGGCGAGATGGCAGTGACTATCGATCATGGCGTGGGACTAGGGGCTTGGGACTGGGGCGTGCCACTGCCCGATGACGGGCGACGCCCCGTCACGCCTCGGCCTGCTCCGGAGTGTGTGGATTCGCAGCGGTGACGTCAGCACGCGCCAGCCCCCAGCACCCAGTCCCCGGGCCCTCAATACGCCTACCGCACGCGCGTGCCGGGCACGGCGGGGTCGGGATTGATGAGCATCGCCGGGCCGCCATCGACGCTCGCGGCGAGCACCATGCCCTGCGACACCAGACCCATCATGGGCCGCGGCGCCAGGTTGGCCACGATCACGACCAACCGCCCCACGATCGCCTCGGGTTCGTAGCTTTCGGCGATGCCGGCCAGGATGGTGCGCGGCGTCGCTTCGCCGGCGTCGACCGACAGCTTCAGCAGCTTCTTCGACTTGGGCATCTTCTCCGCCGTGAGGATCTTCGCCACGCGGAGTTCGACCTTCATGAAGTCGTCGATCGTGATGTACGCCGGCTCGGCAACCGGCGCGGCGTCAGCCGCCGGGACCGCGGCGGGCATCGGAGCGGCCGGCGTCGTGGCCGGAGCCGCAGCGGCCGCGGGGGTCGAGGTCTCGGGGGTGGGGGTCTCGCTCACGACAATCGCTCCCTTGTCTTCGATGCGGGGCCAGAGCGCCCCGCTGTTCAGCACGTGTTTGATGCCGTCGGTGCGCCACGAGGTGTCAGCGAGGCGCAGGCTGTCGGCCGGGCGCGTCTCGCCCATCCGGCGCAGGATTTCGGCCGCGGACGCCGGCATGAACGGCCGCAGCAGCAGCCCGGCGACGCGCACCGCTTCGGCGGCGTCGTAGAGCACGCCCGAGAGCTGGTCGGCCTTCGCCGGATCCTTCGCGAGCGCCCACGGCTGGCTGCTCGCCACGAACTCGTTCGTGGCGCTCACGAGGCGGAAGGTCGCCGCCGCCGCGTCGTGCAGCGCCAGCCGCTCCATCGCCTCGGTGTAGGCGGCCACGGCCGCCGCCGCCGCGTCCGCGAGTCCGCCTGCACGCGCCCCGGCCGGCGCCACCTGGCCCTGACGGTAACGTTCACTCATCGAGGCGACGCGATTGACGAGATTGCCGAGGTTGTTCGCGAGGTCGGCGTTGTACTTCTCTTCGAACCGCTCCCACGTGAAGTCGCCGTCGGCGCCGTAGGGCACTTCCTTCGTGAGATACAGGCGCAGCGGATCGGGGCCGAAGCGCTTGGCGGCGTCGAGCGGGTCGACGATGTTGCCGAGCGACTTGCTCATCCGCTCGCCCTTGAAGAACACCCAGCCATGGCCGAAGACCTGGCCCGGCAGCGGCAGCTTCGCGCTCATGAGCATCGCCGGCCAGATCACGCAGTGGAAGCGCGTGATGTCCTTACCGATGATGTGCAGGTTGGCCGGCCAGCGCGACTGGAACTGCGCCTGGTCCCAGCCGAGACCGACGGCGGCGGCGTAGTTGATGAGCGCATCGAACCACACGTAGACGACGCTCTTCTGGTCGAACGGCAGCGGAATGCCCCACGACTGCCCCGCCCGGCTCATCGACAGATCCTCGAGGCCACCCTCGACGAACCGCAGGATCTCGTTGCGGCGCACCTCGGGCTCGATGAACGACGGCTGGCGCGCGTAGAGGTCGAGCAGCGGCTGCTGGTACTTCGAGAGCCGGAAGAACCAGTTCTTCTCGCGGATCCACTCGGGCTTCGTCTTGTGGATCGGGCACAGCCCCTCCACCAGGTCCTTCTCCGGCTTGAACTCCTCGCAGCCCACGCAGTAGTGGCCTTCGTAGGTGCCCTCGTAGATGTCGCCGTTGTCGAGACACGCCTGCGCCATCGCCTGCACGGCCGGGAAGTGCCGGCGGCGGTCAGTGGTGCGGATGAAATCGTCGAACGAGATGTCGAGGCCGGCCCACGTCTCGCGGAACGCCTGCTCCATCTCGTCGCAGTACGCCAGCGGGTCCTTGCCCTGCTCCTGCGCCCGCTTGAAGACGTTCTGCGAGTGTTCGTCGTTCCCCATCAGGAACCACGTGTCGTCGCCCTTCAGCCGGTGGTAACGCGCGATGACGTCGGCCGTGATCTTCTCGTAGGCCGTGCCGAGGTGCGGCCGGCTGTTCACGTAGTCGATGGCGGTGGTGAGAAAGTATTTCATGTCGGGGCTCGGGACCCGGGGCTCGGGGCCCGGGGGTGGTCGCCGCCTGTCGGCGGCGTCAGTGCGCCTTGTCCAGCCAGGCTTTCTGCGCCTGGGCGTGGACGTCCTTGATGGGCACGTCGTGGGCGGCGGCGAGCCGGGCGACGTCGTCGAATTCGGGCTGCGCGTTCAGCACGCGGCCGGCCTGGCGGGCCACCTTGACGCGGACCTCGCCCCACGGCGTGGTCACGGGCACGAGTTCGCGATCGAGACACTCGCGCGTCATCTCCTGGTGGCGCACGCCGATGGTCGTCGTCTCGGCGAAGACGAGGTCGGTCAGGACGCGGCGATCGCCCGGGCGGCACACGATCGTCATGAGCGTACCGGGGCGGTTCTTCTTCATCTGGACCGGCTGGTAGAAGACCTCGAGCGCGCCGCGCGCGTAGAGACGGTCCATCAGCGCGCCGAAGATCTGCGGGTTCATGTCGTCGATCTCGCAGGCGAGCACCGCCACGCGCATCGCCGGCGCGGTCTCGTCGCTCTCGCCGACCAGCACGCGCAGCGTGTTCGGCACGTCGGGCAGATCGCGATCGCCGGCGCCGTAACCGGTGCGGCTGACCCGCATCGCCGGCAGCGGGCCGTAGCTCGTGGCGTAGTCGGTGAGCACGAGCGCGCCGGTGGGCGTGAGCAGTTCGAACGGCAGGCCGCTCGAGTACACGGGCGCGTCGCCGAGCAGGCGCAGCGTCGCCGGCGCCGGCACCGGAAAGACGCCGTGCGCTGTGCGCACCATGCCGCCGCCGACGTTCATCGGTGAGACGACGATGCGGTCGGGCGCCAGATAGTCGAGGGCGAACACCGCACCGACGATGTCGATGATCGAATCGAGCGCGCCGACTTCATGCAGATGCACGCGCTCGGGCGTGGAGCCATGGATGGCGGCTTCGGCATCGGCCAGCCGCGTGAAGAGCCGCTGCGCGCGCGCCTTGCCGGCCACGCTCAGCGCCGAGCGGTCGATGGCGGCGCGGATGTCGGACAGATGGAAGTGCGCGTGCGGCGCCGCGGCCGCCCCAGCCGCGCCGGCCGCCACCGGCTCGTGCACGCGGAACTTGATCGCGCTGAGGCCGTGCTTCACGACGCGGTCGGCCGTCACCTCGCAGCCCGCGACCGCGAGCGATCCGAGCGCCTGCTGCAGCGCCTCGAACGGCACGCCGGCGTCGACGAGCGCGCCGAGGATCATGTCGCCGGCCGCGCCGGCGAAACAGTCGAAGTAGAGGACCTTCATGGTGGCCGTGAACTGAACCATCAAGCGTACTCCATTCCCCGCGGCGACGGCGCGCCCCGGGCGGGCGGCCGCTAGCGGCGGAAGAGCCCCGGCGTCGATTCGCGCAGGCTGTGCCAGCAGGCGTCGCCGAGCACCACGTGGTCCAGCACGGCGATGCCCATGAGCTCGCCGGCCTCGACCAGACGGCGCGTGAGCTGCACGTCGTCCACGCTCGGGGCCGGATCGCCCGAGGGGTGATTGTGAAAGAGCACGACCGCGGCAGCCGCGTGATCGGCGGCGGCCCGGAACACCTCGCGCGGATGCACCAGACTCGCATCGAGCGTGCCGCGCGACAGCGGCACGGCGCGGATGGCGCGATGCTTCGTGTCGAGCAGCAGCACGCCGAAGCGCTCCTCCGGGTGCCCGGCGTGGTCGGGGAACAGATACCCCGCCACCGCCTCGGGCGAGGCAAGGCGTGGCCGCGCTCTCTGTGGACCGGCCAGGGCGCGGCGGCCGAGTTCGATGGCCGCGAGCAGCCGGGCCGCGCGCGTCGGCCCGACACCCGGGGCCCGCGTGAGCCGTTCCGCCGCATGACGGCTGAGTCCGCTGACCCCGCCGACCGCGGTCAGCAGATGGGCGGCCACGGCGAGCGCGTCGCGCTCACGCAGGCCGGCGCCGAGGAGCACCGCCACGAGTTCGTTGTCGCCGAGGGCGGCCGCGCCGGCGCGCAGCAGCTTCTCCCGCGGGCGGTCGCGCGGCGCCAGTGCCGCCAGACCCGCCGGGAGGCCTGGCAGAGATGTTTGTGCGCCGTCCGCCCGTGCCCGTGTGCCGTGCCGCATCGCGCCTCCCCGAAACGCGCCGAGGCGGTCCGGTATACTTTCGCCCGCATGTCCGTGCCGGTCCGCCTGCGTCTTGCCGCGATCCTGTCCATCGTCCTCGTCGCCGCGGCCTGCGCGGAACCACCCACGAAGGAGCTGTCACTCGCCGAAGGCGGCATCGAGGCCGCCCGCGCCGCCGGCGCCGCCGAATTCGCCCGCGAGGATCTGGCGGCGGCCGAAGCGACGCTGGCCCGCGCCCACGCGGACGTGACCGCCGGCGACTACCGCGCCGCCCTCGGCCACGCCCTCGACGCCAACACCAAAGCGCAGACGGCCGCCAAGGCCGCCGCGGACGGCCGTGTGAAGGCGCGCCTGGCCGCCGACGAGACGCTCGACCGTTTCGCCGCGCTCATCGACCGCGTGGAAGC
>JALHON010000202.1 GCA_022842985.1 Acidobacteriota bacterium | reverse complement strand
CGCGTGCGCTACCGTCGCCGGCGCCCAGGTCTCGCCGCCGCTCCCGACCTCGCAGGAACGTCCGGCCACACCGGCCGACACGCCGGCCCCGGCGCCGGCCCCCATCACGCGCGACGAAGCCACGGCGCTTGCCGCCCGCGCCGCCGACCGCATCAAGGCGCTGCAGCGCGAGTCGGACCAGCTCGCCGCCCAGCAGCGCAGCGTGCTCACGCAGCTGCGCCAGCTCGAAGTGACGCGCGCGCTGCGCGCCGAAGAACTCGCCGCGGTCTCGGCCCGCCTCGAGGCGGTCACCACGAAGGTCACGGCGTCGGAAGCCCGCGTGGCGGAACTCGAAAAGCAGCGCGTGGCCCGCACGCCGGCCCTCGAAGGGCGCCTCGAAGCGCTCTACAAGCGCGGCGGTGCCGATGGCTACGTGCGGCTGCTGCTCGCGACGGCCGAGGGCCGCGACCTGGCGCGCGCCAGCCGCGGCGTGGTCGCCCTGGCCCGGGTCGAGGAACTGCGGATCGCCGCGCACCGGAAGCTCCTGGCCGAGGAACGCGCGGCCCGTGACCAGCTCGCCTCGGAGCAGCGGCAGGTGGTGCGGCTGCGCACCGAGGCCGCCACGCTCGACCAGGCGGCGAAACGTGCCGTCGCCGACCGCACCCGCCTGCTCGACGAACTCGACACGCGGCGCGAACTCGCGGCCCAGTACGTCGGCGAGCTCGAACAGGCGCGCACGCGCCTCCAGGCCACCATCGCCGGACTCGCCACGACGAGCGCCTCGGATCTGCCGCTCAAGCCCTTCCAGGGCGATCTGGCCTGGCCAGTGGCCGGGCCGGTGCTGTCGCGGTTCGGGCGCGCCGCCAGCAGCTTCGGCACCGCCATCCAGAAGAACGGCATCGAAATCGGCACGCCGGTCGGCACGCCGGTCCACGCCGTGCACGGGGGCACGGTGGCCTATGCCGCCCCCTTCACGGGGTTCGGCGTGCTCGTCATCCTCGACCACGGCGACAACACGTTCACCGTCTACGGCCATCTGGCCGGCACGGCGCTGCGCCCGGGAGCCGGCGTGGCCCGGGGGCAGGCGGTGGGAGCGTCGGGCGCCAACCCGACCGGACAGCCGGCCGCCTACTTCGAGGTGCGCGTCGACGGCCGTCCGGTCAATCCCGTACAATGGCTGAAACCCACGCCATGACCAACCGCGTCCGCGCCGCCATCCTCGCTGTCTCGCTGCCGGTGCTGGCCTTCGCGGTCATCGGCGGGTTCCTCGGCCGTGATGCCGCCGCGCAGGGCGGCAGCTACCAGCACCTCAAGATCTTCGAGGACGTCGTCACCCTCATCCTCAACAACTACGTCGAGGAAGTGGACGTGGACAAGGTGATGCACGGCGCGATGCACGGCCTGGCCGACGGCCTCGACCCTGATTCCGCCTACCTCGACGTCCGCCAGATGAAGACGGTGGACGCCCCGGTGACCGGCCTCGCCGACCCGGGACTCGAACTCACCCGCCAGTACTACCTGCGCGTCATCGCCGCGCGCGACGGCTCACCGGCGGCGAAGGCCGGCCTGCGTCCCGGCGACTACGTGCGGTCGATCGACGGTCAGTCCACGCGCGACACCACCGTCTTCGAAGGCATGCGCCTGCTGCGCGGCAAGGCCGGCACGAAGGTGAAGCTCGCCATCCTGCGCGGCAATGCCGCCGAACCGCACGAGGTCGAACTCGTGCGCGAGGCGCCGCAGGCGCTCGCGCCCAAGGGCCGCCTGCTCGGCGCCGGCACCGGCTACCTGCGGGTGCCCGAGTTCTCGAAGGCCACGGCCGGCCAGATCCGCGGCGAAGTCGCCACGCTCACGAAGGGCGGCGCGGCACGGCTCGTCATCGACCTCCGTGGCACGGCCACGGGCGACCTCGATTTCGGCTACGAGGCGGCGAAACTCTTCGTGCCGAGCGGCGTGCTCGGCTACCGTCAGGCCCGCGGCCAGGAGAAGCAGCCGGTGTCGGCGGCGGCTGGCGACGGCGCGATCACGCTGCCCGTGGCGGTGCTGACCGACAACGGCACCTCGGGTCCGGCGGAGGTCTTTGCCGCGGCGCTCGGCGGCAACAAGCGCGCGAGTGTCGTCGGCGAACGCACCATCGGCCGCGCCGGACGCCAGAAGGTCGTGAAGCTGCCCGACGGCGCCGGCCTGCTCCTGACGCACCTGCTCTACCTCACCCCCGGCGGCGCCTCGCTGCACGAGCGCGGCGTCGTGCCCGACGTGGCGGTGGACATCCCCACCGTGGACTTCGGCGTCGAGCCCACGCCCGGCGACCCGGTGCTCGACAAGGCGGTCGAGACCCTCACCGCAGCGAAGAAAGCCGCATAGCGGCCGCGACGCGGACGCGTATTGGGGACTGGCCCCAGAACAGTTCACCGGGGGCCTGTCCCCGTTGTATACTGCGTGTTCCCGTGAGGCCGGGCGAACGCACGATAGGCGCGTAGCTCAGCTGGTTAGAGCGCCTGCTTGACACGCAGGAGGTCGGCAGTTCGAGTCTGCCCGTGCCTACCAATCCCACTCGGTCCCGGTCCGCGGAATCCCACCTCATGATTACGGTCACGCTTCCCGACGGCACGAGCCGGCAGGTGGCGGCCGGCACGCCTGCCGCCGCCATCGCGGCCGATATCTCGCCCCGCCTCGCCCAGGCCGCGCTCGCCGCGGTCGTGGACGACCAGCTCGTCGATCTCACCTACCCGCTCACGCAGGACGCCCGCGTGCGCATCGTGACCGACAAGAGCCCGGAAGCCCTGGCCCTCTGCCGCCACTCCACCGCGCACCTCATGGCGGCGGCGGTGACGGCGCTCTTCCCCGGCGCGCAGTGCGGTATCGGTCCGGCAATTGACGACGGCTACTTCTACGACTTCGTCGTGCCGCAGCCCTTCGTGCCGGACGACCTCGAGAAGATCGAAGCGAAGATGCGCGAGCTGGCGGCGCAGGATCTCGTCTACGAGCGGCAGATGTGGCCGCGCGACGAAGCGCTGGCGTTCTTCGCGCAGCGCGGCGAGCCGCTCAAGGTGCAGCTCATCGAAGAGAAGACGGCCGGTCAGAGCCACGTCTCCTGCTACACCATCAAGGACCGCGACACGTTCGTCGACTTCTGCGTCGGCCCGCACGTGCCGAGCACGAGCCGCCTCAAGGCCTTCAAGCTGACCACGACGTCGAACGCCTACTGGAAGGGCGACGCCAAGGGCCAGCCGATGCAGCGCCTGTACGGCACGGCGTTCCTCTCGCAGAAGGACCTCGACGCGCATCTCGCGCGCATCGAAGAGGCGAAGAAGCGCGACCACCGCAAGGTGGGCAAGGAGCTCGGCCTCTTCACGTGGCACCACTGGGCGCCGGGCGCCACCTTCTGGCTCGCCAAGGGCGCCACGCTCTACAACACGCTCGCCGACTACATGCGGTCGCGGCTCTTCCCCGCCGGCTACGTCGAGGTGAAGACGCCCATCGTCTTCAACAAGGGCCTGTGGGAGACCTCGGGCCACTGGTCGCATTACCGCGAGAACATGTTCCTCGTCGACTCGAAGGACGGCGAGGAGATGGGCCTCAAGGCGATGAACTGCCCGGGCCACATGCTCGTCTTCGCGAGCGAGATGCGCAGCTACAAGGACCTGCCGCTGCGCCTGCACGAGCAGACGCCGCTGCACCGCAACGAAGCCTCGGGCGTGCTCTCGGGCCTGACGCGCGTGCGCCAGTTCTCGCAGGACGACGCCCACTGCTTCGTGACCGACGACCAGATCGGTTCGGAAGTGGAAGCCCTGCTGCGCCTCGTGCAGCGCATCTACAGCGACTTCGGCCTCGAGTACACCGCCAAGCTGGCCACCCGCCCCGAGAAGTTCCTGGGCGAGGTCGCCACCTGGGACTTCGCCGAGTCGTCGCTGCGCCAGGCCCTCGAACGAGCCGGGCAGCCGTACGTGCTCGAAGCCGGCGAAGGCGCCTTCTACGGCCCGAAGATCGACTTCGACATCACCGACGCCCTCGGACGGAAGTGGCAGTGCGGCACGATCCAGCTCGACTATCAGATGCCGGCGCGCTTCAACCTGCGCTACACGGGCGCCGACAACGCCGAACACACGCCGGTCGTGATCCACCGTGCAATCTTCGGCAGTTTCGAGCGCTTCATCGGCATCCTCATCGAACACTTCGCCGGCGCCTTCCCGCTGTGGATGTCGCCGGTGCAGGCCGTGGTGCTGCCGATTGCCGACCGCCACAGCACCTACGCCCACGAAGTGCAGGCGAAACTGGCCGCCGCCGGGCTCCGGAGCTACGTGGACGGGCGCCAGGAGAAGGTGAACTACAAGATCCGGGAGGCCCAGCTGCAGAAGGTGCCCTACATGCTGGTCGTGGGCGACAAGGAGGCCGAAGCCGGCCTGGTTGCCGTCCGCCACCGGTCCCGGGGTGACCTGGGCGCCTCCCCGTTCGACCGCTTTCTGACCGAAGCCCTTGCCGAGGTCAGTGAGAAGCGGCTATCCTAAACTCTTTCCGTCTGGAGGCTGAGTATCGCATTCGATCGCAACCGCGCCGGTCGTCGTGACGACCGGGTCCGCACCAACGAACGTATCCGGGTCCGCGAGATCCGGGTCATCGACGAAACGGGCCAGCAATTGGGCATCATGCCGCCTCCGCAGGCGCTCACGATTGCCCGGTCCAAGGGACTCGACCTCGTGGAGATCTCCCCCACCGCCGTGCCGCCGGTCTGCCGGATCATGGACTACGGGAAGTATCAGTACCAGGAGGCCAAGCGGGCACGCGAAGCGAAGAAGCACCAGAAGGTGATCGAGGTCAAGGAAATCAAGTTCCGTCCGAAGGTGGACGAACACGATTACCAGTTCAAGAAGAAGCACATCGAGCGCTTCCTCGAAGACGGTGACAAGGTCAAGGCCACGGTGTTCTTCCGCGGACGCGAAATGGCGCATCCGGAGATCGGACACCGCATCCTGACGCGGCTCATCGAGGACCTGGCCGACGTGGCCCTGCCCGAGACGATGCCCCGGCAGGAAGGCAATCAGATGCACACGATCCTGTCGCAGAAGCGCGGTGGCAAGCCGGCCGCCCGCGCGACCCGCCCGGCCGACGGCGGCGACGAGATGACCGAAAGTTAGAGACGACCAATGCCGAAGATGAAGCTCAAGAGCCACCGGGGCGCTGCCAAGCGCTTCAAGAAGACGGGCACGGGCAAGTTCGTGCGCACCGCCGCGTTCAAGCGGCACCAGCTCACGTGCAAGTCCACCCAGATGAAGCGCCACGCGCGCGGCAACAAACTGGTCTCGGAATCCGAGCAGGCCAAGCTGCGCCGCATGCTTCCGTACGACTAGGGGCTCGGGGTCGCACGACCCGACGAGACGACGACGCGGCAGGCGATCAGGGCCTTCCCGCCGCGTGGTTCCCCACCGCCACCCCGCACTCTGCAGGTGGCGCCAAGTTCACTGACATGACCCCTGATCGCTGAAGCGGAGACAGAATGCCTCGCGTCAAACGCGGCACGGTCCGGCGTGCCAAGCGGAAGAAGCTCGAAAAACTCACAAAGGGCTACTTCCAGAACAAATCGAAGCTCTACAAGTTCATGAAGGAAGCGGCCGACAAGGCAGGCGTTTACGCCTATGCCGGCCGCAAGCAGAAGAAGCGCGACTACCGCAGCCTCTGGGTGATGCGCATCAACGCCGCCGCCCGCGAGCACGGGATGTCCTACAGCGTGTTCATGAACGGCATCAAGAAGGCCGGCATCGAACTCGATCGCAAGAGCCTCTCGGAACTCGCGGCGCGTGATGCGGCGGCCTTCGCCACCATCGCCGCCCAGGCCAAGGCGGCCGCCGGGATCGCCTGAAGAACAGGGAACAGGGACTGGGGAACAGGGACTACGGACTACGCGTCCAGTTCGCCGCCCGCCAGTTCGCATGAATCGACGAACACCAGGTTCGGAACCTTCCGGCCTGGTGTTTTTCTTTGTAATTGGGGGCTCTTCGTCCCCGAGGCCCGAGTCCCGGGCCCCGAGCCCCGCTAGAATAAGTCCCCATGTCTTCGCTCGATGAGCTGACCGCGCTCATTTCCTCGTATCAGCAGGCGTTCACCGAGGCGCTTGCCGCCGCCGATGCCGCCGCGGCGTCGGGGCGGCAGGCCGCGCGCGACGCCCTCAAGGTCGCCTGGACGGGCCGCAAGTCCGGGAAGATCGCCGACCTGATGGCGCACCTGCCATCGCTGCCGCCCGCCGATCGCAAGGCGTTCGGGCAGCAGGTCAACGCGCTCAAGACCGTCGTCGAATCGGCGCTGGCCGAACGCGAGGCCGCACTCGCCGCCACGCGCCGCCCCGCCGATGCCGTGGACATCACGCTGCCCGGCCGCGCCCCGGCCATCGGCCACCGGCATCCGCTCAGCCTCGTGCGCGAAGAGGTGCAGACGATCTTCACGCGCCTCGGCTACCAGGTGCTCGAAGGCCCCGAGATCGAAGACGACTACCACAACTTCGAAGCGCTCAACATGCCGGAGTCGCATCCGGCGCGTGACATGCAGGACACGCTGTATCTCGAGCGCGCCGTCACCGCCGCGCCGGTCACGCCGTGGGCGGCCGCGCAGGCGCCGCGCGCGCGTGGACCGCAGCCGCTCACGCTGCTGCGCACGCACACCTCGGCGATGCAGATCCGCTACATGGAGCAGCACGAACCGCCGGTGCGGCTCGTGGCCATCGGCCCGGTCTACCGCCGCGACAACCTCGACCTGACGCACACGCCGATGTTCCACCAGTGCGAAGGGCTGGTCGTCGGCAAGGGCATCACGCTCGCGCACCTCAAGGGCACGCTGCTGGCAATGGCCGAGGCACTCTTCGGTGCCGGCACCAAGGTCCGCTTCCGTCCGAGCTTCTTCCCCTACACCGAACCGAGCGCCGAGGTCGACGTCGCCTGCATCCGCTGCAAGGGCGCCGGCTGCCCGGTGTGCAAGCACACCGGCTGGCTCGAGATCCTCGGCAGCGGCATGGTGCATCCGGCGGTCTTCGAGGCCGTGGGCTACGACCCGTCCGAGGTGACGGGCTTCGCCTTCGGCATGGGCATCGAGCGCGTGGCGATGTTGAAGTGGGACGTGGGCGACATCCGCCTCTTCTACGAGAACGACCTGCGCTTCCTGGAGCAGTTCTCGGTATGAAGGTCCTCTACTCGTGGCTCAGGGATTTCGTGGACGTCGAGGACGGCCCGGCCGAGATCGGCCGCCGGCTGTCGCTGCGCGGCCTCGCGCTCGAAGGCATCGACCCGGCACCGTCCGGTGACGAGCCGCCCGGACGTGCGCCCATCGCGGGCGACGCGGTGCTCGACTTCGACGTCACCGCCAACCGGCCCGACTGCATGTCGGTCGTCGGCATCGCGCGCGAAATCGCCACCGTCTACCAGTTGCCGCTGCGACTCCCCTCGCCCGACGCCGCCGGCCATCTGCGCACCGCCGCGCTGACCCCGGTGGACCGGGCGACGTTCTCGGTCGCGCTCGAGGCGCCGGACCTCTGCCCCCGCTACGTCGGCGCCGCCGCCACGGTGACCGTCGCGCCCTCGCCCGGCTGGATGCAGCGCCGGCTGACCGCTCTCGGCGTGCGGCCGATCAGCAACATCGTGGACATCACGAACTACGTGCTGCTCGAGCTGGGCCAGCCGATGCACGCCTTCGATCACACGCGCCTGGCCGGCAACGCCATCGTCGTGCGCACGGCGCGGCCGGGCGAAGTGCTGACCACGCTCGACGGCAAGGCCCGCGCGCTCGCCCCGACGATGCTCGTCATCGCCGATGCGGCGAACGCGGCGGCGGTCGGCGGCGTGATGGGCGGCCTCGACTCCGAGGTGCGCGCCGACACCACGCGGATCGTGTTCGAGAGTGCCTGGTTCGCGCCCGGGTCGGTGCGGGCCACGAGCAAGGCGCTCGGCCTGCGCTCCGAGGCATCCATGCGCTTCGAACGCGGCGCCGACCAGACGGGGGCCGCCCGCGGCATGGCGCGCGCCTGCGCGCTCATCGAACTCCTCGGTGCCGGCACAGTCGACGGCACGATGGTGGACGCGGTGGCGCGCCCGTTCTCGCCGCGCGTCGTCCCCCTCAGCCACGCCCACGTCGAAGGCCTGCTCGGCATGCCGGTGCCGGTCGTCGAGGTCGAACGGATCCTCGACGCGCTCGGCTTCACCGCCGCGGCCGATGCCACGCGGTCGTCGTGGCAGGTCACCGTGCCCGGCTGGCGGCCAGACATCGCGCGTCCGGAAGACCTCATCGAAGAGGTGGGCCGGCATCACGGCTTCGAACACCTGCCGGCAACCTTCCCGCCCGTCTTCCAGGCGCCGCCGCCCTCGGACCCACGCATCGCCCGTGACGCCGCCGCCCGTCGCGCCATGCTGGCGCTCGGCCTCTCGGAGGCGATCAGCTTCGCCTTCATCGACGCCGCCGCCGCGGCGCCCTTCAGCGGCGGCGAGCCCGCGATCACGCTCGCCAATCCGCTGTCGGAAACCTTCGCCGTGATGCGGCCGAGCGTGCTCGCCGGGGTCATCGACGCCGTCAGCCACAACCGGCGGCACGGCCGGCGCGACGTGCGCCTCTTCGAAATCGCCACGGCGTTTGCCGCCCGCGGCGAGCGCCGGTCGCTCGCCGCCGCCTGGACGGGCGCCACCGGGGGCGACCACTGG
>JALHON010000201.1 GCA_022842985.1 Acidobacteriota bacterium | reverse complement strand
GCCCGGCGTGCGCGCCGCGGCGGCCGCCTCGCAGCTGCCGTTTGCCGGCGGCAGCGCGGGCTCGGACGTCATCCTCGCCGGCGAACCCGCAACCCCCGGCGTGAACCGGCAGGCACGCGTGCGCCTCGTGGGCCCGGCGTATCTCAGCACGCTCGGCGTGACGATGGTGGACGGCCGGGAGATCGGCCGCGAAGACGGCGCCACGAGCCGTCCCGTCGTGGTCGTGAACCAGACGCTGGCGCGGCGCCTCTCACCCGGCCGTTCCCCGGTCGGGCACGACATCACGTTCAGCGTGCCCGTCTTCAACGGCGAGGACGGCACGCGCGTGTGGCACGTCGTCGGCGTCGCATCGGATACGTGGGACCGCGGTCCGCGCGAGGCGGTGGAGCCCGAAGTGCTCATCCCGATCGCGCAGACGCCGGCCGATGTCTTCTTCTGGATCAGCCGCGAACTGCAGCTCGCCGTGCGCGCCTCGGGCGATCCTGCGGCCATCGTGCCGGCCGTGCGCCGCGCGGTCGCGGCCGTGGACCCGGCGCTGCCGATGGGCGTGGCGCGCACGCTCGACGACCGCGTCGCGCAGTCGTTCGCGCGCGAACGCCTGATGTCGCGGCTGCTGACCGGGCTCGGCGTGTCGGGCGTGCTGCTGGCACTGCTCGGGCTCGTGGCTGTCGTGCATCAGCAGGTGCAGCGGCGCCGGCGCGACATCGCGATTCGTCTGGCCATCGGGGCGAACGGCCACGACGTGGTGCGCGGACTGGTGCGGGACGGCGCGCGGCTGGCGGTCATGGGCGCGTTCGCGGGCGCCGTCGGGAGCGTGGGCACGGGCGGCCTGCTCGCCTCGCTGCTCTTCGGGGTGACGCCGGGCGATCCGGTGACGCTCGTCACGGTCGTCGCCGGTGTGGTCGTGCTTGCGGCCGTGGCCGCGTGGGTGCCGGCGCGCAGCGCCGCCGCCGTCGATCCGGCGGAAGCGCTGCGCAGCTAGATCGCGGGTGCCGCTTCCGCACGGCGCCCGATCTCGCGGACCATGCCGCCGAAGATCAGGCCGTGAATCGGATAGAGCGCGTACCAGTACATGAGCCCGAACAATCCGCGCGGGGCGAAATAAGCCGTCTGTACGACCAGGCTGGTGCCGTCGTCGAGCGGCCGCACCTGGAACTCGAGCCAGGCACGCCCCGGCACTTTCATCTCGGCGCGCAGGCGCATCAGGCGTCCGGGCTCGACGGCCTCCACGCGCCAGAAGTCCACCGCGTCGCCCACCCGCACATGCCGCGGGTCGCGGCGGCCGCGACGCATACCCACGCCGCCTGACAGCCGGTCGATGAGTCCGCGCAACTGCCAGGCCCAGTTCATGCGCAGCCACCCGGTGGCCCCGCCAAGCGCACTGAACACGTCGAACACGCGTTGCGGCGGGGCCTTCACCGTGATCTGCCGGCGCTCCAGCAGCAGGCCATCCTGCGTCGTGAGCACGACCGGGTCCAGCGTGAGATGGCTCGAGGTCAGCGCATCCGACCACGACGTCTCCACGCTGTCGCCGTCGAAGCTGGCGAGGGCCCGGCGCACGGCTTCGAGATACCCCACCGGCTCGATCGTCGGGAACCACTGGCGCGCCCGCGGGTCGCGTACGATCACTTCGTTGCGCAGGCCCTCGATGAGGGGCCGGGCAATCGCCGCCGGAATCGGCGTGACCAGGTGCACCCAGTACGACGAGAGCCGCGGCGTGAGGAACGGCACCGGCAGCATCCAGCGTTTCAGTCCGCGCAGTCTCGCGTAGCCGGTCATCATTTCGCCGTACGTGAGCACGTCGCTGCCGCCGATCTCCACGACCTGCCCCGTCGAGGCCGGCGTGTCGAGGGCCTCCACCAGATAGGTGAGCACGTCGCGGATGGCGATGGGCTGGATGCGCGTGGAGACCCAGTTGGGGCAGACCATCACCGGCACGCGCTCGGTGAGGTACCGAATCATCTCGAACGACACCGACCCGGAGCCGACGATGACGGCGGCGCGGAACTCGGTGACGGGCACGCCCGCCTCGCCCAGCGCCGCGCCGGTGTCGTGTCGCGAGCGCAGATGCTCCGACAGGTCGGCGCTCGACTCGCCGAGGCCGCCGAGGTAGATGAGCCGGGCGACACCCGCGGCTTTGGCCGCCTCGCCGAACGCGCGCGCCGCGCGCAGGTCGCGATCGTGGAAGTCGGCCCCGGCGCCCAGGCTGTGCACCAGGTAGTAGGCCACCTCGATGCCGGCCAGGGCCGCCACGAGCGAGGGGGCATCGAGGACGTCGCCGCGCACGATCTCCACCTGGCCGACCCAGGCACGTCCCTGCAGCCGCGATGGATCGCGCACCATGCAGCGCACCGTGTGCCCACGGTCGAGGAGCTGCGGCACGAGCCGCCCACCGACGTAGCCATTCGCGCCGGTGACGAGAACCCGCATCACCCCATAGTACGTCCACGCGGCCGATGATGACGGCCCCCGTACGTAATGAACCGGACCGACACCTCACGGCGCCGGCCCGGCCCCTTGTCGACCACGAGTGGGGCTAGCGCACCGCCTGCACGATGAAGTCGAACGTGCCGCCGCTCACCGAGCCGATGGCGTAGACGAAGTAGCGCATGCCGGCATTGAAGCTCAGCGTGGCCGTGGGCGTGATGCCGGTGCCGGCAAACGGCACCTGGAGCTGCAGCGGCAGGTTGACGCCCGCGGGCACCTCGAGGTCGCCGAAGTAGGGGTTGGTCAGCGCCAGCTTCGGCACGCCGCCCGCCGCCAGCTGCACGGCCGGCGCCTGCGCCGCGTGACGCACGCTCACGCGCGCCGCGCCGGGCAGCGGCGCCGAGTTGTCGTTGCGGTAGATGGTGGCCGTGGGCGCCCCATTGCCGTCGAGGTGCGCGAGGATGCTGATCTCGCCGGGGCCGGGCACGGCCGCGCCGAGCACCGCGATGACCGGCATGGCCGACTGCGGATTGGCGCCCGCCGCGAAGATGCGGATGTCGACGTTGGCGGGGCCGGCCGACGGAATGTCGACGATCTGTTTGGGGCGGAAGTTGGCAATCGTCGGCGTGGCGGGAATCGGCGCGCCGGCGAGCGTGGCATACACGTCGACGTTCACGCCGGGGATGCCGTGGATGATGAAGACGCGCGCGGCTTCGGCGGCCGAGGCAGAGACGACGAGCGCGAGGGTGAGGGCCAGGGTGGAGACGATACGCATGACAAAACCTCCTGTGGAGAGAGCGCAGGGCCCGTGCGCATTGCGTAGCGCTGCGCGGCGCGCGAGCCCGAACCGTGTTGCCGGACTGCCGGCAACGCCCCTAACGACGCACGCGGGAATAGGGAGGTTGCCCGGGGGTTATTGGGTCTGTCGCCCGTAGATGCTTGAAACGCCACCTCGGCCATGCCGCAGTGGTGCGATTCGTCCCGCCCTTCGCATCACCTCGATCGGCATGGACGCGCTGGCGGACGCGGTGTCCGTTACGATGGGCGGATGTCGCGTCGCCGCTTCGCTGCTCCCGTGCTCCTCGCGCTTGCTCTCACCGCGGTCACCGCCGCCTTGTTCGATGGCGCGCGCCTGCATGCACAGGCGCGGCCCACGGCGCCGGTGCCGGCGCAGCCCGTGCTCGTGCCCGATCCGCCGCACGTCTGCGGGAGCTGCGCGGAGTGGAATGGACCACGCCAGCCGTTCAAGCTCTACGGGAACACGTATTTCGTGGGCCCGGCGGGCCTGTCGTCGCTGCTCATCACGTCGCCGCAGGGACACATCCTCGTGGACACGGGTCTCGAGCAGAGCGCCGCGCTCATCGACGCGAACATCCGCGCGCTCGGCTTCAAGACCACCGACGTGAAGCTCATCCTGACGTCGCACGGCCACTTCGATCACGTCGGCGGCGTGCATGCCCTCGCGCGCTACACGAAGGCCGAGGTCGTGGGCAGTCCGCAGACGGCGCGGGCGCTCGCAATCGGCGCGCCGACGCCCGACGATCCGCAGGCCCCGCCCACGCCGCCGCCGGGCGTGGACTACTTCCCCGCTTTCGAAGGCGTGCGCGGCGTGAAGGACGGCGAGACCGTGCGTGTGGGGCCGCTCTCGGTCACCGCGCATCACGTGCCCGGGCACACGCCAGGCGCGACGACGTGGACGTGGCAGTCATGCGAAGGCAGCCGCTGCCTCAACATGGTCTACGCCGACAGTCTCTCCACCGTGGCGAGCGACGGCTTCCGCTTCACCGGCGGCAACGGCCGCCCGAGCATCGTCGAGAGCTTCCGCGCCAGCATCACGAAGTTCGGGGCGCTGCCCTGCGACATCATGGTCTCGACGCATCCGCAGGCGTCGAACATGGACGAGAAGCTGAAGAAACGCGCGGCGCTGAAGCCGGGCGACGCCGATCCGTTCATCGACCCCGGCGCGTGCAAGGCGCTGGCGGCGACGTCGATGAAGGGGCTCGAGGAGCGCGTGAAGGTCGAGCAGGGAAAGAAGTAGCGCGTCAGCGCGACGCCGTGGTCTTCACGGCGTCCCACACACGCTCCACGGTGTAGGCGGCAGCCGCCTCGGGCGCGCCGTCCGGCCGCACGACCTGGCCGCCAATCGCGAGCATCGCCGCGCCGTGCACGGCGCCCCACACGAACACGGCGAGTTCGAGCGGCGGATCGCGGCGCACGAGGCCCGCCTGCTGCAGTTCGATGAGGGCGTCCACGAGCACGCGGAAGCCGGCCTCGGATTCCGCGGCGAGTTCGGCGCCGCAGTCGCCCTTGGCCACGTAGCCGCCGAACATCACGCGGTAGTGCGACGGATTCTCCACCGCGAAGCGGATGTAGGCCCGGCCCTGCGCCATGAACCCCGCGCGGCCGCGCCCGGCCCCCTCCCACGCGTTCGCCAACTCTTTTCTGAACGCGCGAAAGCCTTCGGTGGCCACGGCCACGAGCAGCGCCTGCTTGTCGGCGAAGTGGCGGTAGAGCGCCGTGCGCGACACGCGCAGGTGCGCGCCGACGTCGCGCAGTGTCAGCGCGTCCACCCCGTCCGTCCGGATGGTGCGCACGGCCTGGTCCACCAGCGCCTGGCGCAGATTGCCGTGGTGATACGCGTTCCGCCGCTTCCGCTCCGGGGCGGGGGCGGCAACCGTGGCGGGGCCGGGCATGACGATGTCATCGTAGCGCCAGGTGTTGACACGGTCAACATGGAACATGTAGCCTCATGTTGACGTCGTTCACATTTGAGACTTGGTGAGCGACGACAAAACCGAATTCGTCCGGGGTCAGACCCCTTACACATTCGTAAGGGGTCTGACCCCGGCCTCACACTGACAGGAGACGCGATGCAGTTCCTGCGACGACCGCTCGAGTTCGTGACCTGGCTGATGCTGGCCCTTGGCCTGCTCTTCGGCGTGCTGATGCTGGCGGACCCGCGTGTCATCGAAGGCGCGCCGGCGTGGCTGAAGCCACTCAAGTTCGCGGTGTCGACCGCGATCTACAGCGCCACGCTGGCGTGGGTGCTGCGGTACCTCCGCGACTGGCCGCGGCTCGCCCGTCGGGCGGCGGCCGTCACGGCGTGGGTCTTCGTGGTGGAGGTGGCGCTCGTCGCGCTGCAGGCGGCCCGCGGCACGACAAGCCACTTCAACACGAGCAGCGTCGTCGACGGCGCGATCTTCTCGCTGATGGGGGCGGCCATCGCCGCGCAGACCGTGGCCGCCATCGCCGTGACCGTGGCCCTCTGGCGGCAGACGTTCGCCGATCGCGCGATGGGCTGGGCGCTGCGCCTCGGCATGACGCTCGCGGTGGCCGGGGCGTCGGTGGGCGGCATGATGACGCAGCCCACGGCGACGCAGCTCGCGCAGGCGCGCGAGACACAGCAGATGCCGCGCGCCGGCGCGCACACGGTGGGTGCGCCCGATGGCGGCCCCGGACTTCCCGGCACCGGCTGGAGCCTCGCCCACGGCGATCTGCGCGTCCCCCATTTCGTGGGCCTGCACGCGATGCAGGCGCTGCCGCTCGTGGCGTGGCTGGTCGCCCGCCGGCGCGGCACGCGCGACAGCGCACGCGTGGGTGTGGTCGTGGGCGCGGCGGTCAGCTACGCTGCCCTCTTCGCGCTGCTGCTGGCGCAGGCGATGCTCGGACAGCCGCTCGTCGCGCCGTCCGGCGCCGTGGCGAGCGCGCTCACGGCCTGGACGCTCGGCACCGTCGTTCTCGTGCTCGTCGCGTGGCGCGCCCTCGGCGCCCCCGTCAGCGCGCGCACCGCCCTGGAGATCGCATGACGCCCGAATCCGTCTTCTCTGCCGCCAGCACCACCGCCCTCGTCGCCTGGCTGTTGCTCATCGTGCGTCCACGCGCCGCGTGGGTGCAGACCATCACCGGCACGATCGTGCCGGTGGCGTTCGCCGTGCTCTACGCCGTGGTCATCGCGCAACACCTCGGACGCGGCGACGGCGACTTCAACTCGCTCGCCGGCGTGGCGGCGCTCTTCGCCAATCCATGGAATCTGCTGGCCGGCTGGGTGCATTACCTCGCCTTCGACCTGCTGACCGGCGTCTGGGAAACACGCGACGCCGCGAGGCGCGGCATCCCGCACTGGATGGTCATCCCCTGCCTCCTGCTCACGTTCATGCTCGGCCCCGCCGGCTGGCTGCTGTACCAGGGCGTGCGTAAGCTGCGCCGCCCGCAGTTGTAACGCCCCTGTCCCGAATGGCATGTAAGTTGCGCAGGAATCGTGCCATTCGGGGCAGGGCACTTGCCGGCGCTTGCGCGCGGGGACGGGCGCCCGTATCGTATGCGCCATGAGCACACGCACGAGCCGCCGTGACTTCATGAACCTGACCGGCGCCGGCATGGCCGGCCTCGTGGGCGCGCCGCTCGGCGCCGCCGCGGCCGGTCAGCCCGCCCTCCCTGCGCAGCCCGCGAGCTCCGGCGACCTCACGCCCGACCTCGTGGTCGTGAACGCCACCGTCTACACGATGGACACCCGCGCGCCGCGCGCCGAGGCCTTCGCCGTGAAGGACGGACGCTTCGTCGCCGTCGGCTCCACCGCCGATGTCCGCAATCTCGCGACGAGCCGCACGCAGGTGATGGACGCCAAGGGGATGACCGTCGTGCCCGGCTTCATCGACTGCCACAACCACGCGGGCGGCGAGACGCTGCTCTACGACGTGCTCGTCGGCAATCCCTTCGAAGTCGAGTTCGTCAGCATCCTCAGCATCGTCGGCAAGCTGAAGGCGCGCGCGCAGCAGACACCGCCCGGCACGTGGGTGGAGGGCTACTTCTTCGACGACACCAAGGTGAAAGACACACGCGGCCTGCACATCCGCGACCTCGACGAAGTGTCGAAGGATCACCCGGTGGTCGTGCGCCATCGCGGCGGCCACACGTCGTTCTACAACAGCAAGGCCTTCGAGATGGCCGGCATCACGAAGAACACGCCGGATCCGATGGGCGGCACCTACGACAAGGATCCGAACGGCGAGCTGAACGGCCGCGTCACCGATCGCGCGATGGACCCGATGCGCAAGATCGGCAACCGGCCCACCTACACCGCCGCCGAACTCGAGAAGCGCGGCCGCGACGGCATCGCCCACATCTCGAAGCAGTTCGCGCGCTACGGACTCACGAGCGTGCACCACGAAGGCGGCAACCTCGCCGCCATCCAGGACGTCCGCGCCCGCGGCGAACTGCTCCACCGCGTGAGCTACGAACCGCAGCAGGCGATGATCGACCACATGATCGCCGCCGGCATCAAGACCGGCTTCGGCGACGAGTGGATTCGCTTCGGCGCCACCTCCGAACACACCGTGGACGGCTCGTTCAGCGAACGCACGATGGCGCTGAGCGTGAACTACCCGGGCGTCACGCCGCCCTACAAGGGCAACGTGACCGAGACGCAGGAGGTGCTGAACGCGTGGGTGGAGCGCGTGCATCGCGCCGGCATCCAGGTGAACGTGCACGCCAACGGTGATGTCGCGATCGACAGCTTCCTCACGGCGATGGAACGCGCGCAGAAGCTCTTCCCGCGCGCCGACGCGCGTCCGAAGATCACGCACTGCACGCTCATCACGCCGGATCTCGTGAAGCGCATCAAGGCCCTGGGCGCCGTGCCGGCGATGTTCACGACCTACGCGTACTACAACCCCGACAAGTTCGTGTACTACGGCGAAGACCTGATGAAGCGCTGCATGGCGTACCGCGACATGCTCGACGCCGGCGTCTACGCCTGCGCCGGGTCGGACTTCAGCCCCGGTCCGTTCGCGCCGCTCATGGGCATCCAGGGCATGGTCACGCGCAAGGGCTGGGACGGCAAGACGTGGGGCGCCAACCAGCGCGTCACCGTGAGCGAAGCCATCGCCATCAACACCTACAACGGCGCGTGGGCGTCGGGCGAGGAGTCGATCAAGGGCTCGATCACGGCCGGCAAGCTGGCGGACTTCGTGGTGCTCGCAGGCGACCCGCACACCGTGGACGTCGAGAAGATCAAGGACATCCAGATCGTGCGCACGGTCGTGGGCGGGAAGACGTCCTACCAGGCGTAGGCGCCGGCTGTCCCCTGCGGAGAGCAGGGCGGGGGCAGGCACGCGCGATTTCCGGCCGGAATACGGCCGTGCTGGCCACCAGGACTTGGCAGTCAATTTGCCCTGACAGGGGGTGGAGACGCGCACATGTCCACCATCAGAGTCAGCACCGCCCTTGCCGTCGTCGCCGCCCTGGCGCTGTCGGCCCTGCCGGTTCAGGCGCAGGAGGATCGCGGCAGCGACCGTCCGCGCGCCGAACGCCGCCGCCCGCGTGGCGACGGCGAGGGGTCGCGCAACGAAGGCCAGCGCAACGAAG
>JALHON010000200.1 GCA_022842985.1 Acidobacteriota bacterium | reverse complement strand
CCGCGAGCCGCCGCCGGTCGCTCACGAGGCCGAGGCGCGCGGCAGGCGGGATGTGCGTCGTCACGACGCGGAACGGCCGCGCACGAGCGCGGCCAGATCAGCCAGCGCCGCGAGCACGTTCACGGCACCGAGCCCGGTGATGGCGCCACGCACGTAGTTGTTCGTCACGATCGCCTGCACCACCGGCGAGATCTGCGCGAAGTAGTTCCGTTCCCAGTAGGTGGACCACGGCACCACGATCAGCAGCAGGCCCAGTTCGATGAGCACCGCGATGATGAGGAGGCGACGCACGCCGGGTCTAGCCCCGGACCTGGGCGCGGCTCAGTCGTTCGATACGGGCGGTGACATCGCGGAAGCCGCGGGCATCGGCTTCGAGTTCGCCGAACACCGCCAGCGCGCGGCCGACTTCACCGAGGTCCTCGAGCACGCTCGCCAGGTCGTAGAGCAGCGCGCGGCCGGCGTCCACCGTGGGAGCCGGGGCTTCGGCGGCCCGCTCGAACCATTCGAGCGCGGCGCCGCGGTTGCCGCGCTCCGCCTGCAGGCGCCCGAGCACCGAGGCCGCCTCGAAGCGCTGCCGCGACGACCGCGACGCCAGCTCCAGCGACTGGATGGCGTCGTCGAGCATGCCCATGTCGCGATAGGTCAGGCCGAGACGCAGCTGCTCGGCCGCGAGGCTCTCGTCCTGCGCGCGTCCGGCTTCGAGCACGGCGTCGGCGGGACGGAGTGGCTTCTTGCCCTTCGCGGCCTTCCCCGCTTTCGGCGCCGCGAGCTCTTCGGAGAGGTCGATCTCGACCTCCTCGCTCGACGCCACGGCCGGCGCCGGAATCTCGACCGGATCGTCGAAGGTAATGCCTTCGTTCAGGTCCATCTTGTCGGTGGCCATGAACGGGCTGTCGCCGCTCAGGCGGTCGGCGATGATGGCATCCGGGTCCGACTCGCCGAGCATCTCGAGGGCGCGGCGGAAGCGCGCGATGTTCGCCGTGTCCCACGGCTCGCGGGCCACCAGGTCCTCGCTGATGATACGTGCTTCGAGGCCACGGCCGGCATCGAGATAGGCGTCGGCAAGCTGTGCCTGCGCCGAATACATCGTCGCTTCGAGACCACCATCGACGCAGATCTCGACGAGGCGCATGAGGGCCACGATGTGGCGGCGCACGCGGGTCACGAACTCGTGCAGGGCGGCTGCGGCCGCGGCGTAGTCGCCATCGGCCACCGCGGCGTCGGCCACGGCCTCGATGCCCGGGTAGGCGGAATCGGCATCGCGCTCGGCGAGCCGGCAGGCCATGGCGATGGCGGCTTCACGCTGCGAGGGGTCGGCGGCGAGGGCGCTGGCCACCGCGGCCTTGCCCTCGTCGAGGTGTCCCTGCCGGAGTTCGGCTTCGGCCACCGCCATCCACAGCGTGGGTTCGGCGGCCACGACGTCGGCCGTGAGGTAGCGCTGCGCCGTGCCCAGATCGCCGTTGCCGCTGTGGGCGCGCACGAGCTGCACTCGGGCCTGGATGTCGGAGGCATCCATGTCGGCCACGCGGCCGAGCACCGACAGCGCTTCGCCGTGCTGGCCGGCCGCTTCAAGCGCACTCGCGAGTTGCCGCAGTTCCGCCGGTGAGGCTGCCCACGCGAGGGCCCGCGCGAACTCGCCGCTCGCGATGTCGGCCGCGAGCACCTGCGCGCGCGCCTCGTCGTCGGTCGGGTCGAGCTCCAGCAGGTCGCGGTAGGCCGAGCGCGCGTCGTCGACGCGGCCGTCCTTCGTGAACCATTCGGCGACGGCCCGGAACTCGCGCGTGGCGGTCTCGGTGTCGCCGAGGTCGCGCGCCGCCTTCGCGGCGGTGAAGCGGGCGCCGTAGTCCTCGGGATCGACCATGCCGAGACGCACGGCCATCTCGGCGGCGCCGCGGATGTTGCCGATCTTGCGGCGGCGGTCGGCGACGGTCTGGTAGGCCGCCTTGGCGTCGGCGAGCAGGCCCTGTTTGGCAGCGACGTCACCCGAGCGGATGAGGGCGTATTCGTCGGTGGCCTTGACCTTGAGGATCTTCTTGAAGAGGGCGGCGGCCTTCGGATAGAAGCCTTCGTCGGCGAGGTGGTCGGCGATCCGCGTGTACTGTTCGACGCCCTTGTCGAGCTGGCCGGCGCGCACGAAAAGGTCGCCGAGCGCGTTGGCGCTGTTCCAGTCGCGAGGCTGCGCCAGGACCAGGGCCTGGTACTCGTCGATGGCCGCGTCCACCTTGCCCAGCCGCAGGGCCTTTTCCGCCCGCTTCAGAGCCCCTTCGCGATCGAATGGCGCCACGTTGCTTCGCCCTCAGTCCAGAGTATCAAACAGCGACGCCGGCTTGAACGACCGCCGGTGTGCCTCGGAATAGCCATGCTGCGCGACGGCCGCGAGGTGCGCCGCCGTGGCGTACCCCTTGTGCCGATCGAAGCCATACCGGGTATCGGCCCGATGCAGGTCGTCCATGAGCCGGTCCCGGGTAACTTTCGCGACAATCGACGCTGCGGCGATGGCCGATGACACACGGTCGCCCCCGACCACGGCACGCTGCGCCATCCGCAGGCCGTCGATCCGGAAGGCGTCGACCAGCACCAGGTCGGGCTGCGGCGCCAGGGCGGCCACGGCGCGTGCCATGGCGCGCAACGACGCGCGATGGATGTTGTATCGGTCGATTTCGGGCGGGTCTGCAATGCCGACGGCCCAGGCGAGCGCCCGGGCCGTGATGAGGTCGTACAGACGGTCGCGTGCCGCCGCCGTCAGGAGCTTCGAGTCGGCCAGACCGGGAACGTGCCGGGCGGGGTCGAGCACCACCGCTCCGGCCATGACGGGACCGGCCAGGCAGCCGCGCCCCACTTCGTCCACCCCGGCGATGAGGCCGAAGCCGTAGCGCCGGTAGTGGTTCTCGATCGTGCGCCGGGCACGCGCTTTCGCCATGACCCGGCGCCCGCGGTGTGCCTAGACCGGGGTCTTGCGGACTTCCTTCATGCGGGCCGCCTTGCCCTTGAGGTCGCGCAGGTAGTAGAGCTTGGCGCGGCGGACCTTGGCGGAGCGCACGACTTCGATCTTCTGGACGATCGGCGAGTGCAGCGGGAAGATGCGCTCGACGCCCTGACCGAACGACACCTTGCGCACCGTGAACGACGCGCGCGTGCCGCCGCGGCGCAGGTTGATGACGATGCCCTCGAAGATCTGGACACGTTCCTTGTCGCCTTCCTTGACCCGGACGTGCACCTTGATCGTGTCGCCGGCCTGCATCGCGGGCCGCGCCAGAGTCTGCGCCTTCTCGATCATTTCCACTGCGTTCATCGGTCCTCGCCCTTCCCTTCCACGAACCCCGGCGTTCCACCGAGCAGGTCCGGCCGGCGTGCGCGGGTGCGCGCGTCGGCCGCCTCGCGGCGCCACCGTTCAATCTCCCCGTGGTGCCCCGACAGGAGCACCTCGGGCACCGCCCGTCCCCGCCACACGGCTGGCCGTGTGTAGTGCGGGTAATCCAGCTGACCGGCCGAGAACGAGTCGTTCGACACCGACCGCTCGTCTCCGACCACTCCCGGCACCAGCCGGGCAATCGCATCCAGCATCACGAGAGCCGGGAGTTCGCCGCCGCTGAGCACATAGTCGCCAATCGACCACTCCTCGGCGCCGACGGCCTCGACCAGCCGCTCGTCCACCCCTTCGTATCGGCCGCACAGCCAGGTCACGCTCCGTTCGCGCGCCATCCGCACCGCCGCCGCCTGGTTGAACCGCCGGCCGGCCGGTGAGGTCATCACCACCAGCCCGGGTCCGCCCCGGCGTTCCCGAATCGCCTCCACCGCGAGGTGGAACGGTTCGGCCTTCATCACCATCCCCGGACCGCCGCCGAACGGCATGTCGTCGACGACGTGGTGGCGGTCGGTCGTGAACGTCCGCAGGTCGTGCACCGCCACGTCGAGCAGACCGCGCGTCCGCGCCCGGCCCACCACACCCTCCGCCAGCCCGGCCTCGATCATGGCCGGGAAGATCGTGACGATGTCGAACGTCACGGTCTGCGGTTCCTCCATCGTCATGCCCGCCAGCCGCCGTTCACCTCGAGCAACCCCTCGGGCGGGTCGATCGTGATGCACCGCGCGCCGACGTCCACCGTGCAGAACGCCTGCGTCAGCGGCACGAGCACCTGGCCTCGCGCCGTGGTGACCACGAGCCGCACCGCGGCGCCGTCGCCATCCACCGAGGCCACCGTGCCGACCTCGTCGCCCTGCACCGTCCGCACCGCGCACCCCACCAGTTCGTGATGGTAGTACACGTGCGGCGGCAGCTTCCGGGCCGTCTCCGCCGGCACCCGCAGCTCCCAGCCGGTGAACCGCTCGGCGTCGTTGATGGACGCCACGCCGTCGAAGAGCACCGCCGGCCGCCCCAGATGCATCCGGGACCGCGCCACGGTCAGCTTCTCAATCGGGCCGTCCGGCATCGGCCGGCCGAAGAGTTCGGCGCCCTCGCCGAACCGCTCATCGATGAAGTCGGTGGTCGCGTTGACGACCACTTCGCCCCTGATGCCCTGCGTGCGGGCCACGATGCCCACGAGGAGCATCGCGTCCCACGTCGCGGCCAGCACGTCAGCGCTGGCCGTCGACGTCGCGGATGTCGAGCTGGATCTTGGTGCCATCCACGTCGGCGGCCGCCGCCAGCAGCGTGCGCAGCGCGGCAGCCGTGCGTCCCTGCCGGCCGATCACCCGGCCGAGATCGCCGGGCGCCACCCGCAGTTCGAAGTAGAGTCCGCCCCGCCGCTCCCCCTGCGCCACCTCGATGGCGTCCGGCTCGTCGGCCAGCGCCTTCGCGACGGTTTCCACGAGAGTCTTGAGCTCGGCCACGGCGTCAGCTCCCGTTACGCCTGCGGCGCGGCGGCCGCGGCTTCCACCGGCGCCACGACGGCGCCGAGGTCGCGCGTGACGTGCTTGGCGAGCAGCGTGCGCACCGAGTCGGACGGGCGCGCGCCCTGCGAGATCCAGTGTTCGATGCGCGCCTTGTTCACGTCGACCACGGCGGGCTTGGTACGCGGGTTGTAGAACCCCAGCGTCTCGATGAATCCGCCCTCGCGCGGCGAACGCCGCTCGGTGACGACCACCCGGTAGTGGGGACGCTTCTTCGACCCCGTGCGACGCATGCGAATGACCAACATAGGTAGTGTCCTCGTCCTGGCCAGCCGGACCTCCGGCTAGCGCATCAAGCTGAACGGCCCTTTCTTCTTCTTCTTCCTGGGAGCCTCGGGCACGGCCTCGCCCGTCATCTGGCCCACCATCTTCAGCATCTTCCGCATCTCGTCGTACTGCTTGAGCAGGCGGTTGACGTCTTCGACCGACGTGCCGCTGCCGCGCGCGATGCGCTTGCGGCGGCTGCCGTCGATCACTTCGGCGTGTTCGCGTTCTTCCGGCGTCATCGAGTTGATGATCGCCTCGACGCGGCGCAGCTGCTTTTCGTCGGGCTTCTGCGCGCCGAGTTCCTTGAGCTGGCCCATGCCGGGCAGCAGCTTCATGATGTGTTCGAGCGGCCCCATCTTCCGGATCGTGCGGAGCTGGTCGCGGAAATCGCCGAGGCTGAACGTGTTCTTCCGGATCTTCTCTTCGAGGCTGGCCGCCGTGGACGAGTCCACGACCTCCTCCGCCTTCTCGATGAGCGACAACACGTCGCCCATGCCGAGCAGCCGCGAGACGAAGCGGTCGGCGTGGAAGGCGTCGAGGTCTTCGAGGCGTTCGCCGGCGCCGACGAACGCAATCGGCACGCCGACGACCGACACGACCGACAGCGCGGCGCCGCCGCGCGAATCGCCGTCGATCTTCGAGAGCACGACACCGGTCACGCCCACCTGGCGGTTGAACTCGCCGGCGCTCCTGATGGCGTCCTGCCCCGTCATCGCGTCGGCGACGTAGAGCAGATCCGAGGGCTTCGCGACGTCCTTGATGGCGACGAGTTCGGCCATCAGCTCGTCGTCGATGTGCAGACGGCCGGCGGTATCGACGATGACCACGTCGCAGCCCGTATTGCGGGCCTCGACGAGCGCGCCGCGGGTGCGCGACACCGGATCGAGATCGCCGGGCGGGTCGAACACGCGCACGCCGGCCTTGCCGGCGACGACGGCCAGCTGTTCGATGGCCGCCGGGCGGCGGACGTCGGTCGAGACGACGAGCGGGAACTTGCCCTGCTTGGCCAGCATCCGCGCCAGCTTGCCGGTGGTGGTCGTCTTGCCCGAGCCCTGCAGGCCGAGCATGAGGATGACCTTGGGTCGCGGGCCGCCGGTCGCGAGCCCCCCTTTGGCGTCGCCAAAGAGTGCAAGCAGCTCGTCGCGGACGATCTTGACGACCTGCTGGTCGGGACTGAGGCTGGCCTGGACGTCCTGCGCCGCCGCGCGATCGCGGACCCGATCGACGAAGGCCTTGACCACCTGGAGGTTGACGTCGGCTTCGATGAGGGCGACGCGGATTTCGCGCAGCACCCGTTCGGTCGTCTCGGGCGTGAGACGGACCTCGCCTCTCAGGGACTGAAAGACGTCTTGCAGACGATTACTCAGGGCGTCGAACATCAGGACAAACCCTTATCCTACTGGACTTTCAGGATGCCGGTCAAACCTTGGTCAGGCGATGGCCGAGCTTCCGCTTCTTGGTCGTGAGGTAGCCACGGGTCGTGTCGGACGGTGCAATTTCGAGCGGAACCGTGGCCACGACCGACAGCCCGTAGCCCTGCAGACCGACGAACTTGCGCGGATTGTTCGTGAGCAGCCGCATGGTGCGCACGCCGAGATCGCGCAGCACCTGGGCGCCGATGCCGTAGTCGCGCTGGTCGGCCTTGAAGCCCAGCCGCTCGTTCGCCTGCACGGTGTCGAGCCCCTGGTCCTGCAGCGCGTAGGCCCGGATCTTGTTCCCCAGGCCGATCCCGCGTCCCTCCTGGTTCAGATACAGGAGCACGCCGCGGCCCTCGGCGGCGATGCGCTGCATGGCGGCATCGAACTGCGGCCCGCAGTCGCACCGCAGCGAGTGGAAGACATCGCCCGTCAGGCACTTCGAGTGCACGCGGACGAGGACGTCCTTTCCCTCACCGATGTCGCCACAGACCAGGGCCACGTGGGTCTCGCCGTCGAGCGGGCTCTCGTAGGCATGGATGCGGAAGGCGCCGTGCACGGTGGGCATGCTGGCGTCGGCCACCTTGGTGACCAGCCGCTCGTGCCGCATCCGGTACTGGATGAGCGCCGCGACCGTGATGAGCTTGAGCTTGTGCCGCCGCGCGAACTTCACGAGATCGGGCACGCGCGCCATGCTGCCGTCGGCCTTGGCGATCTCGCAGATGACGCCGGCCGGATAGAGCCCGGCGGCGCGGGCCAGGTCGACGGCCGCCTCGGTCTGGCCGGCCCGCACGAGTACGCCGCCGTCGCGGGCCCGGAGCGGCAGCACATGGCCAGGACGGGCCAGGTCCGTCGGCCGCGTCTTGCGATGAATCGCCGTCTGGATGGTGCGGGCGCGGTCGGCCGCCGAAATGCCGGTCGTGACGCCGCGGCGCGCCTCGATGCCGACGCAGAACGCGGTGTCGAAGGCCGTGGTGTTGCGCCCGGCCGGCACCTGCAGCGGAATCTCGAGTTCGTCGAGCCGCTCGGCCGTCATCGGCATGCAGATGAGGCCGCGGCCCTCGGTCATCATGAAGTTGATGATCTCGGGCGTGACCTTTTCGGCGGCCACGGTGAGGTCGCCTTCGTTCTCCCGGTCCTCGTCGTCGACGACGATGACCATCTCGCCGCGGCGGATGGCCGCCACCGCGTCCTCGACGCTGGAAAAGGGCGCCGAGCCGCGCGTCACGGGGGCGCGGCGGGCCGCGGGCCGCGTCGCGCGGCGGGCTGAGGAGGAACGCTTCTTCGGAGTCGTGGCCATGGACGGGGCGCCTCAGCGCCGGCGGAGGTCGGCGAGCCCGGCGATCTCGGTGGCCCGCAGAACGTATTTCCCGAGCACGTCGCACTCGAGGTTGACGCGGTCGCCGGGACGCAGTTCGCCGAGCGTCGTGTGCGCACGCGTGTACGGGATGACCTGGATATCGAAGCGCCGCTCGTCGAGGCCGGCCACGGTCAGACTGACGCCATCGACCGTCACGCTGCCCTTGCGGATGAAGAGCGGCGAGAGCGACGGCGGAAAGCTGACGGTGAGCCAGAGGCTCTCGCCTTCGGCGCGCGTCTCTTCGACGACCCCGACGCCGTCCACGTGGCCGAGCACGAAGTGTCCGCCCAGGCGGGCATCGGCGCGCAGGGGCCGCTCGAGGTTGACGCGCTGGCCGCGGGCGAGGCCGCCGAACGTCGTGATGCGCGCCGTCTCGGGGCCGATATCGGCGTGGATCTCGCCGTGGGCCACGACAAGGGCCGTCAGGCACACGCCGCTCACCGCGATGCTGTCGCCGGGCTGCGTATCGGCGGCAAGCGGCGTCTCGATCCGCACGCGGAAGCCGCCGGCCATCGGCTTCACTTCGGCCAGCTGGCCGACCTCCTCAACGATCCCAGTGAACATCGGCGTCCATCCACATATCGGTTCCGCACGGCACGCTCGTCACGCGTGACAGCCGGGACCAGGGCACGGCGAGACCGTCGAAGAGCGGCACCGCCGCCTCGCCCAGCCGCGCCGGCGCCACGATGAGGTGCAGGCGATCGACGAGCTCCGCCTCCCAGAAACTCCGGTGCAGCGCTGCCCCGCCTTCGACGAGCAGCGTGTGGACCCCGCGCGCGAGCAGCGCGCGGACGGCCGCATCGAGCGACGCGGCCGGCACGACGTCGACGCCGGCCTGCGCGAAGCGCTCGACGCGCTCCGGATACGCGACCATGGCGCCGGGATCCGCCACTATTATCACCGGCCCGCCGGTCTCGCCGGTATAGACACGCGCCGCCGGCGACGTCTCGAGCGCGCGGTCGAACACCACGCGCGTGAGCGGCCGGGCGCGGACGATGTCCCGCGCGGTGAGGCGCGGGTCGTCGGCACGCACGGTGCCGGCGCCG
>JALHON010000199.1 GCA_022842985.1 Acidobacteriota bacterium | reverse complement strand
CGCGAGACGCTGGCGCACGAAGTAGCCGACCACCGACACCTGCAGCAGCAGGAACGCGGCCAGCGCGCCCACGTCCACGATCGAGACGAGCACGCCGAGCCCGTCGGGGCGGCGCGCCGCCCACACGCTCACGACGAGCGTCACGCCGGCAGTGGCGATGAGCGCCGTGCGTGGTACGCCGCGCGCGTCGTCCACCGCGGCGAGTTGTCCCGGCAGACGCCCATCGCGCGCCATGCCGAAGATGAGGCGCGCCGCCGCGGCCTGTCCCGTCATCGCGGCGAACATCGGCCCGATCGCCTTGGTCACGGCGAGTACCGTCGCGAGCCACGGGCCAATCGCCGCGCGCGTCACGTCGTAGAACGCGGTGCCCTGCCGGGCCGGCGCCGCGGCCAGTTCCGCCGGCGTGAGCGTGCTGAGCACCGCCACCATCCACGTCTGCGCGACGAAGGCGAGCCCGGCCACGACGAGGCACCAGCCGATGGCCTGGCCGACGTGGCGCGCATCGCCGGTGCTCTCTTCGGCGAACGAGGCGATGGCGTCGAAGCCGAGATACGAGAGCACCGCCACCGACACCGCGTTCATCACGAGCGACGGGTCCGTCGTGCCGAGGGACGTGAACGGCGAGAGCCACGCGCGCGCGCCGCCGCCGGCCGCCAGCACGAATCCGCCGGCGACGAGGAACACGGCGAGCACGATGAGTTCGGCCACCAGCACGACGAAGCCGGCGCGGGCGGCTACACGCACGCCGGCCAGGTTGAGCGCCGTCGTGGCCACGAAGGCGACGACCGTGAAGACCCAGGCCGGGACCGACGGCACGAGCGCGTGGAGCGCGATCCCCGAGAAGAGATACGCGACCGACGGGATGAGCACGTAGTCGAGCATCGCGAGCCAGCCGGCGAAGAACCCCGCCACCGGCGCGATGCCGCGGCTCGCGTAGGCGAAGACCGAGCCGGCGTGCGGCACGACGCGCGACATCTCGGCGTACGACCACGCCGTGAACGCCATGGCGATCGTGGCGGCGACATACACGAGCGCGACGGCGCCGTTCGTGCGCGCGTCGAGCACGCCGTAGACGCCCACGGGCGCCAGCGGGCCGATGAAGAGCAGGCCGTAGACGATGAGATCCCAGCGCGAGAGACGGCGGCGCAGGGCCGGTGGCCCATTCATGCGATCGCTCCGGGCGGCGGCGGCACGACGCCGCCGCAGGTCCGTTCGATGGCCGCCGCCACGTCGAGCACGGCCGCCTCCATGAAGGGCGCGCCGATGACCTGGACGCCGATCGGCAGTCCCGTCTCGGACCGTCCCGCCGGCACGACCGCCGCCGGCAGGCCGAGGATGTTGGCCCAGGGCGTGTAGATCATCGCGTCGAGGTAGCCCACCACGCGGCCGTCGATCGTCCACTGCCGTTCGCCGTGCGTGAAGGCGGGCATCGCCGTGACCGGGCAGACGACGACGCGGCCCTCGAGTTCGTGGATGAGACGCGCTCGCAGCACGTCACGCGCGGCCCACGCCTCGGCCAGCCGCATCGCGGTGAGGGGCGGGCGGGGCCCGCGTTCGCGATGCATCGCCGCGAGGATCGGCAGCGTCGGCGCGACATCGCCGATGGCGGCCGTGAGCAGCATCTCCCCGGCGTCGCCGAAGAAGACGTCCCAGAGCGCCGTGGCCTCGTCGAACGCCGCCGGACGTCCCGGGCGCGCGGCGTAACCCTGCGCGGCGAGTCCACCCACGGCGGCCGCCACCGCGGCGCGCGTCGCGCCCGTCGACGGCGCACGTGCGTCGGTGTCGAACCACCAGACCTCGCGTGCCGACGGATACGGCGCGGCCTCGGCGCCGGCCGGCACGGCACAGGGGTCGTCGGCATCCCACCCGGCGAGCACGCCGAGCAGCCGCCGCAGGTCCGCCACAGAACGCGCCATCGGACCGACCGCGCCGATGAGCGAGAACGGTCCGAGGCAGGCCGGCTGATGTCCCGTCGCCGGCACGCGGCCCGGTGTGGGCTTCAGCCCGCAGATCCCGGTGAAGTGCGCCGGCACACGGATCGACCCGCCGCCGTCGCTGCCGAGACCGGCAAACGAACACCCCGCGGCGATGGCGGCGGACTCGCCGCCACTCGATCCCCCCGGCGTGCGTGTCAGGTCCCACGGATTGCGCGTCGCGCCATGCAGCGGATTCACGCTTTCGTAGCCCATCAGCATCTCGGCCACGTTGGTCGTGCCGAGCACGATGGCGCCGGCCGCGCGCAGCCGCTGCACGACGACGGCATCCGTCGTCGCGCGCACGCCCTCGCGCGACGGACTGCCCGTTTCGCAGCGCAGGCCGGCCACCTCGATGGCGCTCTTGACGGTGACCGGCACGCCGCCGAGCGGCAGGCCGTGGCCGGCCCTCGGCGCCCGCGCGTCGAACGCCCGCGCCTCGGCCAGAGCCTCACCGGCGCGCAGGTCGACGAACGCCCCGAGGGCCGGATCGACAGCGGCGATGCGATCCAGACAGGCGCGGACCGCGTCCTCCGACGAGATCTCCCCGGCGGCAATCCGCGTGGCCAGCGTGCTCGCGTCGAGCGCGAGGAGATCGCTCACGACACCCGCCGCGGGCATCCCACCCGCTGGCCCGGCTCTGCTCGGTGCGCCATCATCGGCGCATTCTCCCATCACCGGCGGAGCCGGTGCGAGTCCGTCGTGGCGCACGGACGGCGTGCGTGCCATCATGGGCGGCGTTCCGGGCCAGCGCCGCGCCCTTCCCGGCCGGTCATGGCCCGACAGGAGCCTTCCATGAGTGCCATCGGACGTCGTGAGTTCCTTGCGGGCGCGGGTGCCCTGGCGGTGTCGAGCCGGCGCGTGTTCGCCGGCCAGGCGGCCGGACGTCCCGGCGCGGTGTTTCCGGCGTCGGTGCGCGACGAGTTCCCGCTCGCGTCGACCGAGACCTACATGAACGCCGCGGCACTGCACCCGGTGGGCCGCTTCGCGGCGCGCGCCATCGAGCAGGGCCTGCAGTACCGGCTGCACGGGCCCGGCCCGGGCCGCGTCGACTTCGGCAACGACCGACAGGCCGATCTGAAGAAGCGCTTCGGTGCCCTCATCAACGCCGCGCCGAGTGAGATCGCCTTCACCTCGAGCACGTCCGACGGCGAGAACATCGTCGTGATGGGGATGGATCTGGCGAAGAAGAAGGGCAACATCGTCATCGACGAGCTGCACTTCACGACCTCGCTCTACATGTACAAGGAACTCGAGAAGCAGGGCGTCGAACTGCGGATCGTGAAGCACCGCGACTGGAGGATCGATCCGGCCGACATGGACAAGGCCATCGACCGGAACACGCGCCTCGTCTCGCTCGCACTCGTCTCGAACGTCAACGGCTTCATGCACGACTGCCAGGCCGTGAGCGCCCTCGCCCACGCGCGCGGCGCCTACGTGTTCGCCGACATCATCCAGGCCGTGGGCTGCGTGCCGGTGGACGTCAAGGCCCTGGGCATCGACTTCGCCTCGACCGGCACCTACAAGTGGATCATGGGCGAACGCGGCTTCGGCTTCCTCTACGTGAAGGAAGATCTGCAGGGCACGGTGCTGCCGACGACGCGCTACGGCCATCGCCAGGTGTCGAACTTCAACCGCGCGGCGCTCACGTGGGAGCCGCTGCCCGGTGCCGCCCGCTATGAAACCGGCGGCATCGCCGTGCTGCTCGCCGCCGCGGTCTCCGAAGGCATCGACTACGTGACCGGGCTGGGCCTCGAGAAGATCCGCGCCCACGCGACGCAGCTCACGGATCGCCTGCAGCGCGAGCTGCCGCCGCTCGGCTACACGCCGCTCACGCCGGCCGGCAACGCCACGCCTATCCTCGCCTTCGGACTCAAGGATGCCGCGGCCACGAGCAAGGCGCTCCAGGCGGGCAAGGTCACGGCCACGGTCGTGGGCAACGAAAACCGGCTGCGGCTGTCGGTGTCGGTCTTCAACACGCACGACGACATCGACCGCGTGGTCGAGGTGCTCGGCGGCCGCGCCCGGTCGAGCGTGGCGCGCGGCTGACGCGCGCCACGCTACCAGCGGAGTGACGCGTGCAGGGCGACACGGCCGCGACCCTGGCGGCCGGTCTGCGTGTGGGCCGGCGCCGAGTACACCGTCGTCGTCCCCACGTTCGCCGCGTCGAGGACCAGGCCGAGACCGAGGCCGGACGCTCCGAAGATGGCGGCTCCCTGGAGGAGGTCGCCGGCGCGAAACTCCCCGGAAAAGACGCTGCCAAGGGCGCCGCCCAGCACGGCTCCGATGATCGCGCCGCGCCGCATCCCGTTGCCCAGGCCGTCGCCGCGCCGCTCGACGCGGCGCACGCTCGCGGCCACGAACACGCGCTCCGCGCCGGCCGTCGGTGTCACGACCAGTTCGGCGGGCGTGACTCGCGTGACACGTCCCGACAGGACGCGGCCCGTCGTGTCTTCCACTGACACCACGTCGCCCGTGTCGAGGCGCAGCGACAGGTCCGGAAACGTCGATACGGGCTGTGCGGAGACGGACGAGACCAGCCCGACGAACACGAACGCAGCGGCAATCACGATTCGCATCACACACCTCCGTTCGGCGGTCACCACCGGAGCCTCGCCGTTGCCCACGAGGCCGTGCGGGTGGCCGCCAGCGACAGGGAGACCGACCCGTCGGCGGCACGGAACACCAGGCGCTGCCGGCTGATCGCCGCGTCAGCCAGGGCGCCGATGCCGGCGCCGACACCGCCGAGCAACACGGCAGCTATGCCGCAGTGCCGCCCGTGGCCCGAAGACACCGCAAGCCCGCAGTAGGTCGCCGCCACGCTCCCGAACCCGATGAGCGCGCCGTTGCTCACCGGGTCCTGGCGCCGCATCCACACTTCCTGCACGTCAGCGCGGCCGAACCGTTGGGTGGCGCCGCCCGCGCGGGCAAGGGCAATCGCGTCCGGGCTGAGCGTTGCCACGGGGCCGGTGTGCTCGCGCCCGGCGAGATCGACGACCCGCACCTCATCGCCGGCGTTGAGCGCGTCTCCCAGCCGCTCGAACGTCAGCACCGGCTGCGCCCACACGATGCGAGGGAGCAGGCACAGCAGCAGCCCCAGTTCCAACGAACGACGTGCCGCCATCGCGCCCTCCCCGTCTCGGCCTGGAAGTGACGCACGGTCGAGGCCGACGCCGCGTAGACCGTGCGCGCGGGCCCGAAGGTGCGTGGAACCGCCGCCAACGAGACGTAACGACCAGCGGCGGCCAAAGCGGGCGCCTCCCCCCACCACCCGTGGATACGCCAGTTGTGTGCCAGCGCGCACACACGGAATCACTGACGAATGCGCAGATCCACTGCGAGGGCACGCGCATGACGTGCTGAAAACTTCGAGCAGTCCAACCGCGTGCGCGTCGTGGATCGCCAGGGCGTGCGGCAGGGGTGACCCGGCCGGGGCGGTCGGTGGAGACGCTGTTCCCGGCGCGACCCGGCTGCTAAGATCCGCCCCATGTTCTGGTACTCCCGTCGCCTCGACTCCGGCCTCGTCGTCATGCACGCGCGGCCCGAACACGCCGAACAGCTCGAAGCCCTGCAGCTCGTCTGCTTCCCCACCCTCGCCGACGAGGAACGCTTCAAGGCCCGGCACTACCGGAAACATCTGGAGCTCTTCGACGAGGGCCAGTTCGTCGTGCTCGACGGCGATCGCGTGGTGGGCGCCGCGGCCACGATCCGCCTGCACTTCGACTTCGCGCACATCACGCACACCTTCGGCGACATCATCCAGGGCGGCTGGCTCACGTCGCACGCGCCCGATGGCGACTGGCTCTACGGCGCGGACATCGGCGTCGACCCGGCCTACCGTGGCCAGGGGCTCGCGACGGCGCTCTACGCGGCACGGCAGGAGCTCGTGTGGCGGCGGGGCCTCAAGGGCCAGGTCACCGGCGGCATGCTGCGTGGCTACGGCGCGGTGAAACACGAGATGTCGGCGGAGGACTACTACGCCGGTGTCGTTGCCGGACGCCTCAAGGACCCGACGCTCTCGATGCAGATGGCCGTCGGCTTCGAGCCGCGCGCGCTGCTCAAGGACTACCTGCAGGATCCGGTCTCCGACAACTACTGCGCGCTCATCGTGCTCGATGCATCGAAGGAGGTCCCCGGCGCGTCGCGGACGCTGGCCCGCCAGTACGTGCGCCTGACGACACCCGTACCCGGACCACGCGCCAAGGCGCTGCTCGACCGGCGCGCGGCGGCGCTGCCGTCGGGACTCGGCCGCGCGACCGACGTCGTGGTCGACCGCGCGCACGGCGCCCTCATCGTGGACGTCGACGGCAACACGTTCATCGACATGGCGAGCGGCATCGGCGTGACCGGCGTCGGCAACGCGCCGGCCGAGGTCGTGGACGCCGTCACGACGCAGACGGCGAAGTTCCTCCACACCTGCTCGCTCGTCACCACCTACGAGCCGATGGTGCGCCTGGCGGAAGTGCTGAACGAACTCACGCCCGGCACCTTCCCGAAGAAGACGATCTTCGCCAACAGCGGCGCCGAGGCCGTCGAGAATGCCGTGAAGTTCGCCCGCAAGGCCACCGGCCGCCCCGCCGTCATCTGCTTCGAGGGCGGCTACCACGGGCGCACGCTGCTCACCCTCACGCTCACGAGCAAATACGGGCTCTTCAAGAGCGGCTTCGGTCCGTTCGCGCCCGACATCGTGCGCCTGCCGATCCCCTATCTCTACCGCACGCCCGCCGGCATGACCGAGGACCAGTACATCGACTTCGGCATCCGTCAGCTCGAACAGGCCTTTGTGGCGCAGGTCGATCCGTCGGCCGTCGCCGCCGTCATCATCGAGCCCGTGCAGGGCGAAGCCGGCTTCATCCCGGTGCCGCCGCTCTTCCTGCAGCGCATCCGCGAGCTGTGCACGCAGCACGGCATCGTGATGATCGCCGACGAGGTGCAGTGCGGGATGGGACGCACCGGCAAGGTCTTCGCGAGCGAGCACTACGGGCTCGTGCCGGATCTGCTCTGCACGGCCAAGTCACTCGGTGGCGGCATGCCGATCGGCGCCGTTACCGGCCGCGCCGACCTCATGGACTCCGCGCATCCGGGCGGCGTCGGCGGCACCTACGGCGGCAACCCGGTGGCGTGCGCCTCGGCCCTCGCGGCGGTGGAGATCATCCGCCAGCCGGCGTTCCTCGCCCACGCCACGCGGCTCGGCGAGGTGATGCGCGAGGTCATGACCGGCTGGCAGCGCGCCTATCCCATCGTCGGCGACGTGCGGGGCCTCGGGCCGATGATGCTGGTCGAGTTCGTGAAGGATCAGCAGAGCAAGACGCCGGCAGCGCCGGAAGACACGCTGGCCATCGTGAAGGGCACGGTGGCCCGCGGTGTCGTGCTGATGCGCGCCGGCCTCTTCAGCAACGGCGTGCGCCTGCTGCCGCCGCTCACGATGCCGGAGGACATGCTGCGCGAGGCCCTCGACGCCCTCGGCCAGTCGGTGGCCGTGGTGTCGGAGCGGCTGGCGGCGTCCGCCGCGGCCGGTAAGGGCGCGTAGTCGTCCGGGCACCGCGGGAATTCCCCGCGCACCAACGCCCCGCGGCGCGAGGCGCCAACGACGCCCCGCGGTTCCCCGGCCGGCGGACACCTGGACGGTGGTCACGAACTTGCTTTGCCCTGAGGTGGGACGCATGTTCGCGTTCCGCGGAACGGGACACCGCGCCAGGGTCCCCAGGGAGTTCGTCATGTCGACCTCGCTCCAGCGCGCTCTCACCCGCGCTGTTCTGATGATCGCGTGCCTTGTCGCCTTCACCGGCACGGCCGCCGCGCAGCGCCACTTCGAAGGGGCCATCGGCCCCGGCTCCTCGTACGAAATCGACGTACCCGCCGTCTGGAACGGCGACCTCGTCCTCTACGCGCATGGCATCGTCCAGGCGGAGCAGCCCGTCGTGCCGCCGACGAATCAGGATGGCTATGCGGCGATTCGCGCGGCCCTGCTCGCCAAAGGGTACGCCGTCGCCGCCTCGAGCTACTCGAGCAACGGCTGGGCGCTCGGCGACGCCGTGCGCCGCACGCACCAGCTGAGCGGCATCTTCAAGTCGAAGGTCGGCGCGCCGGCCCGCACGCTGCTCGTCGGCCACTCGATGGGCGCGCTTGCCATCGCGAAGATGGCGGAGGCCTATCCCGGGCAGTACGACGGCGCGCTGCCGATGTGCGGCCCGCTCGGCGGCGCCCTCACGGAGGTGCAGTACGCCGGGTCTGCCCGCGTGACCTTCGACTACTTCTATCCCGGCCTGCTGCCGGGCGGCCCGTTCGACATCCCGCCGGGCATTCCGTTCGAGCCGGGCAGTCCGCTCTTCCTGCAGGTCTACAACGCACTCATCGGCCTGCCGACGCCGGATCCCGTGAAGATCCAGAAGATGCAGGATTGGGCCATCGCCGCGAAGCTGCCCTTCAACAGCGTCACGGAACTGTCGCAGTCGGCCCTCTACGTGGTCGCGTTCGGGTGGCGTTACACGAACGACCTCATCGAACGTGTCAACGGCAAGATCCCGTTCGACAACAGCGATGTCGTCTACCCGGCCCTCACCGCCGCGAAGCTCGCCGCGCTCAATGATCCGGTGACCGGGGTGGCCCGCTACGACGCCGACGTGGCGGCCCTCAAGTACTACGAACGCAACTACCAGCCTGACGGCGCCATCAGCTTCCCCGTCGTCACGCTGCACACGCTGCGCGACCCGGCGATTCCGTTCGAGCACGAGAACATCTATGCCGGGCTGGTGGCGGCCGCCGGCCGCTCCGACTGGCTCGTGCAGCGCTCCGTGAACCGCTGGGGCCACTGCACGATGAACACCACCGAAGTGCTCGACGCCTTCACCGCGCTCGAAGGCTGGGTGCGGACCGGCGTGCGCCCCTAGCACTCATCCATCGGCCCGGGCGGACCGGCCGGTCCGCCTGGGCTGTTTCCGGCACCCCTCGTCTCGCCACACCACACCGCGCACACCTGACATAACATCGGACGCGGCCCGTCTCGTCAGGCGGGCCACGCCGACATGACGCTCCCTCTCGTACTTCGCAACGCCCGTGTGTGGGCGGGCGCCGGCCTGCCGCCGGCGACCACGGTCGCCATCCGCGACGGCCGTATCGCCGCCGTCG
>JALHON010000198.1 GCA_022842985.1 Acidobacteriota bacterium | reverse complement strand
AAGGCGATGCGGTGGCGGTGGCGGTGGCGGTGGCGGCGCCGGCCAGCGCCCCCGGCGACGGCACGGGTGCGGGCACCGCCAGTGGCAGGTCGACGAGCGGCGCTGGCTCCGTGGTACTCAGCTCCGCCTCGGCGTGGACCCGCGACGGCTCACGATACGACGTGTGGCGCGACGGTTCGACGGCGCGCAGCGGCGCTGGCGACATCTCGGCGGGCGCCGCCGTGATGAGCGAGAAGTCGTAGCCACAGTGCCGGCAGCGGTCCGACTCTTCGAAGCCGACATACGCACACTTTGGACACTTCATGGCGCCGTCGCCTCTCTGCTGCCGGGCCCGGCGGCGGCGAGCAGTTCACGCTGTACCCGCCCACGCAGCGTCTGCGCGTCGGTAAAGGCCGCGTCCCCCTGGTCGATGCGATCGAGCACGCGCAGTGCGTCCGGCAGCTTCCCGGCCTCGAACAACTGCCGGGCTCTCGACAGATGCGCCTCGGAGGCCGCAGGCACCGGCAGCGAAACCGGGCCGACGTCGATCGCCGACGTGGCGAGCACCGACGGCGTGCTGTCCTCCGACACGAAGACGGCCACGCCACCGATGACCGCGATGGCCGCGGCGAGAAGCCAGGGACCGAGCCGCGAGGACGCCGCGCGCGTGGGGCGATCGCTGCGGCGCCAGCGTCCAGCGGCGGATGGCGGCGGACTGCTCGCGGCGGTCACGTCGAGGAGGCCGATACGGTGCAGCACCGGCAGGGCCTGTTCGTGCGGCGCGCCGCACTCGACGGCCGCCGTCAGCAGGCGCCGGGCGCGGTCGACGTCGCCCTCGTCGAACGCCTGCAGCCCCTGGTGCATGAGCCCCTCGGACTCCCGCTGCCGTTCAGCCTGCGCGCGGCGCGCGCGATCGATGTAGGCGCGGGCGCGGTCGTTCGAGCGATCCAGGAACAGCACGCGCGTCCAGATGTTGACGGCGTGATCCATCCGGCCCGCGAAGTACTCGTCGAGTCCCGAGACGAGGAGCTGTTCGATGCGCGCCTCGCGTTCGGCATCGGTCAGCGGAGGAGCGAGCGGCGAATCACCGGGCGTCGGGTCGACCATGCCTGCAAATCGCTGCGAGTATAACACCTGGGTCGGCGCGCGTCGGCTGTGATACAACGCGCCGATGGCGTGGCTCGAGTGTGTGCCGAACGTGAGTGAGGGGCGCGACCCGCGGGTGCTCGATCGCATGACGGCGCGATTGACAGGCCGCACGGGCGTGCGCCTCCTCGACGTGCACCGCGACGCCGATCATCATCGATCGGTCTTCACGCTCGCAGGCGAGGCGCCGGCCTTGACGGCCGCGGTCCTCGATCTCTGCGCCGAGGCCCTGGACGCCATCGACCTGCGGCATCACGCGGGCGCCCATCCACGCATCGGCGCCGTCGACGTCGTGCCGTTCGTGCCGCTGGGCCGCACCACCATGGACGAGGCCGTCGCGGCCGCACGGGCCACCGGGCGCGCCATCGCCGAACGCTTCGGCATCCCGGTGCTGCTCTATGAAGAGGCCGCGACCGCGCCCCATCGCCGCCGCCTCGAGCAGGTGCGCCGCGGCCGCTTCGAAGGGCTGGCCGACAAGCTGCGCACGCCCGACTGGGCACCTGATTTCGGGCCGGCGGCCCCGCATCCGAGCTTCGGCGCCGTCGCCGTCGGCGCCCGCGGCATTCTCGTCGCCTACAACATCAACCTGGCGACCGAACGCCTCGAGGTCGGGACCGCCGTCGCCAGGGCCGTGCGCGCGAGCAGCGGCGGCCTGCCGCATGTCAAGGCGATGGCCCTGCCCCTGCCGGCGCGACGGCTCGTGCAGGTATCCATGAACCTCACGAACGTCGAGATCACGCCGATCGCCGTCGTCTTCGACGCGGTCGCGCGAGAGGCGGCCCGCTACGGGGTGGCCATCGCGGAAAGCGAAGTCGTGGGGCTCGTGCCGGCGGCGGCGCTCGCGGACGTCGCGGCCCGGTACCTGCGCGTGGCCGGCTGGTCGCCCGACAAGATCCTCGACTCGCGGCTCGGGCCCGACTAGCCGGCCGCTACTCGAGGTCGCGCCGGGCCGGCGCGATGCCGAAGGCGCGCATCTTCTTGTAGAGATTGCTGCGTTCGACGCCAAGCGCGTCCGCCGTGCGCGAGATATTGCCCTGGTGCGCCGCCAGCACGCGCAGGATGTAGCCGCGCTCGAACGCGTCGCGCGCCTCGGCCAGCGCCGTCACCGGCCCCGCCGTGGCGCCGCCCGGCACGGCTGCCGCCGCGCCGCCGTCGTCGATGAAACTCACGTCCTCGGCCGTCACGGTGTGGTCGTGCACCATGATGAGCAGGCGCTCGATGACGTTGTGCAGCTCACGCACGTTGCCCGGCCACGCGTAGTGCTGCAGGCGCGCCATCGCTTCGGGCGCGAACCGCTTCACGCGGCGGCCGTACTCCGCCGACAGGGTCGCCATGAAGTGCTCCGCCAGGCGCGGAATGTCTTCCATCCGGTCGCGCAACGGCGGCACGAAGATCGGCACGACGTTCAGGCGGAAGTAGAGATCCTCGCGGAACCGTCCGGCCCGGATCTCTTCCTGCAGATCCTTGTTGGTGGCCGCCACGACGCGCACGTCGACGCGGATGGTCGCCGTGCCGCCCACCGGCTGCACGGCCTGCTCCTGGAGCGCGCGCAGCACCTTGGCCTGGGTCTTCAGGCTCATGTCGCCGATCTCGTCGAGGAAGATCGTGCCGCCGTGCGCGTGCTCGAAGCGTCCGCGGCGATCGGCCACGGCGCCCGTGAAGGCGCCCTTCGTGTGACCGAAGAGCTCCGACTCGATGAGTTCCTCGGGAATGGCCGCGCAGTTGACCTCGACGAACGGCCCGGTGCGACGCCGGCTGTGCGCGTGGAGTGTGCGCGCCACGAGCTCCTTGCCGGTACCGTTCTCGCCGAGGATGAGCACGCGGCCGTTGGTCGGCGCCGCGAGCAGCACCTGCTCGCGCAGGTGGCGCATCACCGGGCTCTCCCCCACCATCACGTGCCGGCGGTCGACCTGCGCGCGCAGATCACGGTTCTCCACCTCGAGGGCGCGCTGCCGCAGCGCATTGCGCACGACGAGGACCGCCTTGTCGAGCGACAGCGGCTTCTCCACGAAATCGAAGGCGCCGAGCTTGATGGCGCGCACGGCCGATTCCACGTTGCCGTGGCCTGAGATCACGATGACCTGACTGTCGACCTTGCGTTCCCGCAGGCGCTGCAGGGTTTCGAGGCCGTCGATCCCGGGCATCCACACATCGAGCAGCACGACGTCGAACTCCTGCTCCACCACCCGTTCGAGACACGCCTCGCCCGACTCCACGGCTTCGACCGTGTAGCCTTCGTCACGCAGCACGCCGCCAAGGGCGGAACGCACGCCGGGTTCGTCGTCGACGATGAGAATCGCGGCCATGGAGATTCAGGTCAGCACGGGAGCTCGATGGTGAAGCGGCTGCCCGTCGGGCTATTGTCCGACACTTCGACGTTGCCGCCATGTTCGGCGACGATGCGGCGGACGATGGCGAGGCCCAGACCCGAGCCCCGGCCTTTCGTCGAGTAGTACGGCAGGAACAGTTTGTCGCGGTCGCCCTCGGGGATCCCCGGGCCGTCGTCGGCGACGACGACGCGCGCCACCTTGTGCACCGGGTCGTGCGCCGTTTCGACCACGATGCGGCCCTGCCGGTGCATGGCCTCCACGGCGTTGTCCACGAGGTTGATGATGACGCGCTTGATCTGCTCGTCGTCGAGCCGCACCGGCGGCAGGTCGGGCGCCAGCACGACGTCGAGCGTGAGCGACGGGAAGAGGCCCTGATAGAGCGTGAGGGCCTCGGCGACGGCCTGGTTGAGCGACGACGGCACGGCCTTCGGCGCCGGCATACGCGCGAACTGCGAGAACTCGTCCACCAGGCCCTTGAGCGACTCGACCTCGGCGATGATCGTGCTCGTGCACTCCTTGACGAGTGCTTCGTGCGGCGCGCCGGCCTCGCCGAGCTTGCGCTGCAGGCGCTCGGCCGAGAGCTGAATCGGCGTCAGCGGGTTCTTGATTTCGTGCGCCAGACGCCGCGCCACCTCGCGCCACGCCGCCACCTTCTGCGCGCGGATGAGCGGCGTGACGTCGTCGAGCACGAGCACCGTGCCCTCGAATCCGGCCGCGCCGTACAACCGTGTCGCGGCGACGGCCAGCGTCACCTCACGGCCTTCGCGTGTGATGCTCACTTCCTGCGCCACCGACTCCGAGCGGGCGCGGGCGGCATCGTCGAGCACGGCGGTCACGGCGGTGAGGTCCGGGCCGAGCACCTGCGCCACCGGCCGCCCTTCGACGCCCGCCGGCAGGCCGAGCAGCCGGGCCGCCGCCGAGTTCACCCGCCCGACATGTCCCGCGGCATCGATCGAGATGACGCCCGTGGCAATCCGCTCGAGGATCGTCTCGACCGAGCGGTGGCGGCGTTCCACGGCCTGGTGCCGCTGTTCGAGATCCAGCGACGCCCGCTCCAGCCGCCGCTGCCGCGTCGAGAGGTCCGCGGCCATCGCGTTGAACGATTCGACCATGTGGCCGAACTCGTCGTCGGCCTGGTGCTCGATCCGATGTTCGAGCCGGCCGGCGCCGATCTCGCGGGCCGCCGCGGACAGCATCTGCACCGGCCGCGTGATCCGCTTGGCGAGGTAGAGGCCCATCCACGTGGAGCCTACGAGAATGAGCAGCGTGACCATGACGAAGAACGACAGGTAGACGCCGGCCAGCGGCTGCTTGAGCACGCGCAGCTGCGTGTAGTCTTCGTAGGCCTTGGTCATGCGGCGGGCGCGGTCGGCCATCTCGCCGGTGAGCACGTCGCTGGCGAGCACGACGCCCACCAGGCGCCCGTCGGGCGCGCGAATGGCCTGCGCCACCCGCAGCAGCTCGCCCCCGGCGTCGGGCACCGGCTCGAAGAGCAGCTTGCCGCTTTCGATCGCCCGCGCGGCGAGGCGGTCGGCGCCCGATCGCGCCGAGCCGGCCGGCAGGCTGGGATTCGCCACGTCGAGCACCGGCGTCGCCGCGGCGCCGTCGGCCACGCGGTAGACCTGGACGAGCGAAACGCGGCGGCCGGTCACGTCCGGCGACACGATCGCCCGCACGGCGTCGACGTCGGTGAGGTCGACCCGCGAGAGCGACTGCGCCATGCGCGTCGCCTCGTCGCTCACGACGCGCTGCCGCTCCAGGTAGTAGTCGGAGGCGATGCGGCTCGCCGAGGCCAGCACTTCATCCATCGGCGCGTTGAACCAGCGGTCTACGGCCGTGAGCACGACCTGCGAGCCCACCGCGAGCACGAGCACCGCCGGCACGAGGGTGAGGCCGAGCAGCAGCGCGACCAGCTTGGCGCGGAAACGCGCGAACGGCAGCGCCCGACGGCGCTCGACGACGATCTTGACGACGTTGCGCACCAGGAAGAATCCCAGCGCGAGCAGCATCATGACGTTCGTGGCGCTGAGCGCGTAGAGCACGAACCCGGTCAGGAAGTCGGGCGAGAGGCGGGCCGAGCGGTTGGCCAGCCAGACCAGGCTCGCGAGTGCCGCCAGCAGCAGCAGGATGCCGAGCAGAATGAGGCGCGGATTGTCGCGGAACGGACGCCGCGCCGCCGCGCCCCCGGCCGGAGCCGCGGAGCCGGCCGCGCGCGGGAGCGAAGGCGTCGCCATGGGGACTGAGGCGGCGGCCGCCTACTCCTTCGCGCCGAGCAGATCCTTCAGCTCGGTCATGAACTCCCCGATGTCGCGGAAATGCCGGTAGACCGAGGCGAAGCGCACGTAGGCCACCTTGTCGAGCGCCTTCAGTTCCTGCATGACGAAGGCGCCGATCTCGGCGGTGGCGATTTCCTTCTCGGCGCGATCCTGCAGCATCGCCTCGACGCGGTCGGCCACGCCCTCGATCGCCGCCACCGAGACCGGCCGCTTCTCACAGGCCTTGAGCAGGCCGGCGACCAGCTTCTGGCGCTCGAAGCGTTCGCGGGTGCCGTCCTTCTTCACGACCATGTAGGGAATTTCGTCGATGCGCTCGTAGCTCGTGAAGCGCTTGCCGCACTCCCCGTTCAGGCACTGCCGCCGCCGGCGGATGACGTCGCCTTCCTTGCTCTCGCGGGAATCGACGACCTTGTCGCCGAGCTGACCACAATACGGACACTTCACGGGCGTGTCTCCTCGCGCTTCGCGCGCTGCGCCTCGGCGCCGAGATGCGTCAGCGACAGACCTTCGCGGGCCATCAGCCAGGCCCCGGCTATCAGCGTAGGCACGAAACCGACGGCGTGCAAGACGATCGCGGCCCCCACGGCGTGGTCGTTGTCGGCGCCGAAGAAGGCCGTGGCGGCCACCCGGTAGGCCTCGTGGAAGCCGCCGACGGCGCCGGGCGTGGGTACGGCGACGCCGACGACGAGCAGCGCCATGATGAGCAGCGCCCCCGTCGGCGGCAGCGTGACACCGACAGCCACCGACACCACCCAGATCTGGGCGGCGATGACGATCCAGAGCGGGAACGACCAGGCGAGCGCCCGCGCAAGGCGGGCCGGATCGCGCACGACGGCCAGGCCGGCGGCGAACTGGGCGGCCAGCCCGTGGATGACACCGCGGAGCGGCGCCGGCAGCCAGCCGGTCACGGCCCCGACCACACGCAGGAGGAGGTCGGGGCGTGCGGCCGCTCCGATGAGCCCGAGCATGCCGGCCACGGCGGCGTAGCCGGCGCGCGTGCCCCACGTCTTCACCGTCTGGAACATCGCCGGATCCATCGCCGAGAGCCCCGGATCGAAGAAGGTGAAGAACGCCGCGAGCAGCACCAGCACGGTCACGAAGTCGAGGAGCCGCTCGATGACGATGGTCGTGATGAGCGCGGCCGTGTCGAGGCCCTCACGCCGCGCGAGCAGCCACGGCCGCAGAATCTCGCCGGCGCGCGCCGGCAGGATGAACGATGCGGCGAAGCCGATGACGGTGGCGCGGAAGGCCGGGCCGAAGTGTGTCGGCCCGAGCGGCGCGAGCATGACCTGCCAGCGCAGCGCGCGCAGCGCATAGCTGAGGAAGAGGCAGCCGATCCCGGCCGCCACGAGTCCCGGCTGCGCCGTGCGCACGACGTGCCAGACCTCCGCGAGATTCGCGTTGCGGAGGAAGACGCCGACCAGGACGAGCATCAGCGCGACGAGGACGGTATTGCGCAGCCACGGTCGCATGGGGTTGGGGCCGAGCGGCCGCGGCGGCCGCGAGCGCGATCGGGTGCGTCAATACTACATGACGCCGCCCGGGGTCTTGCACCGGTCACGTCGAATGACTACGATGCACGTTCTTCTCACGCGAGCCCACCGTGTCACTGGCCCCACCACTCCTCTCCACGTCGTTGCCCGGTCTGTCGCTCGTCCGTCAGGGCAAGGTGCGCGATCTCTACGAGATCGGCGACCGCCTGCTGATGGTGGCGACCGATCGCATCTCGGCCTTCGACTACGTGCTCGGCTCCGGCATTCCCGATAAGGGACGCGTGCTGACGCAGCTGTCGAACTTCTGGTTCGGTCGCACACGCAGTATCGTGCCGAATCACCTGATCTCCGCGGACGTGGACGCCTTTCCGGCAGCCCTGGCCCCGCACCGCGAGCAGCTGCGCGGCCGTTCGATGCTCGTGCGGAAAACGACGCCGCTCCCGGTCGAATGTGTGGCCCGCGGCTACATCTCCGGTTCCGGCTGGAAGGACTACGTGGCCACCGGTGAGGTGTGCGGCGTGCGCCTGCCGGCCGGCCTGCGCGAGTCAGACCGGCTGCCCGAGCCGCTCTTCACGCCGGCGACCAAGGCTGACACCGGTCACGACGAAAACATTTCCGAGGCGGCGGCCGCGGCCGTCGTCGGCGCCGAGCTGCTCGCCCGGCTGAAGACGCTGACGCTCGCCCTCTATGCGGCGGGCGTCGCCCACGCCGAGTCCTGCGGCATCATCCTCGCCGATACGAAGTTCGAGTTCGGCTTGACTGACGAGGGCGAGCTGCTGCTCATCGACGAGGTGATGACGCCCGACTCGTCGCGTTACTGGCCGAAGGATCAGTACGCCCCGGGCGGCGCGCAGCCGAGCTTCGACAAGCAGTACGTGCGCGACTACCTCGAGTCGATCAAGTGGAACAAGCAGCCGCCGGTGCCGACGCTCCCTGACGACGTCGTGCGGCGCACGCGCGAGAAGTACCTCGACGCCTACACGAGGCTGACCGGCCGCGCGCTGGAGACCCCGAATGCGTGAGGATCTCGACCGCATCGTCAACGAGATGGTCGACAAGGGCGTGCACTTCGATGACGCGCAGCGCGAGTTCGAACGGCGCTTCATCGCGCGCGTCGTCGCCCACTGCGACGGCAACGTCGGCAAGGCCGCCGAGGCCCTGGGTATGCATCGCAATACCCTGACGCGCAAGGTCGCCGCCCTCAAGATCCGCGTCCGCCGCAGTTCCGCCGCCTGATCGCGGCGCCCGTCCCCGCCCTTGACAGCCCCCGCGGCTTGTCGCTACGATTAGCAGTCTAGTGACGCGAGTGCTAGCTCCCTCTGGGGGCGAGTGCCAAGCGCACGGGTGGGTCCACCCGGCCGGCGAGTCGCCGTTCCGGTGGGCCGGCATCCTGACTTCGCGGCCCCGACGGGCCGCAGATTGAATGACCGGAGTCCCAGATATGGCAACGAAGCTGCGTCCGCTGCACGACCGTATCCTCGTCGAGCGCATCGAGGAAGGTGAACAGAAGGTCGGGGGGATCATCATCCCCGACAGCGCCAAGGAAAAGCCCCAGCAGGGCAAGGTCGTCGCCGTCGGCGCCGGCAAGCCCGACAAGGACGGCAAGAAGGTCGCCCTGGATGTCCAGGCCGGCGACACCATCCTCTTCGGGAAGTACTCGGGCCAGGAGATCAAGATCGACGGCAACGAGTACCTCATCATGCGTGAGGACGAAGTCCTCGCCGTGCTCGAGAAGTAACCCAGGTCGAACGGAGATACGCGCACATGGCGAAGCAGATTATTTACGGCGAGCAGTCGCGGCAGGCGATCCTCCGCGGCGTGAACCAGCTGGCCGATGCGGTCAAGGTGACCCTCGGCCCCAAGGGCCGCTACGTGGTCCTCGACAAGAAGTTCGGCTCCCCCACCATCACCAAGGACGGCGTGACGGTGGCGAAGGAAA
>JALHON010000197.1 GCA_022842985.1 Acidobacteriota bacterium | reverse complement strand
CAGGGCCTGCAGCGTGCGTCGCACCGAGAGCTTCACCTCGCCGCGTGGCAGATCGGGCAGCGCGGCTCCCAGCCCCAGCCGCACCGTGCGTTCGAGCGCGTGCGTGGTGGTGACGCGCTCGCGCGTGAGCAGCCGCGCGATGAGCCGGGCGTGCGGCTCGTCGGCGTGCGACTCGAGGAGGGCGGCGAGCGCGTTTTCGTCGAGCCGCGCGAGCAGCGCCGCCGCCGTCTCCCCGCGCGACGGATCCAGGCGCATGTCGAGCGGCCCCACGGACTTGAAGTTGAAGCCACGCGCCGGTGTGTCGTGCTGCATCGACGACACGCCCAGATCCGCAAGGATGAGGTCGGCGCCGCCGGGCGCGTCGCGCGCGACGATGTCCGCGAGATCCGCGAAGCTCGCGTGCCGCGTCAGGCACACGTTGACGCCGTGGCCGGCCGCCCGCAGGCGCGCCTCGGTGCGCGGCAGCTCGAGACTGTCCACGTCGAGGCCGAGGAGGCGTCCGCCCGGCAGGATGTGCGCGAGCAGCGCCTCGGCGTGGCCGCCGCCGCCGAGCGTCGCGTCCACGACGACATCACCGGGCCGCGGCTGCAGCGTGCGCAGCACCTCGCGCAGCATGATCGGCCGATGCGGGCTCGTCGCCTCGATGCGCGCGAGGACGTCGGCGCGCAGCAGCGCCGCGCCTGATCGCGGACGCGGGAACCGTTGGCGCCGGTTCTCGCGCTGTGGCCCGCCCGCCTCCCTGCGCCGCATCGTCGGGGCCATCGTACAGGAGGCCGGGAAGCGCGTGCGGCAGGCGCGGGTGGCGCACGCGGGGACGGGGCCGCGAATGTGGACGGACCCGCGCGGCACCGGCCGCCGCCGGCGGGTCTCGGCGGTGCCGTCTTCCGGAGGAGTGGGAGACTGCGATACCGTTAACCGCCATGCCCCCGCACCCACCCGGCCGCGTTGACCCCTGGGCCGACGACCCCTGGGGGTTCGGCGTGTCGGACAGCGGCGCCCTTCTCGAGCGCTCGACCGAGACGCCAGACCCGGCCGGGCCGTCCGCAGGGGCCGCCTCGCCCGTCGCGGCGGCAGCCACCCGTACCGCCTCGTCCCCGTCACCCGACGCCGTGGAGTCCGTGCCGAAGGTGGCACCGTGGCCAACCGCCGCCGTCCGGCGGCCGCAGCCGTCACCGAGATCGCGACCGATGTTCGCGACGGCTGTCGCGCCGAGTCCTCGCCGGCATCCGCACCTGCGCGTGGCGCTCGTGATCGCAGCTGCCACGGTCGTCGGCGCGGGTGGCTCCGCCTGGTACGTCAACCGCGCGACCTGGCTTTCGGCGAGCAGCAGCCCGCCCCCTGCCGTTGTGACACCTCCACGCGTTCCGGTCGAGGCGCCGTCGCCGTCCGGCGCGTCTGGCGCCGTCGACGATGTGAAGGAACCCGTCAGCGCTGCCGCCCCCGCGGGCGAATCCCCGACGGGCTCCCTCGTGCCCGAGACACCGCCCGCGTCTGGACCGGAGGTGCCTCCCGAGGCGTTCGTCTCCTTCGACGTGCCCTTCGAGGTCCGGATCTACGAGAACGGCGGATTCGTCGGCACGAACACCAGTGACCCGATACGCGTGCCGCCCGGGCGCCACACGTTCACGCTCGTCAACGAGTCGCTCGGATTCCGCACCGAATACACCGTACTGGCGCGCGCCGGACGCCCGACGCGGCAGGTCGTCGGTTCGCACACTGCTCCGCTCAGCGTGAACGCGGAGCCGTGGGCCGAGGTGTTCGTCGCCGGTCGCCGCCTGGGCCAGACGCCGATCGACGGCATCACGCTGCCCGTGGGTACCCATCAGGTGACACTGCGCCATCCTACGCTCGGCGAGCGCGAGGTGGCGATGACGGTGCGGCTCGGAGGGCTCAATCGGCTGGCGGTGGACATGCGGAGGTAGTGGTGCGCCGGGGGGCCGGCGCCCGGTGTGCACTGCCGTGACACGCGCCCGCGACCACTGCCCTTGGTGACGGTGTACGCTCGGGGCCGATGGCGGAACCGCTCAAACACCAGTTCGGACCTCTGGTCGTGCGGCGTCTTGCCGCCGAGATCGCCGCGGTTCACACGCGCTTCGACCGCGCGGGCTTCGAACGCGACGCGCTGCGCGGCTTCGAGGCACTCGAGCTGCTCGATCGCGGACGGCATCTGGGCCGTGTGCTGCGCGACCATCTGCCCGCGCAGTTTCCCGACGCCGTGGACGTGCTGCTGGCGACGTTGCCCGAGCACAAAGTGCCGGCCGGCGGCATGTCGTCGTTCTACTACCTCGCGCACACCGAGTTCGTGCGGCAGTTCGGCGTGCCGCACCTCGACGCGTCGCTGACGGCCCTGCATGCGCTCACGCAGGTGTTCACCGGGGAGTTCGCGATCCGGCCGCTCATCGAAGCCCATCCTGGCCCGGTGATGGAGCGTCTGCACGCCTGGACACGCGACCCGAGCGAACACGTGCGCCGCCTCGTCTCCGAAGGCACGCGCTCGCGCCTGCCGTGGGCGCCGCGCCTGCGCGCGTTCGCCGGCGATCCCGCGCCCGTGGTCGCGCTGCTCGAACGTCTCCGTGATGACGAGTCGCTCTACGTCCGCCGCTCGGTCGCCAACAACCTCAACGACATCTGGAAGGACCATCCGGCGCGGCTCGTCGCCATCGCCGCCGCGTGGATGGACGGCGCGTCTGCCGAACGCCGCTGGATCGTGCAGCATGCGCTGCGCGCCGCCGTGAAGAAGGGCGACGCCGGGGCGCTCGCCGTGCTCGGCTTCGGCGCGAAGGCGTCGCTGCGCGTCGTGGATCACACGATCACGCCGGCGCGCCCGCGTATGGGCACGAAGGTGGTCGTGACGGTCACGCTCGAGAACCCGTCACGTCGCGCGCAGCAGGTCGTGGTTGATCTCGTCGTGCACTTCGTGAAGGCGCACGGCGGCACGAGTCCCAAGGTGTTCAAGCTCGCGAACGTCACCCTCGCGCCACGCGAATCCGTGGCCCTGCGCAAGACGGTGTCGCTCGCGGACCTGACGACCCGGCGTCATTACCCGGGCCGCCATGCCGTGGCGCTGCAGCTCAACGGCGCCGCCGAGCCGCTCGGCGCCTTCACGCTCGTGCGTTAGAGCCCGGCCGCGGCCGGGGCATCGTCGAACAGGCGAACGTACGGCTCATACCTGAACCGGCGATGGCGGGCGTGCCCGGTGATTTCGACGAGGATGCCGAGCTCCGCGAGGCGCTTGACGATCTGATTCGCGCCCGCGAACGTGGTGCCGAGCAGGTCCTGCACCTCCTTCGCGCTCAGGATCGGCCTCACATATAGGTGCTGCAGCACGCGGTGACCGTTACCGGCCGCTCGTCCCAGGCGTTCGGCAATCAGCGACCGGTGCTCTTCTCGAAGCGCGAGCACGCGCCGCGCCGTCTCCGCGGCCTGAGCACTCACTTCCACGATGCCCTTCAGAAAGAACGCCAGCCAGGCTTCCCAGTCGCCGTGGTCTCTCACCGCCTGTAGACGGTCGTAGTACTCCTGCCGATGGGTCTTGAAGTAGTGGGAGAGGTACAGCACGGGCTTGTCGAGCACGCCGCGCTCGCAGAGCAGGAAGGTGATGAGCAGACGCCCGAGGCGACCGTTGCCATCGAGGAACGGATGAATGGTCTCGAACTGCGCATGCGCCAGGCCGAACTTGATGAGCAGCGGGATGTCGTCGTGGGTGTGGAGGAATGTCTCGAGAGCGCCGAGGGCCGCGGGCACCTCTTCGGGAGGGGGCGGGACGAAGGTGGCATTCGTGAGCGACGCGCCGCCCGGGCCGATCCAGTTCTGGCTGCGCCGCAGCTCGCCCGGCGTGAGTCGCGAGCCGCGCACCCCTTGCAGCAGCTCCCCGTGAATCTCACGAATCAGACGCACAGACACCGGCAGGTCCTGCAGGCGCGCGAGTCCACGGTTCATGGCGCGCACGTAGTTCACGACTTCGTCGACATCCCGGGGCGTATCGCCACCGCTCACGTTCGCTTCGGCTGACAGCAGGTCCTGCAAGGAGCTCTGCGTGCCCTCGATCTGGCTCGAGAGCACGGCCTCCTTGCGGACGTACATGTAGACGAACAGGTCCGGGTTCGGCAGCGTGTGCACCGACCCGTCCAGGCGGCCGAGTGCGCGGTCGGCGACCGACAGCAGGCGCAGCAGTTCTCCCTCCAGCCTGACAGGCGGTGCCGGGGGCAGCGGCGCCGGGATGAACGCCCGATAGCCGGTCGGCTGAGCGATGTAGCGGCCTGCCCTCACTGTGGGCCCTATGCTGCCTGCTGCGTTCAGCATGGCATCAATTATCTTCCAAATTGTTGTGAGCGTTTCGCATGGAGTGGCGCACAGGCCACGTTAAACACGACGAGAGAGCCGGGCGGTTCTCAGATTGGCGCATTCTGGCGCCCGCTCCGACCGATTCTCACAGTCCAGCCGCGGCGGCCGTCAGCTTCGTCACCATCTCCTTGTAGAAGGTGAACTCGCTCTGCTGGTCGGCGGTGGGGCGGCCCACCCAGCGGCCGGTGGCGCCCATCAGTCCCGACAGGCGCGAGGTCAGCTCGCGCGCCTGACGTTTGATGTCGGCATCCACCGAGGGCCCCTTCTGGAGCTTGTCGGCCACGGGCGCCCACTGGCGGATCGTCGCCGCGACCTGCATCTGGAAGTCGCTCCAGACCTTCCGGTCGGCCGGCAGCACGTCGATGCGCGGGTCGTCCTTCACCGTGACCTTCTGCTCGAGCGTCTTCCCGCCCACGAGCATCCGCACCGTGTAGATGCCGGGCGTCACATACGGCCCCGGCATGTTGCCGCCGCGCGGCGCATCGTCGTCTTCGCTGAAGCCGGCGCGCACCGGCAGCTCGGCGTGGCGCAGATTCCAGGTGACGCGGTTCACGCCCTTCGTGCGCGTCGCCGCGAGCGTCTGCACGAGCGTGCCAGCGCTGTCGTGCACGGTGAGCACGGGTGCTGCCGCCGTCGAGCCCAGCCAGTAGTCCACGATGGCGCCATTCGGCGGATTCTCGCCGCGGAAGGTCATGTCGCCGGTGTGCGCCTTGAGATTCGTGTAGCGGATCTGCTCGGCCGGCTCGATGGGGAAGAGCTGCGCGTCGGTGGTCGCGGCCGCGCCCAGGCCCTGGATCGCGCTGAGCGAGTCGAGGATCCAGATGCCGCGTGCGTGGGTCGCGAGCACGAGGTCGTTGTCGCGCATGTGGATCGTCAGGTCGTTGAATGGCATGGTCGGCATGTTGTTCTTCAGCTCGACCCAGTGCCGTCCGCCGTCCACGGTGAGGAAGAGCCCGATCTCGGTGCCGAGGTAGAGCACGTTCGGGTTGCGCGGGTCCTCGCGCAGCGTGCGGGCCACGCGGTTGGCGGGCAGGTCGCTCACGATCGACGTGAACGTCTTGCCGAAGTCCGTCGACTTGAAGACGAAGTTCGCGAAGTCGTTGCTGCGGTGATTGTCGACGGTGACGTACACCGTGCCGTCGGCGTGCCGCGAGGCCTCGATGCCCGAGAACCACGATGAGGCGGTGAGGCCGGGGAAGCGCGTCTCCGCGCTCTCGAACGTCTTCCCGTCGTCCATCGAGATGCGGAACTTGCCGTCGTCGGTGCCCACGTAGAGCACGCCCTTCTTCCGCGGCGATTCGGCGATGGCCGTCGTGCCCGGGTAGTAGGGCACGCCGTCGTCGATCGAGAGCATCGACTCATCGCTCTTCTTCCCCATGATCGGCAGCGTCGAGCGGTCGACGCCGGTGGTCATGTCGCCCAGGTCCTGCCAGGTGAGGCCGCGGTCGCGCGAGCGGAAGAGGTGCTGGCCGCCGGCGTAGATCGTGGCCGGATCGTGCGGAGAAATCAGCATCGGCGCATCCCAGTTGGCCGGATGCATGGCGTTGCCGAGCACCTGCGCCGGCACGTTCTTGCCCCACGTGTTCCAGTTGCGGCGGTCGCCGATGGCGCCGGTGGGGTCGCCGGGGCGGATGTCCTGCACCTGCCACGTCTTCGTGTCGTTGCGCTGCAGGCCGAGGAACTGCGACGACGAATACGTGATGCGCGGGTCCTTCGGATCGGGCACGCCGTAGAAGCCGTCGCCGCCGCAGAGCCGTGACCAGTGTTCGTTGAGCACGCCACTGCTGGTCCAGCTGGCGCTCGGACCGACCCAGCAGCCGTTGTCCTGCAGGCCGCCGTACACGTTGTAGGGATGCGCGTTGTCCACCGCCACGCGGTAGTACTGCGCGAGCGGCAGCGACGTGACGTAGAGGAACTTCAGGCCGCGGTCGTAGCTGATGCCGATGCCGCCGTCGTCGAGTTTCACGACATGCCGCGAGTCTTTCGGGTTCACCCACACGAAGCGGTCGTCGCCGTGGGTGGTCGTGCGCGGCGCCGTGAACGACTTGCCGCCGTCGTCCGAGAACGAATACGCGTTCAGCATGTAGATGCGCTGGTCGTCGTTCGGGTCGATCGTGGGCTGGCTCGCGTACATCGGGCGGGGGTTCCAGTTCGACATGAACGTCCACGTGCGGCCGCGGTCGTTGCTGCGGTACAACCCGGCGCCGCGGGTGATGTAGGCGGTCGAGGCGTTGTAGCGCGAGCCCTGTTCGATGCTCACGTAGACCACGTTCGGATCGCGACGGTAGACGGCGATGCCGATGCGTCCGTACTCGCCTTCGGGCAGGCCGTTGCCGGTGAGCTTCGCCCAGGTGGCACCGCCGTCGGTGCTCTTCCAGAGCGCGCTGCCGGGGCCGCCGCCGTTGAAGCCGAAGGCCGTGCGCCGGCGCTGGTAGCTGGCCGCATAGAGAATCGCCGGATCGCGCCAGTCCATCGCCACGTCGGTCACGCCGGTGTCGTCATCCACGTGCAGCGTGCGCGTCCACGTCCTGCCGCCGTCGCGGGTCACGTAGAGGCCGCGATCGCCGCCCGGGCCCCACACCGACCCCTGCGCCGCCACGTAGGCGATGTCGGGGTTCGTGGGATGGAGCTGGATGCGGCCGATGTGGCGGCTCGTCGTGAGGCCGACGTTCGTCCACGTGCGGCCGGCGTCGGTCGACTTGTAGACGCCGTCGCCCCAGCTCACGCTCTGCCGGTTCGCGCGCTCGCCGGTGCCCACCCAGAGGATGCGCGGCTCGGGCTGGAACACCGCGATGTCGCCCACCGAATGCACCGCTTCGCGTTCGAACACCGGCGTCCAGGTGACGCCGTTGTCGGTCGTGCGGAAGACGCCGCCCGTCGAGGAGGCCACATACATCGTGTACGGGTCGGACTCGACTACGTCCATGTCCACCACGCGGCCCGACATCGTGGCCGGACCGATGTTGCGCAGCCGCAGGCCGGCCAGATCGGATGACTGGAGCGCGGCGGGATGCCGGGCGGGCAGCGGGACGGTAGCGAGGAGGGCGAGGGCGACGGCAACGAGCAGACGAGATGGCTTCATGGGGCGGACTCCGCCTGCACATTATGTGCGCGGGGCTTCCGCGGCGCTCTACAGCGGCCGTGCGTCCCTCTCGATACACCCAGCGACACGTGTCGTCCCGCCTCCTGTTCCTGGCTCTGCTGTGCACGCTCGCCGCGGCGTGTTCGACGACCCCGCGCTGGCCGCATCCGCTGACGCCGCTCGACGCGCTGCCGTGGCCGCATCCGCCGCTCGACGCCGTGTGCGAGGCAGCCGCCGCACCGGCCCTGCCGGCGCTGGCGCCGCAGACCGGACGCCTCCGTGTGGAGAACGCCGTGCGCCTGCTGCCGGCGATGGTCGTCACCACGCTCGACATCGTGGCGGTGACCGCGGCGGGCGGGTTCGACCCTGGCGTTCAGGGTCCGCTCGACCTCGATCTCGGCGGCCGGGGCGAGGTGATCGAGGTCACGCCGCTCACCGACGGACGCGCCCTGGCCCGCGTGCGCCTCGCGGGCGCAGGACCGCTCTCGCTCGGCCTGCGCAGCGGTGCGCTCACGGGCACGAGCCCGCTCATGGTCTACGAGACGCGCCTGCCCGTGTGGGAACTCACGGTGGATCAGGTGCGCCTCGACGGGCTGGCGGCGACGGCGCACGAAGACCGCCGGCTGCCGGCCCGCCTCACCGTGAACGGCATCGAGTACGACACGACCGTCCGCCTGCACGGCGGCACGAGCCGCGACTACCCGAAGAAGTCGTATCGCTTCGATCTGGCGGAGGGCCGTCAGCTCGACGGCCGCCGCCGGCTCATCCTGCGTGCCGAGTGGAACGACAAGACGATGCTGCGCAACTGGCTGGCGCACGAGGTCTTCCGCCGCGGCACCTGGCTGCCCACGCCCGAGGCGCGTTACGTCCACTTCCGCGTCAATGGCCGCTACTACGGGCTGATGCTGCAGGTCGAGCGCATCGACGGCGCGTTTCTCACCGCGCGCGGTCTCGATCCCGAGGGGGATCTCTACGAGTCGGATCCGCCGCTCGGCGGGCGCGTGGGCGACATGACGCCGCTGCCGCCCGATCAATACCCCGTCGTGTACGACCATCACGCCGGCGCGACCGACCATGCCGATCTGCGCCGCCTCATCGAAGAGGTGCTGACGCTCGAACCCGGCGCGTTCGTGGACGCGCTGCCGCGCGAGGTGGCGGTGGACGATCTGCTCGTCTACCTGGCGGCCATGGCCGCCGTGCAGAATCACGACCACGTGCGGAAGAACTACTACCTGTATCGCGCCACGACGTCACCGCGCGGCTGGGTCGTGCTGCCGTGGGATCTCGACCTGACCTTCGGGCACATGTGGAGCGAGGGCGAGGACGTGCTCGGCGAGCGCATCACGACCGACGCCGATCCCTTCGTCGGCTCGCTGCTCGAAGGGCAGGGCCAGCACAACGCCCTCATCGAGCGGGTGCTCGCGTACCCTGAGCTGCGGGCGCGCATGGTGGCGATGGCGCACCGCATCGCCGCGACGACCATGGCGCCCAATGCCATCGAGCGCCGCATCACCGCGGTCCTCTGCGACGTGCTGCCCGACCTCGCGGCCGATGAGCGCAAACGGGCCGCCAACGCCGAATACCCGGCGCGTCTGGCGGAGATCCGGCAGTTCGTGGCCGCCCGCGGCGCCGTCCTGCGCACGCTGCGCTGAACCAGGCGCCCGGACAGGGCATACTGGCGGGCGATGATCGTCACCGCTCCTCGTTCTGCCTCCCGGCGCGCCGCTGCCGTGGTCGCGCTGCTCGCCGCCCTCGCGCTGTGGCGGCCGGGGCTCGGCGCGCAATCGCCGAC
>JALHON010000196.1 GCA_022842985.1 Acidobacteriota bacterium | reverse complement strand
GGTTCCGCCGGCCGGTCGTCGGCCTCGGCGGCGTCGTCGCCGTCGTCGTCGGCCTTCGTGTGCGGCGGCGCCGTCTCGGCGAAGACCGGCATGTCGAAGCCGATGAGCAGCCGCGTGCCGGCGGCGAGCGCCAGCAGCCGGTCGGCCACGACCTCCGCCGTTTCCCGCACCACCTCGACGCCGCAGTTCGTGCAGTAGGTGCGGCCGACGCGCGCGAACAGCAGGCGCATGTAGTCGTGCACCTCGGTCACCGTGCCCACGGTGGAGCGCGGGTTGCGCACGCTGTTCTTCTGGCGAATCGCAATGGCCGGCGCGATGCCCTCGATCCGGTCGACGTCGGGCTTCTCCATCCGCTCGAGGAACTGCCGGGCGTAGGCCGAGAGCGACTCGACGTAGCGGCGCTGCCCTTCGGCGTAGATGGTGTCGAAGGCGAGTGACGACTTGCCCGACCCGCTCACCCCGGTGAGCACCACCAGCTTGTTCGCCGGCAGCGTCACATCGACGTTCTTGAGGTTGTGGGTGCGCGCCCCCTTCACGACGAGGGGGTCTGGGGTCCGGGCGGATGACATGGCGGGAACCCTAGATGGTAGCGCACCCCCGGCCCGCGTGGGCAGCGGCGTGCAGACCGGCCGGCGGGGCGGCTCACCCGTGCGGCGCGCCGACAACAATTCTTGTCGCCGCGCTCCGAACTTTGGCCGTCGCGCGAAACTTCGGGGCACCTTCTGCGCGGAAATACACAGGTTTCCCCGCGCCGGCCGGCTGGCACGGTTCCTGATACCCGGACTCCGCAACTGGGATGAATCCAATGGCATCAGCGACCGCCGGACGGAGCGTCCTCGTCGTCAACGATCAGGACGCGCTGCGCCAGGCCATGGTGCGGACTCTGCTCGCCCGGGGCTTCCGGGCGCGCACGGCGCGTTCCGGGCGCGAGGCGCTCGAAAGCGTCCGGACGGACAAGCCGGACGTCATTCTGATGGACATGGATCCGCCGGCCCTCGAGGGCTGGGAATCCGCCCGGCGGCTCAAGGCCGACCCGGTGACCCGTCACATCCTTGTCGTGGCGCTCTCCGAGAACTCCCAGACCGACTCGCGCAACCTGGCCATGCGCGTCGGGTGCGACGCGTTCGAAGCCAAGCCCGTGGACGTGGATCACCTGGTCGCGAGCGTCGAGAAACTGCTGCCGTCGTAGGCCTACCGGGCAGCTTCCCTCTTGGCCTTCGCGCGCCGGAGGGCTACCATCGCTCCACCCTGTGGCTGGCACACCCTCCCCTGCCGTGATGCCTGACGCGCCGTCGAGCGCGACGTGGGAATGGACGGTCACGTCCGATCGCGTCGCCTACTCCGCGGCATGGCATGCCCTGCTCGGCGACGCCAAGGGCAACACCACCGAATCGCTGCACGCCTGGCTCGGCCGCGTCCATCCCGACGATGTCGCTTCGGTCATGCACGCGCTCGACCGGCACCTGAGCGGCGCGGCACCCGCCTTCCGCTGCGAACACCGCCTGCGTTCGCAGGCCGGTGCGTTCCGCTGGGTGGTGGCCGAGGGCGTGGCGGAGCGCGACCCGAGCGGCCGCGCCGTGCGCCTGGCCGGCACGCTCGCCGATGTGCAGGAGCGCAACCGCACCGACACGCTCGCCGGGCTGCCGGGACTCTTCGCCCTGCGCGCCCATGTCGAGCGGCTCGTGGCTGCGGCGCGCGACACACCGTCGTCGCGCTTCGCGCTGCTGCTCGTGGACCTCGACCGCTTCGGCGCGATGAACGCGATGCTCGGTCTCGAAGGCGGCGACGTGCTGCTGCGCGAGGCGCTGCGGCGGCTGGCGCGCTGCCTGCGCGAAGGCGATCTCGTGGCCCGCATCGGCGTGCACGACACACAGGCGATGGCCGGCGACGTGGCGCTGCCGCCGCTCGGCGGCGACGAGTGCGCGCTCGTCATCTCGAACCTCATCGACGCCCGCGACGCGCTGCGCGTGGCCGCCCGTCTGCACGACGCGCTCGCCGCCGCCTTCCCGATCGCCGGACACCGCCTGTTCGCGTCGGCCTGCGTCGGCATCGCGATGAACAGCGCCGGCCACGACTCGGTGGACGACCTGCTGCGCGACGCCTATTCAGCGCTCGTGCGCGCCAAGGCGCGCGGCCCGGCCGAAACGCAGCTCTTCGACGACTCGGCCCGCGCCGCGCCGTCGGAGTTCATGGAGTTCGCCTCGGACCTCGAGACGGCCATGCGCGACGGCCAGTTCGAGATGTGGTTCCAGCCCACGGTGCATCTCGGCGACGGCTCGATCGTGCGCGCCGAGGCGCTGATGCGCTGGCGGCACCCCGCGCGCGGGCTGCTGCGGCCCAACATCTTCGTGCCGCTGCTCGAACAGGCCGGCCGCCTCGTGCCCTTCGGCTGGCAGACGATCACCACGGCCTGCCGGTCGCTGGCCCAGTGGCGCGCGGTGCATCCGCCGGCCCAGGCCATGCGCATCTCGGTGAACCTGTCGGGTTCGCAGCTGCTCGCGCCGGATCTCGTGGGACGCCTGCTGGCTGCCGTGCGCGACGCCGGCGTGGAGCCGGGCGACCTCGAACTGGAAATCGCCGAACTCGACGCCATGGCCAACTTCGATCGCGCCGTGCAGATCTCGCAGGCGCTGCGCGATGCCGAGTTCAAGGTGGCGCTCGACGACTTCGGTCTGGGCCTGGCCGCCACCGAACACATCCGCGCCCTGGGCGTGCACACGCTCAAGATCGACCGCAGCTACCTCGGCGGCAATCCGCAGCACGGCGGCAGCGCCGCCATCGTGCAGTACGCCATCGAACTCGCCGCCATCCTCGGCATCGAGGTGGTGGCCGAAGGCATCGAGACGCCGTCGGAACTGCAGGCGCTCAAGAAGCTGCACTGCCCGCTGGGCCAGGGCTTCTACTTCTCGCGCGCCGTGCCAGCCGACGAACTGCGGCGCCTGCTCGAGCTCGACGCCACGGCCGGCACCGACTGGTGGGCCGGCACCGCCCCCGCCTCGGCACGCCGCCGCCGCGGCTCCGACGCGGCCGTTCCCGCCTCCTGAGCCCGCCCACGGCGTTTCAGGCTTCCCCGCCCCTGCCCGGCGGTGATAGAATCCGGAGTCTTGGCCATCGGGTTCCCGACCGGTCAAGCCCACGCCGAGCCGGCGTAGCTCAGTTGGTAGAGCAGCTGATTCGTAATCAGCAGGTCACCAGTTCAAGTCTGGTCGCCGGCTCCAGTTCGCCCCCTCCCGGCGAATCCGCGTCATCCCGCCGGCACCCGTGCTAGCTTGGTACTCGCGATAGCCTCACCTGTCGGGAGGCGCACATGACCCACGGCCGGTTCGTTCTCGTCCTTCGCGCGGCGGTCCTCGCGCTCGCGGCCCTCGCCGCGAGCGTCAGCGGCGCCTCGGCACAGTCGGCGCCACGCTCCCCGGTGGTCGCGCCCCCTGCCCCGTCGGACTTCATGCTCGGCCGGCCCAAGGGCTTCATCTCCGTGGACGGCGGCTTCCTCTTCGCCAGCGCCGGCAGCGACATCTACGACTTCGTGACCGACCAGCTCACCGTCGAGAAGAAGAACTTCAACGCGCCCGTCATCGGCGGACGCCTCGGCGTGCTCATCACGCCGCGGCTCGAAGTGGGTCTGCTCTACGAGACCGCCGGTTCGAAGACCGCGTCCGAGTACCGCGACTTCATCGACAACGCCGGCCTGCCGATCACGCAGACCACGATGCGGGAGGATCACCACTTCGCCGCCACCGTGCGCTGGTCGCTTCTGCCCTCGGGCCGCCGCATCAGCCGCTTCGCGTGGATTCCGCGGACGTTCACGCCGTTCGTCGGCGCCGGCGCCGGGGCGATGCGGTACCGCTTCGAGCAGTTCGGCAGCTTCGTGGACTTCCAGACGCGGCGCGTCTTCGACGACACGTTCCAATCGTCGGGCTGGGCGCCGAGCGTGCATGCGCTCGCCGGCGCCGATCTGCGCGTCTTCCGCAAGCTCTATCTCACCGGGGAAGCCCGTTACACCTGGAGTTCGGCAGCACTGGGCGCCGACTTCGTGGATTTCGAGCCCATCGATCTGGCCGGCGCCCGTCTCGGCGCCAGCCTGAAACTGGTGTTCTAGGTCCGGGAGCCATGACCATGACCCGCATCGTCCTCGGCGCGTCGCTGCTCGCCCTCACCGCCACTACCCCGGCGCTGGCCCAGACGCCCGCGTCCCCGCGCATCGACCAGCGCTGGTCGGCCTTCCTCGGCTGCTGGCGCGCGGTGGACGACCCGGCCGGCACCGGCGCCCGCGTCTGCCTCTCGCCCGCCAGGGGCGGCGTGACCGTGACCACGATCGTCGGCGGCCAGCGCGTGAGCGCCGAAACGCGGATCGCCGACGGCACGGCCCGCGCGGTCGATGCCGACGGTTGCCGCGGCACCGAATCGGCCCGCTGGTCCGACCGCGGTCTGCGCCTCTACCGCCGGGCCACCGTCGCCTGCGACGGCGGCGCGCCGCGCACCCTCGCCACCGCCTCGTTCTTCGTCGCCGGTCCCGCCTGGGTGGACGTGGAGACGGTGGAACACAACGGTCAGACCAGCGTGCGGGTGAGCCGTCTCGTGCGCGCCGCGAACCAGACGCTGCCGGACGGCACGTCGCTCGCACGTGCGGCCGGCGCGCGTGGTCCGTCGGCCGAGGCCATGGCGACGTTCACGGTGGAAGACATCATCGACCTGAGCAGCGCGCTGCCCGCTGACGGCGTGCAGGCGGCCATCTCCGAAGCGCCGGCGCCGTTCCGCCTGAACGCGAAGGCGCTCGTCGCGATGGCCGAGGCGGGTGTCGGCGACCGCGTCATCGACCTCATGGTGGGCGTCACCTGGCCGGCGAAGTTCCAGATCGAACGCGCCACCGGCGGCGGCGGCTGGGCCGGTCCCGGCCTCGGCGCGATGAACGATCCGTTCTTTGCGCCCATCATCGGCCCGGCGGCCCTCTTCCACTGCTACCAGGCCTACGGCTGGGCGGCCTCGGGCTACTGGGGGAGCTGCGGCGGCCTGGATCCGTTCCTGTTTGCGACCGTGCCTGGCTTCTACAACGGCTACTGGGGGGCCTTCGGGCCCGACTGGGTGATGACGCAGCCCGCCACGGGCGGCAGCATCGCGCCGCCGCAGGCGCCCCCGGAAGGGCGTGTCGTGAACGGCCGCGGCTACACGCAGGTGCGGCCGGTCGAGACGACGTTCTCGATGCCGATGGGTGACTTCAGCAACGGCACGAACAGCGCCGGCGGTGGCTCGTCGGGCGGCGGCGGCGTCAGCGGCTCTGGGTACTCCGGCGGCTTCTCGGGGGGCGGCGATCGGATGGCCGTGCCGCGCGGCCCCGGCAACGATCGCTAGGCCGGCGCCGGCGACAGCTCCGCGGCGCGCTCGACGCGCGCCGCGTCCCACCCCGCGCTCGGCGGCGTGGACGCGAAGATCCCGGGCGCCAGTTCGATGAAGCGCTCGACGAGGGTGGCGTCCATCGCCCCCTTCGCCACGTCGCCCCGCAGCTCCTCGAAGGCACGCGCGATGCCGAGCGACTGGCGGTAGGGGCGATCGGTCGTCATCGCGTCGAAGGCGTCCACCACGCCGATGATCTGCGCGAGCAGCGATACCTCGCTGCCCTTGAGTCCGTCGGGATAGCCGCTGCCGTTCAACCGTTCGTGATGCTGGCGGATGATCGGCCGCACCGAGGCCAGCGACCGCAGGCCCGAACAGAGCCGCTCGCCGATGACGGTGTGCGACTTCACGATCTCGTATTCCTCGGGCGTGAGGCGTCCCTGCTTGAGCAGGATGGCGTCGGGAATGCCCACCTTGCCCACGTCGTGCAGCAGGCCGCCCTTGCGCAGCGCCCACAGGTCGTCGGCCGACAGGCCGATGGCGCGGCCGAGCGCCACCGCGTAGGTCGAGAGGCGATCGCAGTGGCCTTCCGTGTAGGCGTCGCGGGCCTCCACGGTGAGCGCCAGGCTGACGATCACCGACTCGGCGGATTCGAGTTCGTCGGTGTAACGCTTGAGCCGCGAGAGCGAGCGGACGCGCGCGGTGAGCTCCGAGGAATCGAAGGGTTTCGTCAGGAAGTCGTCGGCGCCGGCTTCGATGCCGGCCAGACGATGCTCACGGCCGACGAGACCGGTGAGGAGCACCACCGGGATGAGGCGCGTGGCTTCGAAGCGCTTCAGGCGCCGGCACACTTCGAAGCCGCTGGCGCCCGGCAGGTCCACGTCGAGCAGCACGACGTCGGGCGCGAACTGCGCCACGGCGCCGATGACCCCGTCACTGTCGTGCAGCACGTCGACGACGAAACCTTCGGCCGTCAGCAGTCGCGTGAGGGCCTCGGTGAACGCGGGCGAATCGTCGACGATGAGAACGCGGCGAGCCCCGGTATCGCGCATGTCGTGCCTCACTGCCTCCCGAGGTCACGCAGGAGGCGGGCGTCCTTGGCGACCACGCGATTCTTGCCCTGGCGCTTCGCGGTGTACTGCGCGTCGTCGGCGCGTTCGTAGAGACTGGCGGCGGTGTCGCCGGCGGCACATTCCGAGAGGCCGCAGCTGATGGTCGGCACGCAGGGCGGCCGGCCCTCCTCGCCCGGCTTGCCGTTGGCGATGCGGGTGAGCACGCCCTGCAGGCGGTGCTCCGCCTGGCGCGAGGTCAGGCCGGCGGCGAGCACGGCGAACTCGTCGCCGCCGACACGCGCGACGAGGTCGTCGCTGCGGAACGACTGCATGAGGCACTTCGCCACGTAGCGCAGCACGTCGTCGCCGACGGCGTGGCCGTGCGCGTCGTTGATGCCCTTGAAGTCGTCGATGTCCAGCACGGCGAGCACGAAGCCGGGACGCGACGGCCCCAGCCAGCGCTCGAGCGTCTCGTCGAAGCCGCGGCGGTTGGCCACGCCGGTCAGCGAGTCGGTCGACGCCTCGCCCTTCACCGCCGACAGATCCTTCTCGAGGGCGGCCACCTTCTGCGTGAGCGACCGCGCCGTTTCCTCCCACGCCTTGCGCCGCTTGGCCGCCACCTGCTTCAGCGTGAGCACCTCGGTCATGAGGCGCGCCTTCATCTGGCGCGCGTCGTTCAACTGCCCGATGGCCTCGAACCGCTCGGTGGACTGCGTGAGGCTCGTGTGCATGGTGCTCATCTCGGCGCCCATGGTGGCCATCACGTCGCGCAGCGCCTCGACCACGGCGAACGATTCCTCGACCCGCTGCGTGCGGAGCTGCTGCAACTGGGCGATGAGTTCGCGGCCTTCACTGAGGCAGGCGCTGGCGAGCGCTTCGACTTCGGTCGACGGCGCGCCGGCGGCGACCGCGGTACGGCAGGCCTCGAAACGCTGCGCCAGCGGCTGCCAGCCGGCCTCTTCGTCGGCGGCCAGGAAGTCGCGGGCCCACGCCAGCAGCTCGTCGAGCAGGCGGAGCACCATCGCGTGGTCGCTCTCGTGCCCGCGACGCCGGAGGTCGAGCGAGATGACCGCGTTGTTCGCCATGTGACCTGCGCGCGCTGCCCAGCGGGCCAGACGCGTTAGGACGCCTCCAGCGGGTGAATCGGCTGCGTGCCGTCGCGCTTGAGCCACAGCGGCGCGAGCACGTCGGCACCGGCATCGGGGGCGTCGATCGTGACTTCCCCGTCGAAGAGCGCCTTCACGGCGTCGGTGATCTGGCCGGCGGCCAGAGGCCGCGAAATCGAGAGCGCCTGGCGCGGTTCGGTCACGAGCGCGAGCGCCCGCGCCACCTCATCGGAGGTGCCGAGCAGCCGCAGCGCCGGACGCGCCTCCACCCAGGCGGCGGCCTCGCCCGCCGAGGCGCCGGGCAGGCGGTCGGTCACGAGCACCAGGTCCGGCTGCGCGGCCGTGAGGCGGTCGGCCTCTTCGGCGGTCTGCACCGTCTCGACGTCGTGTCCCTGCCCGCGCAGCACGGCCTGCAGCAGGCGCCGGTGCGTCGGGTCGCCTTCGACGAGCACCACGGTCTGCCCCGACTGGCGGGGGGTCTCGGTGCTGCGCGGACGCAGCACGGTGACGCCGTCCGACGGCAGCAGCAGCACGACGCTCGCCACGCGGTGGCCGTCGGTATCGACCATCACACGGCCGCCAGCGCGGCGCAGGGCATCGATCGCCGCCACGCCGGCGTCGTCGGTGTCGCGGCGCTGCTGATTCGGCGGCGCCGGCAGGTCGGAGGTGAGATAGCTCACTTCGACGCGGACGTAACGGCCGGGACGGGCGCCGACCGGCGTGTGCGGACGCCGCGCGCCCACTTCGACGTTCATCGTGCGGAAGGTCAGCGTCCCGCCGTGCGGCATCGATTCGAGCGCTTCGGCGGCAAGCGCCGAGAGCGCGTGATGCACGACGGCGCGGTCGATCGAGACCGTCCACGGATGCGGCGCCGGCTGCACGGCCACCGCGAGGCGATGCCCGAAGGTGCGGCGCAGATCGTCCTGCACGGCGGCGAGCAGCGCATCGATGTCCACGGCGCGTGCCGCCTGCTCGCGGCGCTGGCTCAGGCCGCGCACGCGCGCCGAGACCTGGGCGGCGGAGGCCACGGCCCGGCGGATGGCTTCGACGGCGCTGGCATCCGCGGCGTTCGCGCCTGGCGTAATCAGGCACTCGGCGTGACCGCTGATGATGGCGAGCAGGTTGTTCAGCTCGTGCGACAGCTGGCTCGCTTCGTCGCGTTTCGCGGGCACCGCGACCGGGCCCGGTGCAGGAGTGGGCCACGCCGTGACGGGCTTGATCGCCACGCGCAGCGACGTGAGCGTGCGGGGCGCCTCGAAGGAGGCGACGAGATCGACCACGGCCGGCAGCCCCTTCCCGTCGAGCCGCACGAGATCCGCGTCCCAGCGCTCGAGCCGGCCGGTGACGGCCGCGGCGCCGAGCGCCTCGGCCAGACGGTCGGCATCGCGGCAGAAGAGGCTCAGGTGGACGCCCATGGCCTCGCGCGGGTCACTGAGCCCCAGCACGCGCGCCGCGGCGGTTCCACACTCGAGAATGCGCCCGTCCGGCGACACGACCAGCTCGGCTACCGGCTCCGCGAACTCGGAGCCCGGCGCGGCGGACGTGGACGGCACGGGAGCGGCGGTTTGCGCGGCTAGCATCGGCACCTCGCGGGAACGTTCACCGGCGGTCAAGAGCCCGCCGTGGCCGGCCGCATGGCCGGCGGTTGTTCCCCGGTGGGCCAATCGGCCGCCGGGGACAAAGCTTTAACGGACGGGCGGCACCGCCGCGCCGGGGGTGGCCCCGGCCGGCGGGGCGGCGGATGATGTCGCCGGGGGGACGGCGTCGGGCG
>JALHON010000195.1 GCA_022842985.1 Acidobacteriota bacterium | reverse complement strand
CGGCGTGTCGCCGCGCGCGACGGCGAGGCGGCCGAGGCCGTAGCGCGCCGCGGGCTCCGCATCCGGCACGGCCAGGGCGCGCTCGTAGGCCGTGCGAGCGGCCTCGAGCTGGCTGCTGTCGAGCAGGGCGTCGGCGTGTCGCAGCAGGAGGAGCGGCGAGGGCGCCAGCGCGGCGGCCCTGCCAAAGTGATCGGCGGCGACCTCATGGCGGCCCATGCGCGTGGCAAGGGTGCCGGACAGGGCCCACCACTGCGCATCGCCGGGCGCCAGCGTGTGCGCCCGCGCGTAGGCCGCGGCGGCGAGCTCGTACTGTTCCCAGGCGTGCAGCACGAGTCCGAGTTGGCCCGCCGCCTCGGCGTCGCTGGGCCGCGCGACGGCGGTGTCCCGTGCCGCGACGATCTGCGTGCGGGCATCGACTGGATAGCTGTCGACGGGCAGGGCACGCCAGTCGACTGGTGCCTGCAGCGTCAGTGACGACAGGAGCAGCAGGCCGACGACGCGGGGAGCGAGCACGGTGCCATTACAGCACGCGCTGTCCGGGGTTGGGCAGCAAAGAAAAAGCCCCGGCCACCTGTCGGCGGCCGGGGCGAAGGTCACCCCACAAGGGGAGACGTCAGACTAGAACGCGAAGCGCGCGCCGATCTGGACGCGACGCGGGTTGCGCGCCAGCGAACGGATCCGCATGAAGTTGGGGTCCGTCAGACCGGTGACGGGGTTGCCCCACTGGGTGTGGTTGAACACGTTGGTCGACTCCGCGCGGAGTTCCACGCGATAGCGGCCGAACGGGATCGAGCGGAACACCGAGAAGTCGAGGTTCCAGTTGGCGGGTCCGCGGAAGGCGTTGCGGCCCGAGTTGCCCCACGCGTTGCCCGGCTGGCTGAAGGCGGACGGGTCGTACCACGGCTCGTTCGGACCGGCCTGGCCGAAGCCACCCGAAATCTCGCCCGAGACGTTGGCCGACTGGAAGCCACCGACCTGCTGGAGCAGACCGTTGTCGCCACCGACCGAGAACGGCGTGCCCGAGACCCACGAGGCGATGCCGTTGATCTGCCAGTTCTTCACGATCGCCGGGAGGAGACCGGACGACTCACGCAGCCAGGGGAGTTCGTAGACGAAGCCCATCTGGAGCATGTGCGGACGGTCGTAGCCAGCGCGCGCGTAGTTGCGGTTGATCTGCGACGGCTGGTTCCACGACAGGCCGGCCCACCCGTCATCGTCGGCCTCGTTGAGAGCCTTCGAGTAGGTGTAGGCGCCCTTGAGGAGCAGGCCATTCTTGAACGGGCGGTTCAGCGCCATCTGCAGCGAGTGGTAGCGAGCCTTGGTACGCGCGCCCCACAGCAGGACGCTGGCGTTGCCGGCCTGCGTGAAGAACTGGCGATTGACGTTGCCGCCGCTCTCCGCGTAGTTCAGGTTGATGTCGGCGTAGCCGTTGTTGGTCGCCGTGCCGACGTAGCCGGCCGACAGGGCGAGGTCACCCGGGAGACGACGCTCGATGAACGCGTTCCACGAGTCGATGGTGCCACGCTGCACGTTGCCCACTTCGGGCGTCCGCATGTCCACACCGCGGGGCAGCAACACGCTGCCGCTGGCGACGTCCGGGTTCGGCGCGCCAGGGATGCCCTGGGCGAGCGTGCCGTAGGGGATGAACCCGTTCGGGCCTGCACCGGAGTAGCCGATCGACGCCGGGTAGAAGCCGCGCAGCGGGCGCGACCACGGCATCGGGTTGAACGTGCGGCCGAAGCCGGCGCGGATGACCGTCTCGTCGTTGAGGCGGTAGGCGGCGCCGAAGCGGGGCGCGAACAGGTTCTTCTGCGCCTTGTAGCCGGCATCCTCGCTGCTCGCCGGCAGCTGCACCTGGAACGTGTTCAGGTCGAGACGCTCGAAGCCGCGGTCGTCACGCTGCATCAGCGGGTAGTACTCCCAGCGGATGCCGGCGTTGATCGTCAGCTTGTCGTTCACCTGCCAGCGGTCGTTGATGTAGAAGCCGTACTGGTCTTCGTTCGTGGTCATGAGCTCGAACTGGACGCTCTTGCCGAACGAGCTCACCTGGCCGAGCAGGAAGGCCGCGTAGTCGTTGAAGCCGCCGACGCTGGCGTAGCCGGGCGTGCCGGTGATGCCGCCGCCGAAGCTGAACTGGCCGCGTGGGTTGTTGACTTCGGGCTGCCAGTGGTCGAGACCGAGACGGACGAAGTCGAAGCCCGTGCGGAGCTCGTGCTTGCCAGCCACCTTGGTGACGTTGGTCGACAGCGTGTAGACGAACTCGTTGCGCGTGACGGGCGTCCAGCCGGCGTTGTTGCCGAGCGTCGAGAGCCCGGTGTTGAACTGCGGGAAGCCGGAGTAGAAGTCCGCGTACTGACCCGCCGAGCCCGGCCCGGTGACACCGGCGCCGTTGGTGCCGGGAATCCCGAAGGTGTTGAGGCCGAAGTTGGTGCCGAAGTCAGGCCCCTGCGACGCGTGCGTCATGACGTTGGAGCCGGCCGTGGCGTCCCAAATCAGCGTCGGGCTGAGCGTCCAGGTCTGGCCGACGCTCCACAGGTTGACGGTCGTGTCGCCGCCACCGGCCTCTTCGAAGGGCAGGTAGTACAGGTCCTGCACCGAGGCGTCCATCCGCGAGTACTTGCCCCAGATCTGATTGGCCGCCGAGCGGTTCCAGTTCAGCTTGAAGTCGATGTTGTCACGGTTCGCTTCGGGGAACTCGAAACGCTCGTAGTTGTTCTGCGTGCCGTTGTTGGTGCCCGGCACGTTGGGCAGCGGGTAGGTGGCCTGCACAGCCGCCGCGATCGGCGAGATGCGGTTGGCCGGCACCTGCGCACCAGGGAAGAACGTGCGATCGGCGCCCGTCGACTGGTTGCCCGTCGCCGGGTCGTAGATGCGGAAGTTGCCGTTGAAGCCGAGCACTTCGCTGAAGTCGCCCCGGCGCATCGCGGCCGTCGGCACCGTCAGGGTCGAGATGCGCGAGTTCTTCTCGAGGTTGCGCTCCCAGCCGCCGAAGAAGAACAGACGGTTCTTCTTGATCGGGCCGCCGACCGTGCCGCCGAGGATGTCCACCGACGACTCGGGGTTCTTGGCCGCCGAGAAGAAGTTCTGCCGCGCGTTCCAGTTGTCCTGGTTGCGGAAGTAGAACGCCGACCCGCGCACGGCATTCGTGCCCGACTTGGTGGCCACCGAGACGGCCGCGCCGCCCGTCATGCCCTGCGACGCATCGAACGAGTTGGTCGAGATGTTGACCGTCTCGATCGTCTCCACGGGGGCGATGTAGCCAGCGTGGTGCGGCAGCCACACGTTGATCGAGGCCGCGCCGTCGATACGCGTGACGTTGTTGTTGCGGTTGGTGCCGTTGACGTTGGTCGTCAGCGCGCGGCCCGGGGTGTCGGTCTGCGCGTTCTGGAAGGCCACCGGCGTCGCACCCGGCACCAGGTTCATCAGGCCCTGGTAGTTCCGGTACTGGTTCAGCGGCAGGTTGACGACTTCGGCCGGCTTCAGGTTGACCGAGACGTCGGCCTTGTCCGTCTTCAGGAGCGCCGCCTCGGTCGTCACCGTGACCGACTCGGTCAGGGCGCCGACTTCGAGCTTCGCGTCCGCGCGCGAGGTCTCGTTCTGGCCGACCGGCAGGCCGGTCTGGACGAACTCCTTGAAGCCCTGCAGGGAGGCCTTCACCGTGTAGGTGCCGGGCTGCAGGTTGCGGACGGTGTACGCGCCGGCCTCGTCGCTGACGGCACTGATCTCGAGACCGGTGTTCTCGTTGAGCACGGTCACGGTGGCGCCAGGAATGGCCGCACCGGAGTCATCAGTCACTGTACCGGTGATGGTGCCGTACAGCGCTTGTGCCGAGACATTGGCTGGGAGCAGCGCCATGACTGCTGCCAGGGCAATGGCCAGGCCTCGAACTAGAAGGAATCGAACAGGGGTCACTCACACCTCCGAAAGGGGTTGAACAGACAGCACCTGCTCTTTGTGCAACGTTTGCGCCACTCGCCTGCAACAAGTGCCCTCGGTCGAGCTATCCGAGGTAACCCCTTCCGTACGTGGTAGTTGGCTCTGATCGCTCGACTAGTGCAAACGCATGAGGTGAGACGCCCCGTCGCGCTGGTCGGAAAAACTCCAGAGAATTGGAGCCCCGATCTCCGGAAAATTGGAACGCGCGTCCGTCTCTGCGCATTTGCACGAGTTCGGGGCAAATACAAAAGCGCCCCGACCACCTGTCGGTGGCCGGGGCGACACCACCCCGCAAGGGGCGGCGTTAACTTGGGCGGGACGCCTCGCCGCTTGCCCGTCCGAAGCCTTGGCGCAGGCGGGAGGCGTCCGGAGACGGCCGGCTCGGAGAGCCGGCCCTCGCCATCTAGAACGCGAAACGCACGCCGAGCTGCACGCGCCGCGGGTTGCGGGCGAGCGACCGGATGCGCATGAAGTTCGGGTCGGTCAGCCCGGTCACCGGGTTGCCCCACTGCGTGTGGTTCAGCACGTTGGTCGCCTCGGCGCGGAGCTCGATGCGACGCGAACCGAACGGAAGCGCCCGGAACAGCGAGAAGTCGAGGTTCCAGTTGGACGGTCCGCGGAAGGCGTTGCGGCCCGAGTTGCCCCACGCGTTGCCCGGCTGGCTGAACGCCGACGGATCGTACCAGGGCTCGTTCGGGCCAGCTTCACCGAAGCCGCCCGAGATCTCGCCCGTGACATTGGCCGACTGGAAGCCGCCGACCTGCTGCAACAGGCCATTGTCCCCGCCCACCGAGAACGGGTTGCCCGACAGGTACGAGCCGATGCCGTTGATCTGCCAGTTCTTCACGACCTGCGCGAGCAGGTTGGACGACTCGCGCATCCAGGGCAGCTCGTACACGAAGCCGAGCTGTAGCATGTGCGGACGGTCGTAGCCGGCCAGCGCGTAGTTGCGGTCGTACTGCGACGGCTGGTTCCACGTCACGCCCGTCCAGCCATCGGCGTCGGCCTCGTTGAGGGCCTTGCTGAAGGTGTAGGCGCCCTTGAGGAGCAGGCCGTTCTTGAAGGGCCGATTGAGGGCCATCTGCAGCGAGTGGTAGCGCGACTTGGTGCGGGCACCCCACAGCAGGACGCTGGCGTTGCCCGCCTGCGCGAAGTACTGGCGGTTGACGTTGCCGCCGGACTCGGCGTAGTTCAGGTTGATGTCGGCGTAGCCGTTGTTGGACGCCGTGCCGACGTAGCCGGCCGACAGGGCGAGGTCACCCGGGAGGCGACGCTCCACGAAGGCGTTCCACGAGTCGATCGTGCCGCGCTGGACGTTGCCCACCTCGGGCGTCCGCATATCCACGCCGCGGGGCAGCGGCACGCTGCCGCTGGCGACGTCCGGGTTCGGCGCGCCGGGGATGCCCTGCGCGAGCGTGCCGTACGGGACGAACCCGTTGGCACCCGCACCGCTGTAGCCGATGGAGGCCGGGTAGAAGCCACGCAGGGGCCGCGACCACGGCATCGGGTTGAACGTCCGGCCATAGCCGGCGCGGAACACCGTCTCGTCGTTGAGGCGGTAGGCCGCACCCAGGCGGGGCGCGAAGAGGTTCTTCTGGGCCGAGTAGCCGGCATCGCCGCTGTTGGCCGGCAGGAGCACGTTGAACGTGTTCAGGTCGAGCTGCTCGAAGCCGCGGGTGTCACGCTGCATCAGCGGGTAGTACTCCCAGCGGATGCCGGCATTGACGGTCAGCTTGTCGTTCACCTGCCAGCGGTCGTTGATGTAGAGCCCGTACTGGTCCTCGTTCGTGGTCATCTCCTCGAACTGGACGCTCTTGCCGAAGCTGCTGACCTGCCCGAGCAGGAAGGCGCCGTAGTCGTTGAAGCCGCCGACGCTGTTGTAGCCGGGGACGCCGGTGATGCCGCCACCGAACGAGAACTGCCCACGCGGGTTGTTGACTTCCGGCTGCCAGTGGTCGAGGCCGAGCTTGACGAAATCGAAGCCGCTGCGGATCTCGTGCTTGCCGGCGACCTTGGTGACGTTGGTCGACAGCGTGTAGACGAACTCGTGGCGGGTGACCGGTGTCCAGCCCGCACTGTTGCCCAGGGCCGAGAGGCCCGTGTTGAACTGCGGGAAGCCCGAGTAGAACGCCAGATCGGACGATCCCGGTCCCGTGACGCCGGCACCGTTGGTGCCGGGGATGCCGAACGTGTCCAGCCCAAAGTTGGTGCCGTAGTCCGGCCCCTGCGAGGCGTGGTCCATGACGTTGGAGCCCACCGTGGCGTCCCAGATCAAGGTCGGCGTGATCGTGTAGGTCTGGCCGACACTCCACAGGTTGACGGTGGTGTCACCGCCGCCCGCTTCCGCGAAGGGCAGGTAGAACAGGTCCTGCACGCTGGCGTCCATCCGCGAATACTTGGCCCAGATCTGGTTGGCCGAGGTGCGGTTCCAGTTCACCTTGACGTCGACGTTGTCACGCGTCGCCTCGGGGAACTCGGTGCGCTCGTAGTTGTTCTGCGTGCCGTTGTTGGTGCCCGGGACGTTCGGCAGCGGATAGGTGGCCTGGACGGCCGCCGCGATCGGCGAGATGCGGTTGGCAGGAATCTGCGCACCGGGGAACTCGGCGCGCCCGGCGCCCGTGGTCGCGTTGCCCGTCGCCGGATCGTAGAGGCGGAACGACGAGTTGAACGCCAGCACCTCGCTGAAGTCGCCGGCGCGCATGCGCGCGGTCGGCACCGTCAGGGTCGAGATGCGCGAGTTCTTCTCGAGGTTGCGCTCCCAGCCGCCGAAGAAGAACAGGTTGTTCTTCTTGATCGGACCGCCGATGGTGCCGCCGAGGATGTCCACCGACGACTCGGGGTTCTTGGCCGCCGAGAAGAAGTTCTGCCGGGCGTTCCAGTCGTCCTGGTTGCGGAAGTAGAACGCCGATCCGCGGAAGGCGTTGGTGCCCGACTTGGTCGCGACCGACATCGCCGCGCCACCGGTCATGCCCTGCGAGGCATCGAACGAGTTGGTCGAGATGTTGACCGTCTCGATCGTCTCTACGGGGGCGATGTAGCCGGCGTGGTGCGGCAGCCACACGTTGATCGAGGCCGCGCCGTCGATACGGGTGACGTTGTTGTTGTTGTTCGTGCCGTTGACGTTGGTCGCGAGCGCGCGGCCCGGGGTGTCGGTCTGCGCGTTCTGGAAGACCGGCGGCGTCGCACCGGGCACCAGGTTCATCAGGCCCTGGTAGTTCCGGTACTGGTTCAGCGGCAGATTGACGACTTCGGCCGGCTTCAGGTTGACCGACACGTCCGCCTTGTCCGTCTTGAGGAGGGCCGCTTCGGTCGTCACCGTGACCGACTCGGTCAGGGCGCCGACTTCGAGCTTCGCGTCTGCGCGCGAGGTCTCGTTCTGGCCGACCGGCAAGCCGGTCTGGACATACTCCTTGAAGCCCTGCAGGGTCGCCTTGACCGTATAGGTGCCGGGCTGCAGGTTGCGGACGGTGTACGCGCCGGCCTCGTCGGTCACGGCGTTGATCTCGAGACCGGTGTTCTCGTTCAGCACCGTGACGGTGGCGCCGGGAATCGTGCCGCCGGAATCGTCCGTGACGGTCCCGGTGATGGTGCCGTACAGCGCCTGGGCGGCCGCCGAGGCCGGCATCAGGGCAAGCACCGTGGCCAGCACGATGGCCAGGCCTCCGGTGAGAAGGGTTCGAACAGACTTCACTCACACCTCCGACAAGCGGGGCGTGGGGACCGACAGCGTCTGGAGAGAGTGCAACCTCCGCGCCACTACAGGGGCCGTGCCAGCTCGAGCGGGCACGTTTGTGTAACTGCTTTGTCCGCCACGTGTTGCAACGTCCTCAGGCCTAGTACAAACAGGTGACGGTGCCTGGACCCCCGACGCCACCTCGCGATCTCCGGAACGTTGGACGCCCGTTCTCCATCGATTTGGATTGCGCGCAATCGTCCCATCCTGGGGCAATGCGGTGGGCCGCGGGCCGGCGTTCTGGATTACCCTCGCGCATGCCGAGCGCACGCGTTGCAGGTCTGCTGGTTGGTGTCGCTGCCTGCACGACCCTGCTCGCGCAACCACCCACGCCCTCGTCGACGCTGCCGCGCCTGATCATCGAGGCCGGCGAGTTCGCCCGGACCGACGCCTGGCTCCAGGTGCCGTTGCCCCCGACCGTGCGGGGCGCCGACCTGCACCTCCGGGACGAACAGACCGGCGACGTCGTGCCCCTGCAGATCGGACCGCAGCGCGAAGCCTGGGCGGTGCTGCCGTCGCTCCCCGCGGAGCGCACCGTCCGGTACCGCATCGAGCCCTCCCTCAAGGAGACGCTGCCCGATCGCGTCGTCGCCGCGCGCGACGTCTCGCGCGTGCGGGTGAGCGTCGATGGCCGACCGACACTGACCTACGTCGGCGAGCCGCTCCGCCTGCCGGCCGGCGTCGAGGACGTCTACGAGCGCGGCGGGTACCTCCATCCCGTGACGACGCCGTCGGGGCGACGGGTGACCGAGGACTATCCGCCCAACCACAAGCATCACCACGGCATCTGGGCGGCGTGGACCCGCACGAGGTTCGCCGGACGCGCGCCGGACTTCTGGAACATGGGTGACCGCACCGGCACGGTGGAGTTCGAGCGGCTCGGGCGGGCCTGGTCCGGCCCGCTCACCGCGGGCTTCGAGGCGCGCCATCGCTACATGGATTTGCTGGCGCCCACGCCCACCACGGCCGTCCTCGAGGACTGGCGTGTGATCGCCTATGCGTGGCCGACGTCGGCGCGGCCCGCGCACGTCTTCGACCTCGAGATCACCCAGACGGTGACCGGCACGGTGCCGCTGGAGTTACCGACCTACCGCTACGGCGGCGTCGGGATGCGCGGCCGCCACGAATGGGACGGCAAGGACCGCACGTTCTTCCTGACGTCCACGGGCCGTGGGCGCCTGCCGGGGCACGGCACGCGTGCGACGTGGGTGCACATGAGCGGAGACGTCGAGGGGCAGCGGGCTGGCATCGCGATGCTGTCACATCCCGACAACGTGCGGTCGCCGCAGCCGATGCGCATCCATCCGACCGAGCCGTTCTTCAACTTCGCGCCGCAGCAGGCTGGCCCGATGGCGATCCGGCCGGGCGAGGGACTGACGCTGCGCTACCGGTTCGTGGTGATGGACGGCCCGCCGGATGCGGCCTGGCTCGATGCGATGTGGCAGGCGTATGCGATGCCGGTGAGGGCACGGGTGGAGTAAGCAATTCAGGCGGGCTTCGCTGACATTCAACATTCTGCCTCTTCCGGGATCAGCGTGGGTAGAGGTCGAGCCCACCGCAGTGAAAGTAGATGGCGGTGGTGAAGTGTTGGGCGTTGCGGAAGCCGCCGGCCTTGCGCTTGATGCTCATTA
>JALHON010000194.1 GCA_022842985.1 Acidobacteriota bacterium | reverse complement strand
TCGGGGCGGCCGTTGGCGTCGAGGTCCGCCGCGAGCACGGCGTCGTGCGGCGCGGCCGTGAAGGCGGCCGGCGCGGCGTCGCGCCGGTACTGCCACACGCGATCGTTCAGGAACACCTCGTGCGGCGGCGTCGCCTTCAGCACGACGATGTCGTGATCCCGATCGGCGTCGAGGTCCGTGAACGCCACGCCGATCGACGGACGGCCGTCGCCGGCCACGCCCGCCGTCGCGGCGATGTCGCGGAAGGTGCCGTTGCCGTTGTTGCTCAGCAGCACGTTCTGGCCGCGGGCGTTCGTGAGCCAGAGGTCGAGGTCGCCGTCGTGGTCGGCGTCCACGAGCGCACCGTCCACCGCGTCCACGCCGCGCGTCGTGGCGCGGCTCGTGGCTGTCACGTCCTGCCACGCGCCAGGCGCGGTCTGCCGCCACACCGCCGAGGCGCCGTTGCCGCGCACGAACACGACGTCGAGTCGGCCGTCGTTGTCGAGGTCGCCCCAGAGGGCCGCGCGCACGCCGGGCACGGCCGCGAGCGGGTGCGTCTCGTCGCGTGTCCAGGTCGCGCCGGTGCGCCGCAGCACGACGTTCGGCGAGGCGCCGGGGGCGGCGTTCGACGCGAAGACCTCGAGCGTGCCGTCGCCGTCGAGGTCGGCGACCGTCACGCGCGCCTCCGCGGACGGCTGCGGCAGCGCCTGCAGCACGGCTTCGCGTTCGAAGGGCGGGCCGTCGGGCCTGGGCGTGGGCGCCACGGGCGCCTCGATGAACATCGCCTCGGCCAGCGGGCCCATGCGCGTGTACTTGAACTCCGCCATGCGCGCGCGCGGATCGGTGTCGAGCGATTCGAAGACGGCGAGCGCCGCCGTGGCCTGCGCCTGACGGCCGGCGCGCTGCTCGGCCTGGAACACGCCGTAGCTGGCGCTGCGCAGCAGCGGGTCGAGCGTGCGTGCCTTCTCGAACCATGGCAGCGCCTCGGCGGGCGCCGCGGCCAGACGGGCCTGACCGGAGAAGTAGGCGGGGAAGGGATCGGCGGGCACGGCCGTGGCGACCGCGCTCAGGAGCGGGAAGGCTTCGGCGTCGCGGCCCTGATAGAGCAGGAACAGGCCGAGCGCGTAGCGGGCCCGGGTACCGACGACGGGATGCTCGAGCACCGCGCGCAGCCGCTGTTCCGCCTCGGGCGCGTCGTCGGGACGCTGCCGGTTGATGAGGGCGACGGCGAGGTTGAAGGCGGTTTCGGCCGAGGCCGGATGGGCGGCGGCCAGCGGCCGCAGCACGTCGATGGCGGCCTGGAAGTCGTAGCGGCCCATGTGGCCGACGGCGGTGTTCGTCGCGGCCACGAGGGCGGCGTCGGGCCCGGATGCGGGCGCGGGTGTGGTCGCCCCGCCGCAGGCGCACCCGGCGGCCAGCGAGACGCAGACGAGCAGACGACCGACGAGGCGCGTCATCGAGGGGATGACGCGGGATTGTACCGCAGCGTTCGGAGAAACGGCGCCGCGGCTAACGCGCGGCGGCCGCCAGCGCGGCCGCGTCAGCCTGCTCGTGCGCGTGGTACGAACTGCGCACGAGCGGCCCGGCTTCGACGTGCACGAAGCCGAGGCCGAGGGCGATGCGCTTCAGTTCCGCGAACTCGTCGGGATGGTAGTACCGCGTCATCGGCGCGTGATCCGCCGAAGGACGCAGGTACTGGCCGAGCGTGAGGATCGCCACGCCCACCTTGCGCAGGTCGCGGAAGACCTGCACGAGCTCGTCGTGTTCCTCGCCCAGCCCGACCATGAGCCCGGTCTTGGTGGGAATGTGCGGCGCAATCGTGGTGGCGCGTTCGAGCAGTTCGAGGCAGCGCGAGTACTTGCCGCCGGAGCGCGCCATCCGGTAGAGCCGGGGCACGGTTTCGGTGTTGTGGTTGAGGATGTCGGGCCCGGCGTCGAGCACCGCGCGCAGCGGCGCCTCCTCGCCCTTGAAGTCGGGGATGAGGACCTCGACGCGGCACTCGGGCATGCGCGCCTTGATCTCGCGAATCGTGCCGGCGAAGATCGACGCGCCGCCATCCGGCAGGTCGTCGCGATCGACCGACGTGACCACCGCGTACTTGAGCCGCATGGCCGCGACGGCCTCGGCCACGCGCACCGGTTCGTCGAGGTCGAGCGTCGGCGGGCGCCCGTGCTTCACCGCGCAGTAGGCGCAGGCGCGGGTGCAGACGTCGCCGAGGATCATGAAGGTGGCCGTGCCGTGGTGCCAGCACTCGCCGATGTTGGGGCAGTGGGCGTCTTCGCAGACCGTGTTGAGCTTGAGGTCGCGCATGATGCCCTTGAGCCGGAGGTAGTTCTCCGACCCGGGGGCCCGCACCTTCAGCCAGTCGGGTTTCGGCTCACGCGGTTTGATGAACGTCAGCGGGGCTTCCACACAACCATGTTATCGCGTGATCGCGTGATCAGGTGATCCGATGATCTGGAGGCATACATCTGGTGATCTGGCGATCTGAGCGCCTGAGGCGTGCCGGCATGGGCCGTGCAGTGCCGTCCGGCGATGCGCCGCGAAGAGCTCGAAGCCCGCAGCCAGACATTCGCGGTCGCCGTCTTCGCCCTCGGCCAGAGGCTGCGGGCGATCCCGGGCGCCAGCGGGCCGGCCGGTCAGCACGGGAACTTCGCGCCATCTTCGCGGCCGGCTATCGTACCGCCCGCAGCAACACCCGCCGCAGGAATGTACGAGAATAGTGCGATGCGTCGCCGCCCGAAAGGTGGCAAAACGCGCACTGCGCCTATCCCTAGATCACTAGATCACTAGATCACCAGATCACCAGATCACCAGTTCACGAGATCAGATCACCCGATCACCCCATCAAGAGATCAACCGATGTCCAATCTCACCATTACCTGGTTGGGCCACTCCGCGTTTTCGCTGAAGACCCCCGGCGGCTCGACCGTGCTCTTCGACCCCTGGTATACCGGCAATCCCAGTTTCCCGGCGGGGAAGACACCCACGGCGGCCGACCTCGTCCTCATCTCGCACGGCCACAGCGACCACACGGGAGACGCGGCGGCCGTCGCGAAGGCCACCGGCGCCACCGTGGTCGGCATCTACGAAATCACGTCGTGGCTCGGCGCGAAGGGCGTGACCCGCCTCGAACCGATGAACAAGGGCGGCACGATCGAACTGCGCGGCCTGCGCATCACGATGACCGACGCGCGGCACAGCAGCAGCTTCGACGACCTCACCTACCTCGGTGAGCCGGCGGGCTTCGTCGTGCGCCTCGAGAATGGCCAGACGATCTACTTCGCCGGCGACACCGCGCTCTTCGGCGACATGAAGATGATCGGCGAACTCTATCGTCCCGACATCGCGTTCCTGCCGATCGGCGATCGCTTCACGATGGGCCCCGACACGGCGGCCATCGCGGCGCGCTGGCTGGGGGTGCGGCAGGTGGTGCCGATGCACTGGGGCACGTTCCCGCTGCTCACCGGCACGCCTCAGGCGCTCGAGCACCATCTCGAGGGCTCGGGCATCCAGGTGCTCGCGCTCAAGCCGGGCGAGACGGCGGAGTAGCGCGCGCCGCCGGCATCCGCCGCTCAGCGCGCGGCCGGCGCCGTCGGCGTGGGGAGGGCGGGCATCCGCGTGAGGCCGCCCACGAGATAGTCGGCGAAGGCCTGGCCGATGGCCTCGGACGTCATCGGGCCGGCCGGGTCGTACCACTTCGTGATCCAGTTCACGGCGCCCATCACCGCGAAGCCCACCATCTTGGGATTGCCCGCGGCGAACGTGCCGGCGTCCATGCCCTGCTGGATGATCTCCCGCAGTCCGCGATCGAACGCGTCCCGGCGGGCGATGATCTTGTCGAGCAGCGGCGGCGAGAGCGCCTGCAGATCGATCGTGAGCGCGGTGGCCTGGAGTTCGTCGAGCAGCAGATGCACGAAGGCCAGAATCAGCCGGCGCAGCTTCTGGTCGGGTGTCGAGCCGTCGGCGCGCACGTCGTCGAGCAGCGCCAGCAGCACGTCGAGCGAGTACTCGTGACAGGCGTAGAGAATCTCTTCCTTGTTGCGGAAGTAGTAGTAGAGATTCCCCTTCGTCATCTCAAGGGCGCTGGCGATCTCGTCGACGCTCGCGCCGTGATAGCCGCGGCGGCGGAAGGCCGCGGCCGCGCTCTTCAGGATGTCGATGCGCCGATCGGCGCTGGCGAGGGTCTGCGCGGGGGCCATGGACGACGGCACTCTAGCACAGCGTTGAACAAGCGTTCAACGCTGCGCTGCGCCGCTCCGTGCCGGCCTACCGCGCGACGATGGTGATGCGGCCCTGAAGGCCCGTGACCGTCGGCAGGTTGTGGTCGTGGAAGCCGCAGACCCGCACGGTGTTCAGGTTGCCGCTCGTCTTCGACTGCCCGGGCGCGAGGAAGCCCACCTGTTCGAGCGGCGGGCAGTCTTCGTGGCTCGGGTGCGGATCCGACGACATGTCGTGCGACCGCGAGTTGTTGTTCACGAAGGTGACGCGGCCGCCCTGCGTGATGGTCACCGCGTTTGGGGTCGCTACGCCGTTCGGCCCGATGGTGATCGTGGCGCTCGACGTCGCGCCGCCCGTGCCGCCCCCGCCCGTGCCTCCCGTGCCGCCCCCCGAGGTGCCGCCGCCCGACGGGCCCGACGGTGTGCCGCCTCCACCACCGCAGGCAGCGGTGACGGTCGCGAGAATCAGGATGCCGATCGAGCGGGCTGGTGACATATGGCTGGCTCCTCGAGCACCTCGGACAGGTGGTCGCGTGATCAAGATTACCTCGCCCGTGTGCCGGAAACGACACACGGGCCGTCGCGCCTCGCGGCGGACGGCCCGTGGGGTCGAACGGACGGGATGGATCAGAAGAACTTGCGCGAGATGTTGAAGCCCAGATACCAGTCGTTGGTGCCGCCGCGGGCGATCTGGCCGAACGTCGTGCCGAAGCCGTTGCCCACGTTGATCTGGAAGCTGTGGCCGCCGGCCCGCATCTCGATGCCGCCGCCGACCTGCGTCTTGCCCGGATCGAAGCCGTTCACACGCGGCGTCACTTCGAAGACGCCGTACAGGCTGTTCGTGAAGCGCAGGCGCGCGCCGAGGCCGACGAGCAGCGAGCTGTTGTCATCGGCCAGCTCTGCGGGCAGCGGGTTGGTGTTGTTCACCCAGAAGGGCTCGACGTAGATGGCCGCGCGGTCCGACACCTCGCGCGAGAGCAGCACGCCGAGCGCTGGCGAGTAGCTGTCCTGCAGGTTGTTCGTGCCCTCGGCGCTGCCGAAGACGCTGATGCCGATCGGGAAGTCCTCGGTCTGGCCCTTGATCTCCCGCTGCAGCATGACCTGGATGGTGCGGTTGTTGGTGCGGTGGAAGACCACCTGCGTGGCCTTCAGGATGCCGAACCGGTACTCGAAGCCGATGACGGCGCCGCCGTCGGTGCCCAGGCCGTCGGCCAGCAGGTCGGTCAGGCTGCCCTGGCCGAGGGGCCGCGTGAAGCGGTGCGTGATGCGGAACGCCCCCTTGCGGGCCGGCAGACGCAGCGTGGTCGGCAGACTCACGAGCGTGAAGTCGGGTTGCGCGCGGTTGATGTCGATGTCCGGATCGTCGTCCTGCGCGGCGGCGTCGTCGGCCGCGGCGTCAGTGTCGGCCGGAGCGGGCGCGTCCGCCGTCTTCTTGGCGGCGGCCGGCGGGTCACTGGCCAGAGCGGGGGTGATGCCCACGGCGAGGGCCATGGTCAATGCAAGCGGAAGTCGTGCGATGGCTGCCTTCACGTTGTGCTCCTGTTGGGGACGGGCCGGGGCCCTAGTCGTTCCTGGCGCCGGACTGAATCCAGCGACGGATGACGAGCATCTGCCCGTCGGTCAGGAAGGGCGGGCCACCAATCGGCATGCGGACGCCGACGATGTCAGAGCGGCCTTCGAGCTTCTGCACCAGATAGCTGTTGTCCGGATCGCCCGGGATCACGAACGTCGCCCCCGGCTTACGGGTGCTGGGCCGGCCCACCAGCGTGGCATAGGCCGTGGCGGCATCCTTGAGGTTGACGCCGGCGGCCGGCGTCCGGCCGACGTCGGTGTGGCAGCCGCTGCAGGAACGACGGCCCTGGAGTCGGAGTTGGTGAAGATCTGCGCCGTGATGCTGCTCATCGTCGGCTGCAGATCCGGCGTCGGACCGGTGAGGTCCGACAACTTCTCGTCACAGCCGACGCTGAACAGCACCAGGGGCATGGTGCACACGAACAACCGCAGATGTCGCATGGGGACTCTGACCTCGAGAGAGAGTGTGTTTATTTGGACGATGCGACGACGACGAGCGAGCCGCGCATATCCGCGTGCCCGTCACCGCATGCTTCGGAGCAGACGATGGGGAAGGTCCCGGCCTCGCTGGCCGTGAAGTCGATGGTCACCGGCTTGCCGCCGCGCGGCACGAGCGTGTTGACCTTGAACTTGCGGATGCCGACGCCGTGCACGCCATCGGCGGATGATACGACGAGGCGCACCTTGTCGCCAACGGTGACCTGGATGGTGGCCGGCTCGAACGTGAAACGTTTCGCCACGACGGTGAAGGTCTTCACGTCGGACGACTGGGCCGCCGGCGAAGCGGCGACGGCGGCAGGCGCGTATGCCGTGGCGGGGTCCTTCCCCACGCCGGCGTGCGCCGGCGTTTCAGGGAGGAGCGCCATCCCCGCCACGGCAACAGTGACGAACACCACGAGGGTTCGCATGAGTTGGAGAGCGCCGGTCCGTCCGGCCGGGCCGTTGTGCGCCATGCCACGCAGGTTTGCAAGGGCGGTGCCGCCGCGTTCGAGTCGGCATGGTGAAGATTCCGGCGTGTTTCCGCACGCGAGGAACTGATGGGCTTGCCGGCGACTTACGGCGGGCGTAAGCCCTTACCGGCCGCGTAAGGGCCGGCTAGTCGATGCGGTACTTGGCGAGGTAGTGCGACAGGGCGCGCTGGCTGAGCCCCATGAGCTCGGCGGCGTCCTTCTTGACGCCGCGGGCCCGCTCGAGCGCGTGGCGGATCGTCTCGCGCTCGACCCATTCGACGTTCTGGTGCAGCCGCAGCGAAGGCAGCCCGGTGGTGGGGGCCGACGCCGCGCCCATCACCCACACCGACTCAGGCGTGAGCGACGGGCCGGTCGTGAGCACGACCGCGCGTTCGATGGTGTTCTCGAGCTCGCGCACGTTGCCGGGCCAGTGATACCGCTTCAGTTCGGCCATCGCCTCGGCGTCCACGCCGGTGATGCGTTTCCCGAGCCGCTGCGAGAACTTCTGCACGAAGTGATCGACGAGCGCCGGCAGGTCGTCGAGCCGCTGGCGCAGCGGTGGCAGTTCGATCGGGATGACGTGCAGCCGGTAGTAGAGATCTTCCTGGAAGCGGCCTTCGCTCGCCATCTGGCGCAGATCGCGGTTGGTGGCCGCGATGACACGCACGTCCACCTTTTCGGTGCGCTCGCTGCCGAGCGGCTCGAACTCGCGTTCCTGGAGCACGCGCAGCAGCTTGGCCTGCACGGCCGCGCCGAGCGTGGCGATCTCGTCGAGGAAGATGGTGCCGCCGTCGGCGAGCGCGAAGCGGCCCTTCTTCGCCGAGATGGCGCCCGTGAAGGCGCCGCGGACGTGACCGAAGAGCTCGGATTCGATGAGCGTGTCGGGGATGGCGGCGCAGTTCACCTTGATGAGCGGCAGGTGACGCTGCTGGCTGCGGTCGTGGATGGCGCGGGCCACGAGTTCCTTGCCGGTGCCGGTTTCCCCGGTGAGCAGCACCGTGCTGCGCGACTGCGCGACGAGCTCGATGCGCTTCGAGATGTCGATCATCACCTTGCTGCGCCCGACGATGCCGTAGTGATCGAAGTCGGCGTCGCGCTCGCTGCGCAGGTAGGTGAGTTCGGTGCGGGCGCGCTGGGCGGCCAGGGCGCGGCGCGCCGTGAGCAGCAGCTCGTCCACCTCGAAGGGCTTCTGCAGGTAGTCGTGCGCCCCGAGCTTCATCGCTTCCACGGCGCTCTCGACGCTGCCGTGCGCGGTCATCATCACGATGGCCGGACGCTCGCCGTCGGGAGTCGTCGCGACCAGTTCCTTCACCACCTCCATGCCGGAGCGATCCGGCATACGGTAGTCGATGATGAGCAGGTCGAAGGCCTCCTCGGCCAGCAGGCGCTGACCGTCGAGCGCCCGCGCGGCCGTGGTCACGTCGTGGCCCTCGTCGCGCAGCGCGCGGCCGAGCGTCTTCAGGATCTTCTCCTCGTCGTCGACGAGGAGCACGCGGCCCCCGGGTGTCATCGTCACGTGCGCCGCTCCGGCGTGTCGGTCAGGTCGAGCGTGATCTCGGTGCCCACATCGAGCCGGCTCGACACGCTGATGGTGCCGCCGAGACCTTCGACCACGTTCTTCGAAATCGCCAGCCCGAGACCACTGCCCGTGCGGCGCGTGGTGAAGTATGGATCGAACACGCGGCCGATGTCGTCGGCGGCGATGCCGACACCGCGGTCGCGCACTGTCAGCCGCACGTGCCGGCCGTGCCGCCGCGAGCCGAGCGTGATGAGCGGCCCGTCGTGATCGTCGCGGCGTTCGACGGCGGCCCGCGCGTTGGTCAGCAGGTTCACGAGCACCGTGCGCAGGCGTTCGGCATCGGTCGTGAGGTCGCCGCACGCCGGATCGAGATCGAGCGCGATGTCGGGCGTGGCCTGCGCGGCCACGACGGCATCGCGGGCCGACCGGCAGATGTCGTTCATCGCCGCCGGCGCGCAGTCGAAGCGGATCGGCCGCGCGAAGTCGAGCACCTCGTTCACGACGCGGTTGAGGCGATCGACTTCCTCGTCGATGTCGGCGGCGGCTTCGCGCGTGTCGGCGGCGGCGGCGCCCGGCCGGCCGAGCTGGCGCAGCGCGCCCTTGATGATCATGAGCGGATTGCGGATCTCGTGCGCGATGACCGTCGAGAGGCGGCCGAGCGCCGAGAGCCGCTCGCGCTGCGCGGTGTCACGCTGCGCGGCGGCGACCGACTCGGTCAGGGTGTTGTAGGTCGAGGCGACGAGCTGCGCATCCTCGTCGGTCCACGGCGAATCGGCGAGCGCCACCTTGCGCGTGAGGTCGCCGGTGGCGGCGGCATCGCGCATGTGCGCGGTGATGGTGGCGAGCGGCCGCGTGACCGTGCGCGCGAGCGAGTAGCTGAGCACCGCGGCGAGGGCGACGGTGGCGAGCGCCACCACGCCCAGGGCGGCGCGGATCGTGCCGAGCGTGCCCATGCGCTCGGTGCGCGAGCGGAGCACGATGGCGTGCGGCACGACGCCGGGCGCGCCAGCCCCGGCCGGCGCCTGGCGCGCGAGCGGGCTGGCCAGCACCGAGTAGTCTTCGGTGCCCAGGCGCAGCACGGCGGCGAGCGGCTCGTCGTTGAACCAAGCCGTGACGGCCGGCACGGCGGGCG
>JALHON010000193.1 GCA_022842985.1 Acidobacteriota bacterium | reverse complement strand
GGCGCCGTCGATGCGGGCGCGGACGGCGGCGAGCGCCGGCGCCTCGGTGCGCGCCCGGGTGAGGGCGTCGGCGAGGGTGAGTGTCCCGCCCGCTGTCTGCGCGGCGGCGGGTGCTGCCATCGCCGCGCAAAGGAGAGCCAGCCCGAGAAGTCGTGTGGCCATGCGAGGACTCTTGTAGCAGCCCCGCATGAGACGCGCATGAGAGGGAGGCCGGCGGCGGATAATGCGGGACGATGCCCGGCGACCTCACCTCGCTGCTGCACCGCGCGCAGGCCGGAGACGCGGCGGCGGCCGACGCCCTCTTTGCGGAGAGTTATCCGCTGCTCCAGCGGATGGCCCGCGCCCGCCTCCGCGCGCACGTCCGCACCCCGACGCTCGACACCGGGGCGCTCGTGCACGAGGCCTATCTGCGGTTCGTCTCGTCGGGGCGGCTACGCATCGAAGACCGGCTGCACTTCCAGCGCTGGACCGCCCGCGTGATGCGGTCGGTCATCGTGGACATGGCGCGGCGCCGCCTGGCCGAGCGCCGCGGCGGCGACGTGGTGCGCGTGAGCCTCACGAGCGACCTGCCGATGGCGGTGGACGCGGCGGCGCAGGACCTGGTGGTGCGCGTGCACGAGGCGCTCGAGAACTTCCCGGAGCGTGACGCCCGCGCGGCCCAGGTCGTGGAGCTGCGCTTCTTCGCCGGCATGACCGAGCCCGAGGTGGCCGAAGCGCTCGGGGTCACCGACCGCACCGTGCGCCGCGACTGGGAGAAGGCGCGCCTGCTCCTGGCCGGCATGCTGGCCTGAGCCGGGAGCCGCGGCCGGCCGGCCGCGATCCCGATGTCCGGATTCCGTCCGCCGGTCCGTATGCCTCCCCGAGAGCGATGAACGCTCCAGGGAGGCTTGAACGATGGCTCGGAATCCTGGCATGGCAACGCTGGTGCTGGCACTGGCACTCGCGGTCGGACTCGGCAGCCCACGACGGGCGGAGGCGCAGAGCCTCGGCACCTTCCAGTGGCAGCTGCAGCCCTACTGCAATCTGGTCAGCGTCACGGTGACGCAGAACGGCGGGCTCTACACCCTCGACGGCTACGACGATCAGTGCGGCGCGCCGACGCGGGCGAGTGTCGTGGGCACCGCCGTGCCCAATCCGAACGGCACGATCACGCTGGGCTTCACGATCGTGACGACGCCCGGCGGCACGCCGGTACACGTGCAGACGGCGCTCAGTCTCGCCACCCTCGGCGGGCCGTGGAGCGACAGCGCCGGTCACACGGGCACGCTCGTCTTCACCCCCGGCGCGGGCACGGGCGGCGCCCCGCGTCCGGCGCCCATCACCACGCTCGCGCCCGGCAGCATCACCTCGACGACCATCCTCGACGGCACCGTCGGCGCCATCGACGTCAACCCCGCGGAAGTGCAGCGACGGGTGGCGAGCGCGTGTCCGTCCGGTCAGCTCATGACGGCCGTGAACCAGGATGGTTCGGTCGTGTGTGAAGCCGTGACGGCGTCCACGGGCGGCGACATCACGGCGGTGACCGCCGGTCCGGGCCTCTCGGGCGGCGGCGCGAGCGGTGCCGTCACGCTCGGCATCGCCCCGGGCGGCGTGACCTCGACGCACCTCGGCGCGAACGCGGTGGACGCCGCGAAGATCCTCGACGGCACCGTCGGGCTGAGCGACATCAACGCGGCGCAGGTGCAGGCGCGCGTCACGGGTACGTGTCCGGCCGGACAGGCCATGCGCACCGTGACTCAGACGGGCGCCGTGACGTGCGAACCGGTCGCCGGTGGCGCTGGTGACATCACCGCCGTCATCGCAGGTCCGGGGCTCTCAGGTGGTGCCACGACTGGCGATGCGACGCTGTCGGTGGCGTACGGTGGCACCGGTGCCGTGAACCTGGCGGCCCGGAGCGATCACACGCACGCCGGGACCAACGTCACCAACACCGTGGTGGGGAGCGGCGCCCTGGTGGCGGTGACCACCGGCGATGGCAATACCGCGCTTGGCCGGTCGGCCCTCAGCGCCACGACGACCGGCGAGCAGAACACGGCGGCCGGTTGGTTCGCGCTCGAAGCGAACGTCACCGGACACAACAACAGCGCGTTCGGCGTGTCGGCGTTGCGCAACGGCGCCGCGAACCTCCAGAACGTCGCCATCGGCACGCGCGCGGCGTTCAACGGCGGCACGGCGAACGTGGCCGCCGGCTTCGATGCCCTGGCGAACGCGGACGCGGCCGGCACGACCGGCAACACCGCCCTGGGCTACCGCGCCCTGTATGACGCCGACGACGACAACAACACCGCGGTTGGCCACGATGCACTGTCGCTCCTCAATACCGGCACGTTCAACACCGCCGTCGGCAAGAGCGCCCTCGATGCCCTCACGACCGGCACGCAGAACGTCGGACTGGGTGGCAACAGCCTCGGGTCACTGGCGACCGGCGATGGCAATGTGGCCGTGGGGTACACGGCGGGGTTCCTGCTGCTGAACGGCACCAACAACCTTTACTTCAACAATCCCGGGCTCAACAACGAGAGCAACACGATGCGGCTCGGCAATGCGACGCACACGCGCGCGTTCGCGGCCGGCGTGCGTGGCGTGACCACCGGCAACAACAACGCCCAGGCCGTGGTGGTCAACAGCGCCGGGCAGCTCGGCACGGTCTCGTCGAGCCGGAAGACGAAGTTCGATATCGCGGATCTCGATCCGACGGTGACGGCGGCCATCCAGCGCCTGCGGCCGGTGCAGTTCCGCTACCTGAAGCCGTTCGCCGACGGCACGACGCCCATCCAGTACGGGCTCGTCGCCGAAGAGGTCGAGGCCGTGCTCCCCGACCTCGTCGCCTACGACGACGCCGGGCAGCCGGCCTCCGTGAAGTACCACGTGCTGCCGGGCCTGCTGCTCGCCGAGGTCCAGCGCCTGGAACGCGAGCGCGCGACGGTGGCCTCCCTCCTGGCCACCCAGACCGACGAGGTCGCCCGGCTGCGGGCCGCCGTGGCGCAGCTCGAGTCGGCCGTCGCCGTGATGGCACAGGCCGCCGCGCGGCGCTAAAGGGGGTGTGATGGACCTTGCCCAGTGGACGACACGTGCGCCGGTGGCCTGGGCCGTGCTCGTCACGGCGGGCATGCTCGAAGTGGTGTGGCTCGTGGCGCTCAAGCGGTCGGTGAGCGCCACGCAGCCGCTCTACGGGGTGGCCAGCGTGGCGGTCGCCTGGCTCAGTTTCGCGCTCCTGGCCGTGACGCTGCGCACGATCCCCGCCGGTACGGCCTACGCCGTGTGGACGGGGGTCGGCGCGGCGGGCGGCGCCCTCGCCGGCATCCTGCTCTTCGGCGAGTCGCTGAGCGTGCTGCGGCTCCTGTCGGTAGCCCTCATCGTCATCGGCGTCGTCGGTGTGAAGCTCGCCCCCTGACCCCTGCCCCTCACCCTGACGATCGTGGCGCGTCGATGACGCTTGTCTGGTATACAGACCGCCATGGACGTCAGAACATGGACGACCGTCAGCCGCCTGCTGGATGATGCGCTGGATCTCCCCGCCAGCGCCCGTCCCGCCTGGATCGAGACACTCGGCCCCGAATACGAGGCCCTCAAGCCGCGGCTGCGCGCGCTGCTGGCGCAGGCCGACGGGCTCGACCGCGCGTCGTTCCTCGCCACGCTGCCGAAGTTCGACGCGGCGGCAGGTGAGGAGACCGACGAGGCGCCTTCACGTGTCGGCGCGCTCGTCGGGCCGTACCGATTGCTGCAGCCGATTGCCAGTGGCGGCCAGGGCGCCGTGTGGCGCGCCGAACGGGCCGATGGGCTGCTGGCGCGCGCGGTGGCCGTGAAACTGCCGCACGGCCTGGCGTTCCGGCCCGGCCTCGCCGAGCGTATGGCGCGCGAGCGCGAGATCCTCGCCACCCTGACGCACCCGAATATCGCGCGGCTCTACGATGCCGGCGTCACTGCCGACGGCGAGCCGTTCCTCGCCCTCGAGTACGTCGAGGGCACGGCCATCGACCAGCACGTCGCGGCGCGGGGCCTCGCCGTGCCGGCGCGGGTGCGGCTGTTCCTGCAGGTGGTGCGGGCCGTGGCCTTCGCGCACGGCCGCCTCGTCATTCATCGGGATCTCAAGCCGTCGAACGTGCTCGTGACACCCGAGGGCGAGGTCCGCCTGCTCGACTTCGGCATCGCGAAGCTGCTCGATGATGCCGCCGACTCGACGCTCACTGTCGAAGCCGGCCGGGCGATGACGCTGGCCTATGCGTCGCCCGAGCAGATCGCGCAGCAGCCGCTCGGTGTGGCCACCGACGTCTACTCGCTCGGCGTGCTGCTGTTCGAGCTGCTGACCGGTGCGCGGCCGTATGCGCCAGCGCGCGAATCCGCTGCGGCCCTCGAAGAGGCGATTCTCACGCAGGAGCCGAGCCGCGCAAGTCAGACCGCGGCTGCCGCAGCGGCGCGCAAGGCCCTGCGCGGCGATCTCGACACCATTCTCGCGAAGGCGCTGCGCAAGGCGCCGGCCGAACGTTACGCGTCGGCCGAGGCCTTCGGCGACGATCTCGTGCGCTGGCTCGACGGCCTGCCGGTCTCGGCGCGTCCTGCCTCCCGCACCTATCGCCTGCGCCGCTTCGCCGGCCGGCACCGGGTGGGCGTGGCGGCGACGGCGGCGTCGCTCGTCGCTGTGCTGGCTGGAGCGGGCGTGGCCGTGTGGCAGGCCGGAGTGGCTCGCGCGGAGCAACGACGCGCGGAGGAGGTCAAGGCGTTCATCGCGTCGGTGCTGCAGGATGCGAATCCCGACGGCGCGAACGCGCGCCCGGCGGCCGTGCTCGACCTGCTCAAGCGCGCCGAGGAGCGCCTGGCGGAACAGCCATCCGGCCCGGTCAAGGCGGAGCTCCTCATCGTGCTGGGCGAAGGGCTCCTGGGCCTTGGCGATACACAGACGCTCGTCAGCGTTGCCGGCCGGGCCGTCGACGAAAGCACGCGCGCCGCCGATCCTGCACTGCGGGTGCGGGCGCATGTCCTCCAGGCCCAGGCGCTTTTCTATTCGGGCGAACCGGCCGCCATGCTCGCGGCGGTGGAACGCGCGGAAGCCATGCTGGCCGACGTGCCGGCCGAGGCGCCGGTGTCGCGGGCCACATTGAGCCGCCTCCGCGCCGACGCCCACATCCGCGCCGGCCGCTACGCCGCGGGGGTGGACGCGGCGCGGGAGTCACTCGCCCTGACCGAACGGGCCGGCGGCTCCCCGCGCGAACTGCTGGAGGCGCTCATGATCGTCGCCGATGCGGAACACCACGCGAAACACCCGGCTGAAGCCGTTGCGGCGGCCGAACGTGCCCTCGCCATCGTGGAGACGCTGTTCGCCGACAACCCGGGGCATCCCTACGCGCTGCGGACGCGGGGATTGTACGCGGACGCGCTGCTGGACAAGGGCGAGGTGCGCCGCAGTGTCGACCTCATGCAGCGCGTCGTCGCCGAGTCCGAAGCGGTCTTCGGTCCCGATGGCCGCTCGGTGGCCTACCGCCTGCAGCGCCTGGCGCACATGCAGATGCGCCTCGGCTGGCATGACGCCGCGGTCATCAGTGCGCGGCGAGCGCTCGCCATCATCGAAAGGCAGCCGCACGTGGGCGCCTCGGTGGTCGCGCCGTTCCACAACGCCGTCGCCCTGGCACTGGTCGGCACGCGCCGTGGCGGCGACGCGCTGCCGCACGCCGATCGGGCGGTCGCTGCCGCCACCGCACTCTTCGGTCCGGTGCACGACAACACCGTGAACGCGCGCGCGCTGCGGACCGAAGCGCTGTGGCAGGCCGGGCGGCGCGCGGAGGCCGCGCGCGAGGCACCGGACATCGTCGCGGCCATGGAGGCCGGGGGCCGTGCGCTCTGGCGTCCGCTGCTCGTGGCCGGACTGGTCGCCGGCGGCTCCGGGGACGTCGCCGGCGCACTCGCGCACTTCGAACGCGCCGAAGCCGCCAGCAACGGTGATGACTCCGTGTTGTGGCGGATTCTCGCGGCGCGAGGACAGGTCGAACTCGCGGCGGGCCGGCACTTGGCCGCGGCCGCGTCCTTCGATCGCGCCGTGACGCTGCTCGACCAGCTAGACCTCGACGATCCGCCGGACGCGGTCGACGCGCACGAAGGGCTCCGCCGCGCGCGCCGCAGCACCGGACGGACCGTACCGGTGGCCGCCACGCGGTAGCCGTCGCGCTGGCGCGCTTCGCGTGAACAAACACGCGTGGCCCAGCGTCTCCTCTGACGCATACTGACGCGCTCCCGGCGGTTGACGCCGAGTGGTCCCGGAGGACCTGCCCCCCCATGAAGACGCTGCTCAAGCTGCTCGCGGGCCTTGCGGCCCTGGTCGTCGTGCTCGCCGGCGCCGGCCTCGTCTACCTGTTCACGCGCTACCCCGCGGTACCGCCTGCCGAGGATGTCCGCATCGCAGCCACGCCCGAACGGCTCGCGCGCGGCCAGTACCTCGTCGAGAACGTCGTCGGCTGTGTCGTCTGCCACGCCGATCGCGACTGGTCACGCTTCAGCGCGCCGGTCATCGCCGGCACCAAGGGGAAGGGCGGACAGCGCTTCGGCTTTGGCGCCGAACCCTTCGTGCTCTACGCGAAGAACATCACGCCGGGCGGCGTGGGCGAGTGGACCGATGGGGAACTGGTGCGCGCGATCACGACCGGCGTGAGCCGCGACGGCACGCCGCTCTTTCCGCTCATGCCGTATCCGCGCTACGGGAAGATGTCGCGCGAAGACATCGAGGCGATCGTTGTCTACCTGCGCACGCTGCCCGCCCTGTCGCACGATCCGGTGCCCGCGCGCACGCTGAAGTTCCCGCTGCCGCTCGTCGTGCGCACGATCCCGGCGGCGGCGTCGCACGTGCCGATTCCCGACCCGTCGGACCGTGTCGCCTATGGCCGCTATCTGACGAATGCCGCCGTGTGCGCCGATTGCCACACGCCCATGGACGCGCAGGGCGCGCCGCTCCCGGGCAAGGACTTCGCCGGGGGCACGCCGTTCTCGCCGAATGGTGTCGGCCTGGTTCGGTCCGCGAATCTCACGCCCGATGCCGCGACCGGCCTCGGCACGTGGACCGAGGACCAGTTCCTGGAGAAGTTCCGCGCCTACCGCGCTGACGCGCCGCGCACGCTCGAAGGCGCCGAGCGGCTCCAGAACACCGAGATGCCCTGGACGTACTACGCCGGGATGCGCGATGACGACCTGCGGGCGATCTACGCCTACCTGCGCTCGCTCCCGCCGGTCGTCAACCGCGTCGAGAAGTTCGGCCGCTAGTTGCCGCCGCGGCCGGCTTTACGGGCTTCCTCGTCCTGGTATTCGATCTCCTTGCCGGAGCGCGTCTCGACGATGGTGAGCGTCGTCCGCACGATGTCCTTGCCAAGTTCGAGCACGACGGCCTGTTCCTTGGCGTCCTTGTCCTTGTAGCTGATGGTCAGGAAGTGCTTGCGCTTCTTCGAGAAGAGCAGCAGCGGATTCACCAGGATCGCGGCGCCCACGCGCCGCCCCGCCTTCTGGCCGTACTCGAGGCCGGTGATCGACGTGTAGGGAATCACGACCGACGGGCCCTTGCCGCGCTCGGGCGTGAAGATGAGCTGGGCCTCGGTGGTGGTGTCGAGCAGCCCCTCCGCGGCTTCGGTGATGGCGGTGATGGTGCCGCCGACGTATTCGGCCTTGCGGCTGCCCACCGCGAAGAGCGGCGCGACGGCCAGTTCGGCGACGACGAGGAACGCGGCGATACCGCGCAGGGACCTGGACATGACGGGGGCCTCCCGGCCGGGGTTCGGCCGACGTTGTTTCACCATAACTGTATAGCGCGATAGCATGGCGCCGTGGTTCATGATCTCGTCGTCACGGGCGGTACGCTCATCACGTCTTCGGGGATCCGGGCGGCAGACATCGCCGTCACCGGCGGGCAGATCGTGGCGGTCGAGGCGCCGGGCGCCGCGCTCGACGGCGCGGCCCGCCTCGATGCCACCGGGCACCACATCCTGCCCGGCGTCATCGACACGCACGTGCACACCCGCCACCCGGGCGTGCCGGAACGCGAAGACTTCCTCTCGGGCACGTCGGCGGCGGCCGCCGGCGGCATCACCACCATCTTCGAGATGCCCATCTCGAAGCTGCCGGTGAACTCGGGTGAGTCGCTGGCGAAACGCGCCGCCTTGTGTGAGGCGACGGCGGTCGTCGACTTCGCGCTGTATGGGGGTGCCGGTCACGAGAACCTCGCGGAGATCGCCGGGCAGGCCGAGGCCGGGGCCGTCGCCTTCAAGACCTTCCTCCAGCCGCCGCCGCCCACCCGGCTCGACGAGTTCTTCGGCCTGTGGTGCACCGATGAGGTGCTGCTGCGCGACGTGATGCGCGCGGTGAGGGCCACCGGCCTCAGGCACTGCTTCCACTGCGAACACACGGCCACGTTCGAGGCCGCGCAGCGGCAGCTCGAAGCCGCCGGGCGGAAGACGGGCCGCGCGCACGCCGAGAGCCGGCCGGCGGTGGTCGAAGACCTGTCGGTGGCCATCGTCCTCGCGCTCGCCGAAGACCTCGGCGCCCGCGTGCAGGTGGTGCACTGCTCGAGCCCGCGGTCGGCGCGCATGGCGCGTGACGCGCGCTGGCGCGGCGTGGACGCCACCGTGGAGACGTGCCCGCCGTATCTCTTCTTCACCGACGAAGCCCTCGACCGGCTCGGGCCGTTCGCGAAGTGCAACCCGCCGCTCAGAGGCGAGCGGGAAGTGCGCGGCCTGCGGCAGTGCCTGCGCGAAGGACTCATCGAGGTGGTCGGCACCGATCACTCGCCGTTCCTCGCCGAAGACAAGGCCAGAGGCGACGACAACATCTTCCTGGCGCCGCCCGGGCTGGCCGGTCTCGAAGTGCTGGTGCCGCTCATGCTGACCGCCGCGCACCACGGCTGGATCACGCTCGAAGACGTGGCGGCGCTCTGTTCGGAGAACGCGGCGAAGCTCTTCGCCCTGCCGCGGAAGGGACGCCTGCAGCCGGGCGCCGACGCCGACCTCACGATCGTCGACCTCGGCGCCACCTGGCGCTACGACTCGGCCGGCGCGCTCACGAAATCGCGCGCCAACATGCGGATCTACGACGGCGTCGAGATGCACGGCCGCGTCGTCTCGACGGTCGTGCGCGGCGCCGTGGTCTACAGGGACGGCATCGTCACGGGCCGGCCCGGGCACGGGCAGTTCGTGCGGCCGGAGACCGCGTGACGCCGCCCGTCCTCGGGATCGTCACGATCGGCCAGACGCCGCGTCCGGATCTGGCGGCCACGTTCGCGGAAGCGGCGCCCCATGCTACGGTGCGCGTCGCCGGCGCCCTCGACGGCCTCGGCGCCGCTGACATCACGGCCCTGACCGCGCCCGGACCGTATCCGCTGCTCGTGCGGCTCGCCGATGGCTCGACGGCCGAAGTGCCGCGCGACACGCTCGT
>JALHON010000192.1 GCA_022842985.1 Acidobacteriota bacterium | reverse complement strand
GGTTGGGCTGAGGTCCAGCGCGCATCGGCCACGCTCGATCGCGCGCTCCGCGATGTGCAGGCCCAGGCGCAACAGGCTGCGAAGCTCGTCACCGCAACCGCGCTCACCGACGAGCCCGTGTACCAGGGCGAGCCGATTCTCGCGCTCGCCGCGGTGGACGAAACGACGGCCGCCGAAGCCATCGAGCTCATCAAGGTCGACTACGAGCCGCTGCCCTTCGCGGTGGATCCGATCGACAGCCTGCGTCCGAACGGCGCCAACGCCCGCACGCAGGGCAACGTCTACACCGGCGCCGGCCCCACGCTGAAGGTCGCGAACGTCAAGTGGACCGACGCCGATTTCGCCGACGCGAAGGACGGGCGCCTGCCGATGGGCGAAGCGCCCGACACGTTCGAACTCGGGAACATCGAGGAAGGCTTCAAGAAGGCCGACCTCATCCTCGACGAGACGCTGTACTCGCAGTCCACCGGTCACCAGCCGCTCGAGACGCGCACGGCGATGGCCTACTGGCAGGGCGGCAAGCTGTTCCTGCACGGCTCCACGCAGAGCGTGGCGCAGACCGTGCCGAACATCGCCCGCATGGTGGGCATCAAGGTCGACGAAGTCGTCCTCATCAGCGAGTTCACCGGCGGCGGCTTCGGCAGCAAGATCCCGGGCAGCCACAGCATGGCCATCCCGGCGCTGATGTCGAAGAAGCTGAACGGCGTGCCGGTGATGATGCGCATCACGCGCGAGGAAGAGCACTACATCGGCCGCGCCCGCGCCGGCATCTTCGGCCGCGCGAAGGTCGGCTTCCGCAAGGACGGCCGCATCGTCGCGATGGACTTCTTCACCATCCAGGACAACGGCCCCTACAACCCGCAGGGCGATCACCGCTCGGCCGGGTCGATGGCGTCGCTGAACTTCCAGCCCGAGACCTACCGCTGGCGCGGCATCTCGGTGCTCACCAACACCCCGCCGCGCACGTCGCAGCGGTCGCCGGGCGGCATGCAGATGAACGCGCTGCTCGACCCGATCATGGCGCAGGCGGCGCAGAAGCTCGGCATCGATCACGTCGAGCTGCTGAAGATCAACGCGCCGTCCGGCAAGGCGCCGTACGGCCCGATCGTCCCGGCCACCAAGAAGCAGGCCTACGTCACCCAGGCGAACGTGCGCGAGGCGCTCGATCAGGGGAAGGCGCTCTTCGGCTGGGACGAGAAGAAGGCCACGGCCGGCCAGAAGCGCGGCACGAAGGTGCGTGGCATCGGCGTCGCCGTCGGTCCCTACACGGCCGGCTCGATCGGCTTCGATGGCCTGGCCATCGTGCGGCCCGACGGCAAGGTGCAGGTGCAGACGGGCATCGGCAACCTCGGCACCGAGTCGGTCATCGACTGCCAGCGTGTCTACGCCGAGGTGCTCGACACGCCGTGGGAGCAGTTCGAAGTGGTCTGGGGCAACACGTCGAAGGGCCTGCCCTGGACGTGTGTCTCGGCCGGCAGCCAGACCGTGCACGCCATGACGCGCGCGGCCCACGCCGCCGCCAACGACCTGAAGACCAAGATGCAGGAAGTGGCCGCCAAGATGCGCGGCGGCTCACCCGCCAGCTACAAGGTCTCGAACGGCAAGGTCGGGCCGCTGACGTTCGCCGAGGTGGCGAAGAAGGCCATCGAACTCGGCGGCAAGTACGACGGGCACGAGGGCCCCGAGGACATCAACGCGTTCACGAAGAGCGCGCTGAAGGTCGTGGCCGGTCAGGGCCTCATCGGCGTCGCCAAGGACAACTACAAGCGCGACGGCAACACGCACTCGTTCGTGGCCGGCTTCGCCGAAGTCGAGGTCGACACCGAAACCGGCGCCTGGCGCATCGTCGACTACACGGCGGTGGCTGACGTGGGCACCGTGCTGCATCCGCGGAACCTCAACGGTCAGACCTTCGGCGGCTCGATGCTCGGCATCGGTCACGCCGTCTCGCAGCGCTGGGTCTACGACAAGCAGTACGGCGTCTGCCTCGCCCGCCGCTTCCACCACAACAAGCCGCCGTCCATCATGGACATTCCGGCCACCGTCAAGATCGCCGCGACGGACATTCCCGATCCCGAAACGCCGGTGGGCGCGCGCGGCATCGGTGAACCGCCGGTCGGTGCCGGTTGCGGGGCGGTGGCTGCGGCCCTCGTCAACGCGCTCGGCGCCGAGGCCTTCCGCCGCTACCCGATGACGCCAGACCTGCTGCTGACGTCCATCGAATCCAAGACCTGGCAGCACGACGCGCTCGTCGCGCACATCTAAGGGGAGCATCGAATCATGGCTGTGATTCACGACATGATGCCGGCGTTCGAGCTGTTCCAGCCGGCGAGTCTCGACGACGCGCTGGGCCTGCTCGACCGGCACGGCGCCGACGCCTGGGTAATGGCGGGAGGTCTCGACAGCTTCGACTGGCTGAAGGACCGCATCCGCAAGCCCGCGGTGGTCGTCGAACTGGGCGCGATTGAGGGGCTGCGCGGCGTCAAGGCGTCGGGCGACGGCATCGAGATCGGCGCGATGACCACGCTGACCGAGGTGGCCACGAACCCGCTCGTGCGCGAGAAGTTCGGTGTGCTCTTCCAGGGCGCGGAAGCCGCGGCCTCGCCGCAGATCCGCAACCAGGGCACCATCGGCGGCAACCTCTCGCAGGATGCGCGCTGCTGGTACTACCGCGCCGGCTGGTCGTGCTACCGCGCCGGCGGCAACGTGTGCTACGCCGACACGCCGACGGCGGTCAACCGCGAGCATGCGATCTTCGGCGCCGACCGCTGCGTGGCGGTCAATCCGTCCGACACGGCGCCGGCCATGATCGCGCTCGACGCGAAGATGGTCATCCGCTCGTCGAAGGGCGAACGCATCGTCGACGCGCAGGACTACTTCATCGGCCCCGGCACCGACATCACCCGGCTCACGACGCTGCAGACGGGTGAACTGCTCACCGCGATCCGCATCCCGGGCACGTGGGCGGGCGCCGAGTTCTACACCGAGAAGGTCGCCGACCGGAAGGTGTGGGACTTCCCGCTCGTCAACATCGCCTCGGCGATGAAGGTCAACGGCTCCACCATCGAACGCGCGCGCATCGTCGTCAATGCGGTGGCCGCGCAGCCGATGCGTCTCGAAGCCGTCGAGCAGTTCGTCGCCGGCAAGCCACGGAACGAGGAGACCGCGAACGCCGCCGGCGAACTGGCCGTGCGGGGCGCGGTGCCCCTCGCCCATAACGCCTACAAGATTCCGCTGATGCGCAACCTGGTCAAGCGCGCGATCCGCGGGGGGGACAACGGATGGGCATCGACTTCCTAACCAGGGGCATCACCCCCTGGGGTCAATCGGTCTTCACGCACATCTCGTGGGACCTGCTGTGGGTCTCGTTCTTCGCGGGCGTGGTGTTCCTCGCGGCACACTCCGTCTACATGCTCCTGTCGGCGCACTCCAAGCGCGCATCGGCTGACGTCGATGCGCTCGAGGCGAAGCTGAAGGGGCTGCCCGAGAAGATCCAGCGCCACAGCCTGGCCGCCCGCATGTTCCACTGGATCATGGCGGCGGCGATGCTCACGCTGCTCTTCACGTCGTTCCTCCCGATCGTCGGCGTGCAGTTTGCCTGGGTGGAATGGCACTGGATGGCGGGGCTCGTGCTGGCCGCGTCGATCCTCTACCACATCATCCACGCCACGTTCTTCATGGACTTCTGGTCGATCTGGATCGGCCCGAAGGACATCCCCGAATTCAAGTCGGAGATCATGCGGGAACTCGGCGGCGACGCCGCCGGACCGAAGCCGGCGAAGTACCCGCTCGGCAACCGCCTGTATCACATGGCGATCGTCGTGACGGGCATCGGGGCCACGGCCACCGGGCTCTTCATGATGAAGCGGGTGCAGACGCCGTTCTTCACGCGCGATCCGTACATCCTGGCCGACACGACGTGGAGCTGGATGTACGTGGCGCACGGTGCGGCCGGCGTGGCGCTCGTGGGTCTCACGATGGCGCACATCTACTTCGCCATCCGCCCCGAGAAGCTGTGGCTGACGAAGTCGATGCTGTTCGGCTTCATCACGCGGCGCCAGTACCTCGAACACCACGACCCCACCCGCTGGCGCGTGCCGGGCTCCGAGCCCGTCGGCGGCCGGCCGTCGGAATAGGCCGTGGCCACACGCGACGAGATGGCCGCCCGGTGCAACCGCATCGAGGAAGCCTACGAGTTCATGCTCGCCTACGCGGCCCAGGGCCTGGCGAGCGATCAGGGGTCCAACAGCGGCGCCCAGGTCCGGTCGTTCCTCTCCGGCCTGGAATCGGCGCTCGACGGCCTCGGTGACGTGTTCCGCGGTGTCGTGACCGCGGAAGGCGTCGCGCACGCCGACCGGTACGACGCCTACATCGAAGTGCTCGACCGCGATGCCGCCTCGGCGCGCGCGGCCGTGCGCCTCGTGCTGGCGCAGCCCGGCATCAGCTCGCAGATGGTCGACAATCTGAACGCGTCGATTCACCTGCGCGCGCTGCTGACCGACGTGTTCCTCGTGGACGAAGTGCTCAAGACGCTGCCCGCGAGGGTCTAGGCGCCCGGCGCTACCGCTCAGACAACGAAGGCCCGGCGGACAACCGCCGGGCCTTTCGTCTTTCTGCGGGCATGGACGTCATGCCCTTGCCGGACGCCCCAGCCCCCGGTCCCTGTCACTTCCCTGGATCGAAGCGGAACACCAGGTAGCTGATCGGCGAATCGAGGGCGCTGAAGCTGTGCGGCGTCCCGGCCGGGATGATGATGACGTCGCCTGGCCCGACACGCCGGCTCTCGCCGCCCTGCCGTTCTCCCGAGAGGCTCGGCCCGGCGCCCACGCGCGTGAGGTCGGTGGGTTTGGCCGTGCCGCCGAGCGAGCCGCCGGTCACGATGGTGCCGCTGCCATGGAGGATGTAGTACGTCTCGGTCACCCGCTCGTGGATGAGCGCGCCGGCCTCGGCCTTGTCGCGGTGCAGCATGGCCACGAGGGCCTTGCCGCCGTGGACGTCGACGCCCTTGATGGGCTGATCGACGGCGCTCTTCGCGATGGCCGTCTCGAGGAAGGCGGCGACTTCGGCCGGCGAAATGTGGACGGCCGGCACGGGCGGCGTCTGGGCCGCGGCCGGCACGGCTACGAGTGTCACGAGCGTCACGGCGAGCGAACGGGACAGGCGACGGATCACGGCGGCGACTCCCTGGGGCGGCCGGATGCGGCCGCCACCGCGCGCAGTCTAGCAGAGGCGAAGACCCGTCAGGCGCGCAGCACCTCGGTCATCGCCGCCACGCTCTGCGGGCACATCTTCCCGCCCGCCGCATCCTCGGCGAGCATCGCCGTCACGCGCTCCACGGCGAGGCCGGCCCGGTAGGGCCGGTCGGAGCGCAGCGCATCGGTCACGTCGGCCACCGCCAGCACACGCGCCGATGGCGTCAGGGCCGCGCCCTGCAGGCCCAGGTGGTAGCCCGTGCCGTTCAGGCGCTCGTGATGCGCCGCCGCGTCCACGGCGAGGTCGCGGAAGATCGGCACGGCGTCGAGAATCTCGAGCGTGTGCCGGGTGTGCCCCTTCATCACCAGCCATTCGTCGGCGGTGAGCGCGCCGGGTTTGTCGAGGATGGCGTTCGACACCCCCAGTTTGCCGATGTCGTGCAGCAGCGCCGCGCGGCGCAGGCGCACCAGCCGCTCGTCCGGGAACCCGAGGCGCGCGGCCGCCGCCACGGCGTAGTCGGCGACGCGTCGCGAATGGTCGTGCGTGTAGGGCGACTTGGCGTCGATGACGCCGGCAAACGCATCGACGATGCGATCGAGATGGGCGTCGCTCACCTGCAGCATCGCCGGCGCCGGCGCGACGTCGCGCAGCAGCTCGATCGAGGCCACCGCGCCGAGCGCGTGCCAGAAGGCGGCCTCGTCGAGCAGACGGAGCGCCAGACGCGAGAGCTCCGGCGAAAACCAGCGCCGCCGGCGCCGGCGCACGACCTCGCGCGCCGCCTCGACGCCGTGCTGCTGCCAGAAGATCTCGAGCACCTGCGCGATGCCGATGATCTGCGCGAGCAGCGGAATGGCGTCGCGGCGCAGGCCGGCCGGCTGGCCGCCGCCGTCCCAGTGTTCGTCCATCGCGCGGATGGCCTCGGCGGTCTCGCGCGAAAGCCCGAGGTCGAGGGCGATGGCGGCGCCGCGGTCGCAGCGGATCTGGAAGATCTCCTGCTCGGCACGCGGCCCGAGCCACGCCAGGTGCGCGATGCGCCCCACACGCCGGCCGAGCGGCTCGCCGCGGCCCACCCAGGCGAGGCCGTGGGCGAGTTTCTCGGACCAGTTGCGCCAGTCGGTCAGCCACACCGAGCGCTTGACCTCGTGGTCGCTGCCGCCCGAGAGCTGATGGACGCGCGCGGCGTTGCTCGAGCAGCCGGCGTCCTTGAGCAGCAGCGCATGGAAGAGGTCCGAGAGCGCGGTCTCGTCGAGCCCGCAGGCCTGTCCGAGGCGCATGCCGATGACGCACGAGCGCGCCGCGTGCCCGCTGGGATGCCCCTCGGTGATGTCGAGCGCCCGCGACAGGCCGGCGATGACGTCCATCACCGGCACGGCGGCCACGGGTGCGAGCGGCGCGAACGAACTCGGCAGAGGCGCGTGCACGCGCCGGAAGCCAGCAAGACCGGTGCCTTGCACGGGGCTGCCGCGGCCTGCCCGCGCCGGCGTGCCGGCGCCGCCAGGCGAGCCGGGCCGGGCTGCCGTGATTCGGCGCGGCGGGTGTCGCGTTCTAGACCGTGGCCGACTTGTCCACGACGAAGCAGTTGTTCTCCGTCTCGTGGATCGTGACCTCGATGCGATAGCTGATGCCGCGGTCCGGGTACTGGCGGGCGATGAGCGCTACCACACGATCGAAGACGTAGTGGGCGACGTTCTCGACGCTCGGCCCCTTCCCCGGCATCACCACCACGCCCTCCGGCTCGAAGAGGGCCGGGTCCGTGAACGTGGCATCGCTCTCGACGACGAGCATCTTGTGATCGAGGTCGCGCATTACCTGCTTGATGCGTCCGAAGTCGATCGACATGTCCAGCGCGTCGCGCGGGAAGGCCTCGGTGGTGATGGTGACGGTGCCCCGCCAGGTGTGGCCATGCACGAACCGGCAGACGCCCGGGTAACCCACCTGGCGGTGCCCTGTGTGGAACGTGGCGTGGACGATGATCTTTTCCATGGCGGGACGAGCCGGGCGGGCGGACCGCGGGCCCGGGTGCGATTCCAGTATAGAACCCATGACGGAGCCTGTGGCTACGCCGACCTTTTCTGCTATCGTCGCCGTGTGACCAGCGGACGCGCCCCCGGCGTCAGCCCCCATCTGGCAGCAGCGCTCATCCGGGACGGGTTCGACGACCTCACCGCGCGGTCGGCGCTGCGCAGCCTTGCCCTCGGTGGCCTCGCCGTGGCCTCACCGGCGCTCGTGCGGCCGGAAGCGGCGGCGTACTACCTGCTCCAGGGCGGCCTCCTGCTCGCCGGGGCCGCGGTGCTGTTCCTGCTCCGCCGGCGGCTCAGGCCGCGCGCCGTCGCCCGCGGCGTCATCGTCACCGGCGCGACCGTCGTCGTCGCATCCTCGCTGCTCTCCGGCGGCTCGCTGTCGCCGGCCTACCACGCCTATTCGATCACGCTGGTCGCCGGCGCCTGGCTGGTGCTCGAACCGCCTGCCGCCCTGCGGGCGACGCTCGCCATCATCGCCGCCGGCGGTCTGCTGGCGCTCGGGTCACTGCAGGGCTGGCTGGCCGCGCCCTGGGTCATCCACACGCCGGTCAGCGCCTGGATGACGACGTCCACGGCCACCGTCCTCACCGCGCTCGTGCAGTGGCTCGAGGTGCACCGGCTGCGCGTGGCGAACACCGCCGTGAACGCCGAGCTCGCGCGCAGCGAGGCGGCGCAGCGCCAGGCCGCCCGCAGCGAGCAGCGCTACGCCGAGATCGTCTCGACCGCGCCCGGCGTGGTCTACGAGTTCGAGGTGCGGCCCGACGGCACGCGCGCCTTCACGTTCATGAGCGAAGGGGCGCGCCCGCTCTTCGACTGCCCGCCCATCGACCTGCTGGCCAGCGCGCAGGTGTTCTTCGACATGTTCCAGGCGCCGTCGCGCGAGGAACTCGACGCCGCCATCGCGCAGTCGATGGCGACACTCGCGCCCCTCGACATCGAAGGCGCCATCTCGACGCGCGCCGGACGCCTCAAGTGGACGCGCCTGCACGCCCTGCCGGCGCGCCAGCCCGACGGCACCGTGCGCTGGCACGGCGTCATCACCGACATCAGCGAACGCGTCAAGGCGGAACGCGCCCTGCGCGAATCGCAGCGCGCCCTCAAGCAGTCCCTGTCGATGATCCAGGCCGCCTTCGAGTCGACGGCCGACGGTCTGCTCATCGTCGACACCGACGGCCGGGCCACCGGCTACAACCAGAAGTTCCTGTCGCTCTGGCGCATTCCCGACGTCATCGCCCGCACGCACGATGTCGATCAACTGCGCGCGCACATCATGCGGCAGGTCACGGACGGCGACGCCTTCCGCGCGCGGGTCGATGAGATCTACGCCGCCCCGCACGCCGTGAGCTTCGACACGCTCACCCTGGCCGACGGCCGCCAGTACGAACGCTACTCGCAGCCGCAGGTGGTCGATGGCGCGGTCGTCGGCCGCGTCTGGAGCTTCCGCGACGTCACGGCGCGGGCGAGCGACGAGCGGCGGCGCGCCGAACTCGAGCAGGAGCTGCAGCAGGCGCACACGCTCGAAGCGCTCGGCACGCTGGCCGGCGGCATCGCGCACGACTTCAACAACCTGCTCACCATCATTCTCGGCAACGCCGAGCAGGCCGCGCTCGACCCCGATCCCGGCGGCCGTCAGGAGAGCCTCGACGCCATCACGCAGGCCGCCGGGCGGGCCAGCGCCCTCGTCCGCGAGATTCGCGAGTTCAGCCAGCCCCGCGCCTCCGAGCGCGCGGTGGTCGCCGTGGCCGGCACGATCGGCAGCGCCATCCAGCTGCTGCGCTCGACCATGCCGAAGAACATCGCCCTCGAGGCGCGGCTCGACCCGCAGGTGACGATGTTCACGAACGCCACCCAGGTGCAGCAGGTGGTGACGAACCTCGTGCTGAACGCCGGGCAGGCGATCGGCGATGCCCCCGGCCGCATCGAGGTGGTACTCGACGACGTCGGCGCGGCCGACGTGCCCGAGTCGACGCCGCGTCCGCTCGCCGAACGCTACGCGCGGCTCACCGTGCGCGACACCGGCCGCGGCATCGCCGCCGAGGCCATGCCGCGCATCTTCGAGCCGTTCTTCACGACGCGCGGTGACGGCACGGGATCGGGGCTCGGCCTGGCCGTCGTGAACGGCATCGTGCGCCGCTACCACGGCGTCATCGCCGTCGAGAGCACGCCGGGGAGCGGCACGACCTTCCGCATCTTCTGGCCGGCGCTGCCGCCGGCGGCCACCGCGCCGGCCCCGGCGGCGCCGG
>JALHON010000191.1 GCA_022842985.1 Acidobacteriota bacterium | reverse complement strand
CGGCACCCCGATATAATACCGGCGACGCCCGCGTCCGCGCCGCGTCCGGCCTGCATCCTCGACCCGACACCCGTGGCACACCAGACCATCCTCGTTCTCGATTTCGGTTCCCAGGTCACCCAGCTCATCGCGCGGCGCGTGCGCGAGGCGCACGTCTACAGCGAGGTGCATCCGTGCGACGTGAGCGACGAGTGGGTGCGCGCCTACGCCCGCGATCACGCGGTGAAGGGCGTCATCCTCTCGGGCAGCCATGCCAGCACCTACGAGGCCCAGGACCTGCGGGCGCCGCAGGCGGTCTTCGAGCTGGGCGTGCCGGTGCTCGGCATCTGCTACGGCATGTTCACGATGGCCGTGCAGCAGGGCGGCCAGGTCGAGCCGAGCAGCCATCGCGAGTTCGGCTTCGCCGAAGTGCGCGCGCATGGCCACGCCGCGCTCCTTGACGGCATCGAGGACGGCCGTGACGCGAGCGGCGAGGCCGTGCTGAACGTGTGGATGAGCCACGGCGACAAGGTGACGGCGCTGCCGCCCGGCTTCTCGCTCATGGCCTCCACGCCGAGCTGCCCGATTGCCGCGATGGCCGACGACACGCGCCGCTTCTACGGTCTGCAGTTCCATCCCGAGGTGACGCACACGCGTCAGGGGGCGGCGATCCTGCGGCGGTTCGTCGTCGACATCTGCGGCGCCACGCCCGACTGGGTCATGCGCGACCACATCACCGAGGCGGTCGAGGCAATCCGCCGGCAGGTCGGCGATGAGGAAGTGATTCTCGGCCTCTCGGGCGGCGTCGATTCGAGTGTCGCGGCCGCGCTCATCCATCGCGCCATCGGCGACCAGCTCACGTGTGTGTTCGTCGACCACGGCCTGCTGCGCCAGGACGAGGGCCGCCTCGTGATGGAGATGTTCGTCGGCCGGCTGCACGCCCGCGTCATCCACGTGGATGCGAGCGCGCAGTTTCTCGGCCATCTGGCCGGCGTCACCGACCCGGAGCAGAAGCGCAAAATCATCGGCCGCGAGTTCGTCGAGGTCTTCAAGGCGGAAGCGGCGACGCTCAAGGCCGGCACGGGCGGCCACAAGGGCGCGACGTTCCTCGCCCAGGGCACGATCTACCCGGACGTCATCGAGTCGGGCGGCGCCAAGACCAAGAAGGCCGTCACGATCAAGAGCCACCACAATGTGGGGGGCCTCCCGGCCGAACTCGGCCTGAAGCTGCTCGAGCCGCTGCGCGATCTCTTCAAGGACGAAGTCCGCGAGCTCGGCATCGCCCTCGGGCTGCCGGCCGAGATGGTGCAGCGGCATCCGTTTCCCGGACCGGGGCTCGGCGTGCGCATCCTCGGCGAGGTGAAGCGCGAGTACGCGGATCTGCTGCGGCGCGCCGATGCGATCTTCATCGAGGAACTGCGCCGCTGGCACGACGACGCCACGGGGAAGAGCTGGTACGACCTCACGAGCCAGGCCTTCGCGGTGTTCCTGCCGGTGAAGAGCGTCGGCGTGATGGGCGACGGCCGCACCTACGACTACGTCGTCGCGCTGCGCGCGGTGCAGACGAGCGACTTCATGACCGCCGACTGGGCGGAGCTGCCGTACGGGCTGCTCAAGACCGTGTCGCGCCGCATCATCAACGAAGTGCGCGGCATCAACCGCGTCACCTACGACATCAGCTCCAAGCCGCCGTCCACCATCGAGTGGGAGTAGGATGCTCGTCGGGGCTCGGGACTCGGGTCCCGGGGCCCGGGAAGTGCGCATGATCCTGAACGACACCGCGATGACGCCGGTCTCAGCCACCAAGCCCCGAGACCCGGGCCCCGAGCCCCGCCATGTCTGATTTCGTCCACCTGCACTGCCACACCGAGTTCTCGCTGCTCGACGGCGCCTGCCGCATCGACGAGCTGCTCGACCAGGCGGCGGCGCTCAAGATGCCCGCGCTCGCCGTGACGGAACACGGCAACATGTTCTCGTCGGTGGTCTTCCACGACGCCGCCCGCAAGCGGGGCATCAACCCGATTCTCGGCTGCGAGGTCTATGTCGCCCCCGGCGACCGCCGCGACAAGTCGGGCACGCCCGGCGAGACCGCCAACCATCTGGTCCTGCTCGCCGAGAACGAGACGGGGTTCAAGAACCTCATCAAGCTCGTCTCGTCGGGGTATACCGAAGGCTTCTACTACAAGCCCCGCATCGACAAGCAGATCCTGGCGCAGCACAGCGAGGGCCTCATCGGCCTGAGCAGCTGCCTCAAGGGGGAAGTGGCGAGCGAGATCCGCACCGAACATGCCAAGCGCGCGCTGGCGGCGGCCGCCACCTACCGCGACATCCTCGGCGCCGGCAACTTCTTCCTCGAGATGCAGTACCAGGGCATCGAGGAGCAGCGCATCGTCAACAACGGCCTGCTGCCGATCGCCCGCGACCTGAACATGCCGCTCGTCGTCACGAACGACGTGCACTACCTGCACCAGCACGACAGCAAGCCGCACGACCTGCTGCTCTGCATCGGCACCGGCAAGTCGGTGCACGACGAGAAGCGCCTGAAGTATCACGGCGACCAGTTCTTCCTGAAGACCGCGGCGCAGATGGCGACGGTGTTCGGCGACTACCCGGAGGCGATGCGCAACACGCTCGCCATCGCCGAACGCTGCAACGTCGTCATCCCCTCGGGCACGCTGCACGTGCCGAAGTTCGAGGTCCCGTCGAACTACACCCTCGACGACTACTTCGAGCACGTGTCGCGCCAGGGCTACGCCGACCGTCTGCCGCGCCTGCGTCAGCTCGCCGCCGACGGCAAGCTGCGGCACTCACTCGAGGAGTACGAGGCCCGGCTCGACTACGAGATCGCGATGATCAAGCGCATGGGGTACACCGGGTACTTCATGATCGTCTGGGACTTCATCCGCTATGCCCGCGAACAGGGCATCCCGGTGGGTCCGGGCCGCGGCTCGGCCGCCGGCAGCCTCGTGGCCTACTGCCTGCGCATCACCGACGTCGATCCGATCGACTACGACCTGCTGTTCGAGCGCTTCCTGAACCCCGAACGCGTGTCGATGCCCGATATCGACGTCGACTTCTGCGAACGGCGCCGCGGCGAGGTCATCGACTACGTCACCCGCAAGTACGGGCGCGAGAACGTCTCGCAGATCATCACCTTCGGCACGATGAAGGCCAAGGCCGTCATCCGCGACGTCGGCCGCGTGCTCGACATGGCCTACGCCGATGTCGATCGCATCGCCAAACAGATCCCGCCGGCCCTCGACATGACGCTCGCCAAGGCGCTCACCGAGAACCCGGTGCTGCGCGAGATGCGCGACAAGGATCCGCGGGTCAAGGACGTGCTCGACATGGGGCAGCGCCTCGAGGGCATGTCGAGGAACGCCGGCGTGCATGCCGCCGGTGTCGTCATCGCGCCCGGGCCCATCACCGACTACGCGCCGCTCTACAAGAGCAACCGCGACGAAATCACGACCCAGTGGGCCATGAAGGAGGTCGAACGGGTCGGCCTGCTCAAGATGGACTTCCTGGGCCTGAGCACGCTCACGCTCATCCAGGACGCCCTCGCCGAGATCAAGCGCACCGAACACCTCGTGCTCGACATCGACGGCGTGCCGCTCGACGACGCGAAGACCTACCAGGTGTTCTGCGAAGGGCAGACCTTCGGCATCTTCCAGTTCGAGAGCTCGGGTATGCGCGAGCTGCTGCGCAAGTCGAAGCCGCAGCGTCTCGACGACCTCATCGCGCTCAACGCGCTCTACCGCCCCGGCCCGCTCAAGAGCGGCATGGTGGACGACTACGTCGCCCGCAAGCAGGGCAAGACCGAGGTCAAGTACGACCTGGCGGCGCTCGAGCCGATTCTGTCCGACACCTACGGCGTCATCGCCTACCAGGAACAGGTGATGCGGATCGCGGCGGTGCTCGCCGGGTTCACCCTGGGGCAGTCGGACGTGCTGCGCAAGGCCATGGGCAAGAAGGACCCCAAGGTCATGGCCAAGCAGCGCGAGGCCTTCCTGGAGGGGACGAAGAAGAAGGGCATCAGTGAGAAGAAGGCCACGAAGATCTTCGAGCTGATGGAGTACTTCGCGGGCTACGGCTTCAACAAGTCGCACTCGACCGCCTACGCGTTCCTGGCCTATCAGACGGCCTACCTCAAGGCGAACTATCCGCGCCATTTCGCCGCCGCGCTGCTGACGATCGAAGCCGCCAACACCGACAAGCTGGCGCTCTACATCACCGAGTGCCGCGACCGCGGCATCGCCGTGCTGCCGCCCGACGTGAACGAGAGCCAGATGCACTTCTCGGTCGTGCCCGAGGGCGTGCGGTTCGGGCTCACGGCCATCAAGGGCCTCGGCGAGGGCGCCATCCAGGCCATTCTCGATGTGCGCGCGCGCACCGGCCGCATCACGGCCCTGCACCAGCTGGCCGAGGAACTGGACCTCCGCATCGCCAACCGGCGCGTCTTCGAAGCGCTGGTCAAGAGCGGCGCCTGCGACAGCCTGGTGCTGCCGGGCCCCGACGGCGCCCGCGTGCCGCCGGCGGTGGGCCGGGCGCGCCTCATGCGGGGGCTCGACCTCGCGCTCGAACACGGCGCGCGCGTGCAGCGTGATCGCGAGCAGGGGCAGGCGAATCTCTTCGGTGAAGCCGTGCCCTCGTCCCCCGGGGCCCCTGACGGCAGTGTGCCGGATGGCCCACCCTGGACCGAGATGGAGTGGCTCGCCAACGAGAAGGAGGCACTCGGCCTCTACCTGAGCGGCCACCCCGTGGACCGTCACACGCCCGACCTGCGGGCCTTCGGGGCCCGCACCGTGGGCGACCTGCTCGGGCTCGAGATGCCGGAGGCGGAAGAAGGGCAGCCAGGCCGCCTGCTGCTCGAAGACGTCGCCGTCGGCGGCGTGGTGGCGGCCGTGCGCGCGCTCAAGACGAAGAAGGGCGACCCGATGGCCGTCCTCACGCTCGAAGACGCCCAGGGCTCGATTGAAACGGTCGTGTTTCCCGAGACCTACGGCCGCTTCCGCCACCTCATCGAAACCGGCGCGCTGCTGCTCGTGAAGGGGAAGTTCGAGCGCGACGAAGACTCGACGCGCTTCCAGGCCAACGAACTGGCGCCGCTCGAGGGCCTGCGCGAGCGGATGGCGCGCTCGGTCAACATCCATCTGAACGCCTCCGCCTCGCGGTCGACGCTCGAAGCGCTGTGGGACGTGCTGGCGCAGCATCAGGGCGACCGGCCCATCGTGCTCGAGCTCGAGGTGGCCGGCGACGCCCGGCGGCTGCGCGTGAAGGCCAATGTCACGCCCCAGATCCGGGTGAAACCCTCCGAGCAGCTCATCACGGCCGTGGAGCGCGTCTGTGGCGCCGGCTCCGTCGTGCTGCAATAGACTGGAAGACCGATGCCTGACCTCCTCGAATTCGAAGAACCGATCGGCGTCCTGCAGAAGGAAATCGAGGCGCTCTCGATGCTGCCCTCGACGCTCGACCGGCAGCGCGACATCGCGCGCCTCCGCGACCGCATCCAGTCCATCCGCGAGGAACTCTACGAGTCGCTCACGCCGTGGCAGCGGGTGCTCGTGGCCCGTCATCCGGCGCGGCCGACGACGCTCGACTACGTGGAGCAGCTCTTCACCGACTTCGTCGAGATCCGCGGCGACCGCCGCTTCGCCGACGACCACGCCATCGTGGCCGGGCCGGCCGTCTACCACGGCCAGCCGGTGATGGTGGTCGGACACCAGAAGGGCAGCGACACCAAGCAGAAGATCTACCGGAACTTCGGCTACGCCCGGCCCGAGGGTTACCGGAAGGCGCTGCGCGCGATGCAGCTCGCCGAGAAGTTCGGCCGGCCGATCGTGTGCTTCGTGGATACGCCGGCGGCGTATCCCGGCATCGAGTCGGAGGAACGCGGCGTCGCCGAGGCCATCGCCGTGAACCTGCGCGAGATGGCCGTGCTCGACGTGCCGATCATCGTCGTCGTGCACGGCGAGGGCGGCAGCGGCGGCGCCCTCGGCATCGCCGTGGGCGACCGCATCCTCATGCACGAGTTCGCCGTCTACAGCGTGATTCCCCCGGAGGGCTGCGCCGCCCTCCTCTGGCGCGACACCAACCGCAAGATCCAGGCCGCCGAGGCGCTCAAGATCACGGCGCCCGACCTGCTCGGCCTTGGCATCATCGACGAGATCGTGAAGGAGCCAGCCGGCGGCGCCCACACCGATCCGGTCGCGGCCGGGCAGTTCCTCGACACCGCGCTCTCGAAGGCGCTCGCCGACATCGGCGCCCTCGGCTCCGACGAACGGCTGGAGCGGCGCTACCAGAAGTTCCGCACGATGGGCCGCGTCGGCATCATCGAGGCGTAGCGGGTGGCCCCACCGCTCGTCTGGAAACCACGCCCCTGCGACGAGACCGCCGCGACGCGGCTCGAACGGGAGCTCGGGCTGTCGCCGGTGGTCGCGCGGCTGCTCGCCATCCGCGGTCATCACGACCCGGAGCTGGCCGATCGCTTCCTGCGGCCGGCGCTGTCGCACCTGCACGACCCGTGGCTCATGACCGATCTGGCGGCGGCCGTGGATCGCCTGCTCGCCGCCGCGGCACGCCGTGAGCGGATCGTCGTGCACGGCGACTACGACGTCGACGGCGTCACGTCCACGGTCATCCTGCGCCGCGCGCTCGAACTGCTCGGCGCCGATGTGACCCACTTCATCCCCGAGCGGCTGCGCGACGGCTACGGCCTGCAGCCGGCCACCATCGAACGCCTGCACGCCGAGGGCGCGAAGGTCATCGTCTCGGTCGACTGCGGCATCCGCGCCCCCGAGGCGGCGCGCCGCGCCACCGAGCTCGGCATCGACCTCATCATCACGGACCACCACGAACCCGACACCGAGCTGCCGCGGGCCGTCGCGGTCGTGAATCCGAAGCGGCACGACTGCCGCTATCCCGACAAACACCTCGCCGGTGTGGGCGTGGCCCTCAAGGTCGTGCAGGGCCTGTGTCAGAAGGCCGGCAAGGACGGCTGGCTGAACGCCTTCGTCAAGATCGCCGCCATCGGCACGCTGGCCGACGTCGTGCCGCTCGTCGGCGAGAACCGCGTCATCGCCAAGCTCGGCCTCGAACAGCTGACGCGCGGCCCGCACAAGGTGGGCCTGCGCGCGCTGCTCGACGTGTCGGGCCTGGCCGGCAAGACCATCGACGCGTATCACATCGCCTTCATGGTGGCGCCGCGGGTGAACGCCGCCGGCCGCATGGCCAGCGCCGACATCGCCACGCGTCTGCTGCTCGCCTCCGACGAGGCGCTCGCCGAGGAGGCGCAGGCGCTGGCCCAGCAGCTCGACGCCGAGAACACCAAGCGCCGCAGCGAGGAACAGGACATCGTGACGGCCGCGAAGAAGGCGGTCGAGACCGACCCCGACATCGGCGCCCACACCGTGCTCGTCGTCGGCGGCGAGGGCTGGCACCGCGGCGTCATCGGCATCGTGGCCTCGAAGCTCGTCGACGCCTACTACCGGCCGGCCATCGTGCTGTCGGTGGAACACGGTGTGGCACACGGGTCGTGCCGCAGCATTCCCGGCTTCGACATCCTCGCCGCGCTCGAGTCGTGCGCGCCGATGCTGCAACGTTTCGGCGGCCACAAACAGGCGGCGGGCCTGCAACTCGACGCGGCGCGGATCCCCGAGTTCCGCCGCGCCGTGAACGACTACGCGCATGCCGTGCTCGGGCCCGACGATCTCAGGCCGAACCTGTCGCTCGACGGGCCGCTCGACTTCGACGCCCTCACGCCGAAGGTCGTGAACGACCTCATGGCGATGGCCCCGTTCGGCCTCGCCAACCCGAAGCCGCTCTTCACCGCGGCCGGCGTCGAGGTCGTGGACGGCCCGCGCCGCCTCAAGGAGCGCCATCTCAAGATGTCGCTGCGCCAGCGCGGGCGCACGTTCCGCGCCATCGCCTGGAACGCCGTCGACAAGGAAAGTGTGATTGCCGGCGCCGGGGGCGGCCTCGAAGTGGCCTACGCCCTCGAACAGAACGAGTTCAACGGCAACACCTACACGGAACTCCGCCTCTCGGACGCGCGCCGCGCGTGAGTAGCCGGCGCCCGCCGCGCCGCCGCGCGGTCCTCCCGCGCGGCTTGCGCCGCTTCCGCCTATCCGTCACCATGAGTCGAGGACACGTGTCGTGACGTCGTGGCAACGCCGAGGGCGCCTGATCGCAGGAGCCGTGGCCCTGGGGGTCGCGGTGAGCGCCTATTGGCTGACGAGCGCCCGCCGCACGCCGCCGCCGGCACCGCCGGTGACGCCGCTTGCGCCCACCGTGACCGCACGGGTCACGTCGGGCGAGGCCGAGCAGACGAGTGGCCAGCGTCAGGACTTCGCGCTCGAATTCCGCGAGCAGGTGCAGTATTCCGATGGCCGCTCGGTGGCGAGCGACCTCGTGGCCACGGTCACGCGGCCCGGCAACCGCCGCTTCGTCATCACCGCGATGGAAGGCACCGTGGGGCCGGCGCAGTCGTCGCTCGACATGAACGGCGACGTGCGTCTGGAGTCGGCCGACGGCCTCGTAGCGAAGACACCGACCGCGAGCTACTCGCAGGGCGAAGGCATTCTGCGCGCGCCCGGGCCGGTCACCTTCGAACGCGGCAAGACCCGTGGCAGCGGCGTCGGTTTCACCTACGACAAGCAGCGCGACACGATGTGGGTGCTCGACCAGGCCGTGGCGCACGTGGCCGGCAGCGACACGACCGGCGACATGGACGTCACGGCCGGCGCCTTCGGCGAGGCCCGCCGCGATCGCTACATCCGGCTCGAACGCGAGGCGCACGTGACGCGGCCGGGCCAGACGTTCGCCGCCGACGACATGATGGTCTACCTGCTGCCCGACCGCGACGAGCCGGATGCGATGGAGCTGCGCGGCAGCGCCCGCATCAGCGGCGGCACGGGCTTCGGCAGCCTGCGCGCCATGGAGGCACGCGACATCAACCTCGACTACGCCGACGACGGCCGCACCGTGCAGCACGTGACGCTCTCGGGCCGGGCCAGCATCACGCTGGCCGGCGCCGCGCCGGGACAGCCCGGTCAGCGCCTCGCGGCGGAGTTCGTGGATCTCGCGCTCGGCCCCGACGGTGCCATCACGAACCTCGTCGCGCGCGAGCGCCTGCAGGTGTCGTTGCCGGCCGCCGGCGCCACGCCGGCGCGCACCATCCGCGCTGACGAACTCACGGGCGACGGCGCCGCCGGCGCCGGCCTCACGGCCATGCGCTTCAGCGGCAACGTCGACTTCCGCGAGGGCGGCACGGCACGCACGCCGCCGACGCGGCTCGCGAAGTCGGCCACGCTCACGCTGGCACTCTCGGCCGCTGGCGCGCCCGAACGCGCCAACTTCGGCGGCGACACCACCTTCGAGGACGGCTCGCTCAAGGCCACGGCCGCCGAGGCGCGCTACCTCATGGCCGAAGACCGGCTCGTGCTCGTGGGGAAGCCGGGCGCGGCGCCGCGTGTGACCGACACCGGCCTGCAGGTGGAGGCGACGGACATCGCCATTGGC
>JALHON010000190.1 GCA_022842985.1 Acidobacteriota bacterium | reverse complement strand
TTTCCGGCGTTCTGGGTCTCGGGCGCCTGGGCCGCGAGTCCGCGCGTGGCGAGCAGCGTCGTGAGCGCGACGGCGACGAGCAGCCGCGCGGAGAGCTTGCGCCTTAATTCACAAGCCCGGGGCGCGGACGCGATGGAGCGGATGGCGGCAGCAGTCATGATGCGATTACGCCGTACGGCCCAGCACCCGGTTGACGATCTCGCCGGCAAGGGTATTCGCCTCGCTTTCGAGCGCCGCGCGGGCGGCTGATGCCTGGGAGGTCAGGCGGGACGTGGCGTCGGAGAGTGCGGTTTCGGCCTCACGCTTGGTGTCGGCCATGATGACGGCGCGCTTGTCGAGGGCGGTGCGCCGCGCGTCGTCCATCTGCTTGTAGACCTCGGCACGCGCCGCCCCGAGCGTGCGATCGAACTGCTCGGTGGCCTGCGTGGCCTTCTGCGCGGCCGACGCGGCCAGCTCGCGGGCGTCGCGCACGGCGCCGGTGCGCGACTCGATGACATGGAGGATGGGTTTGAAGATCAGCGTGTTCAGGACGAACACGCAGAGCATCAAGAGCGCGATGACCCAAAGGACCGACAGGTCCGGAATCACTGGATGAAGCCTCCGATGGCGCCGCACGGTATGGCGGGCCAAAACGCTCTTTTATACCATCCCTGCCGCCCCGGCCACAAGGCATCGTGCGGACCGAAGTGACGGACCGACACGCGGTTCGGGTTTTTCGGGGCAATCACCTAACTATTAGGGCCACTCCGGACGGGCCGCTCGCCCGGCCGATACGGACCGCGGGCACGCCCGCCGCGGCGAACCGGGCGGCGGCGGTATCCGCCTCGGCGGCTCCGATGGCCACGAGCAGGCCACCGGACGTCTGGGGGTCGAAGAGGAGATCGGCCAGGGCCTCGGCCGCGGGACTGGCCAGCCGCACGCGGTCCGTGAAGTGAGTCCGATTGCTCGAGAGCCCGCCCGAGCGGTTGGCCGCCACCATCTCAGCAATTCCGTCGAAGACGGGGATGGCCGCAGCATCCAGTTCGAGGGTGACGCCGCTTGCGACCGCCATCTCGACCGCGTGACCGACGAGACCGAATCCGGTGATGTCGGTGCAGCCATGCACGGGCAGGCCGGCAAGCGCCTCGGCGGCGCCCCTGTTGAGGGTGCGCATCGACGCCACGGCCGCGGCCACGACGGCCTCAGGTGCGCGGCCGAACTTGATGGCCGTACCCACGATGCCCGTGCCGATGGGCTTCGTGAGGAACAACACATCGCCGGCACGCGCCCCGGCATTGGTCCACATCTTCGCCGGGTCGACCGCGCCGGTCACGGCATAGCCGAACTTGATTTCGCGGTCGCGCACCGTGTGGCCGCCGAGCAGTGCCACGCCGGCCTCGCGCAGCACGTCCACGCCGCCCTTGAAGATGAGGCGAATCGTGTCGGTGTCGAGGCCCACTTCCGGAAAGCCGGCGATTGCGAGGGCCGTCAGCGGACGCCCGCCCATGGCGTACACGTCGCTCAGCGAGTTGGCCGCGGCGATCTGCCCATAGAGATAGGGGTCATCCACGATCGGCGTGAAGAAGTCGACCGTCTGCACGAGGGCCGGACCCGCCTCCCACGCGTACACACCGGCATCGTCCGCCGTCCTGAAGTCGACCAGGACACGGGGGTCAGTTTGCGGAGGGATGTCGCTCAACACGTGAGCGAGCTCGCCGGCGGCGAGTTTGCTCGCTCAACCAGCGCAGCTCACCATTTCGGTGAGACGCTTCTTTTCGCTCGGCATAGACGGATCTTACTCGCGACTTGGGGGCTGGGTTCCAGGGACTGGGTGCTGGGGCGTGCAACGTCCCGGGTTCGCATCGCTCGTCGGCGGCGCGATGCACGAGCCTTTGCCCCCGAGCAGGCATCTCGCATGCGGGATGTCGTCCGCGCCGGCGCCTGGCCCCCAGTCCCCGGCCCCTAGTCGGGAAGCGCGAGCGCGACCAGTTCGGGCACGGCGGTGCGGCTGGGGCCGAGCACGGTGAGCGCGATGTACTGACGCCCGCCGATGAGATAGGTCATCGGCGTGCCGATGGCCGCGCCGGGAAGGTCCGCCGACCCGAGTTCCCGGCCGGTCGCCTTGTCCCACGCGACGAGGCGCGGGCCGCCCGTCGTGCCGCCGGTCGTGAGCGCGTAGAAGAGTGCGGTCTTCGTGAGCAGCGGTCCGCTGAACGTGCTGTCGCCCCCGAGCGCCGGCAGATCGAGACCGGCGAGCGCCGGCAGGGCGCGGATGCGTTCGCCGCGGCCGGCAGGCACCATCCAGCGATGGGTGCCGGTGTGCATGTCGATCGCCGTCATCCGCGAGTACGGCGGCTTGAAGAGCGGCAGGCCGTCGGGCATCCGCGGATTCCGCCCCGGCGCCTGCATGAACTGCAGGTTGCTCTGGAGCTTCGGATCCGGCGCGGCGAGGGTGCTCACGCTGAAGCCGTTGCGCGACGGCACGTAGAGCATGCCCGTCTCGGGATCGACGGCGGCGCCGCCCCAGTTGGCGCCGCCCACCGACCCCGGTCGCACGATCGTGCCCACGAGGGAAGGCGGCGTGAAGAGCGGGCCGGTGCGGAAGTTCCGGATGGCGGCAATGGCCTGTTCGCGGATCGCCGGCGTGAAGTCCGCGAGGTCGTCCACGGTGACGCCCTGATATTCGAAGGGCGCCGGCTTCGTCGGAAACGGCTGCGTGGCCGAGGCCCGTTCACCGGGGACGTCCGACGGCGGCACGGGTCGTTCGACGATCGGCCATACGGGTTCACCGGTGACACGATCGAACGTATAGACGAAGCCCTGCTTGGTCACCTGCGCCACCGCCTTGATGCGGCGGCCGTCCACGGTGATGTCGAGCAGGTTCGGCGCGGCGGGATTGTCGTAGTCCCAGAGGCCGTGATGCACGGTCTGGAAGCTCCACACGCGCCGGCCGGTTTTCACGTCGAGACAGAGCAGGCTCTCGGCGTACAGGTTGTCGCCGGGCCGATGGCCGCCGTAGAAGTCCGGCGCCGTGGTGTTCGTCGGCACGTAGAGGTAGCCCAGGTCGGCATCGGCGCTCATCGCCGTCCACACCGTGACCTTGCCGGCATCACGCCAGGAATCCCCCAGCCAGCTCTCGTGGCCCGGTTCACCGGGCTGCGGCACCGTGTGGAACGTCCAGAGCAGCTTGCCGGTGCGCACGTCGTGGCCGCGGATCCAGCCGGGGATCTGTTCCTTGTCCTTGACGAGCGACGAGATCGACGCCGGCGTCACCACGACATCGCCGACGACGATCGGCGGCGACTGCACGGAATAGGTGAGCGCGTTCAGGTAGTCGCGCGCGCCGCGCGTGGCGCGCGGCAGGCCCTGCATGAGATCCACGCGGCCGCTGTCGCCGAAGCCCGGCACGGGCTGGCCCGTCTTCGCGTCCACCGCCACGAGGTAGCCATCGCCGGTGCCCCAGAGCACGCGCGCGTCGTCGCCGTCGCGCCAGTAGGCCACGCCCCGCTGATTCCAGCGCAGGCTCATCGCCGTCGTGCCGGCCTCGTAACTCTTCGGATCGTAGGTCCAGCGCAACCGGCCGGTGGCCGCGTCGTAGGCCGCGCCGACCGATGTGGGCGTGTTGACGTAGAGCAGGCCATCGACCATGAGCGGCGTGGCCTTGTAGTTGGCGATGTTCGGCGGCTCGTTGTCGCGCCAGCGTTTCGGATCGCGGCGCTGCAGTTCGGCGAAGATCGCGGCCGGGGGTCCGCTCCACGTGCCGCCGCCCGGCATCACGACGCTCAACTGGCCGTCGGGCGAAGGCGCTCGCCACGCGACGCCCAGCGAGCCGACGTTGGCGCCGGTGATCTGCGCGAGCGGTGAGTACCGGCGGCTGGCGAGGTCGCCGCCGTAGGTGGGCCACTCGCCCACCGCCTGGTCCTGCATGGCAGGAGCGGCCGGCAGCGACAGCAGCAGCAACGCCAGCCAGGTCCAGCGAGACGCGCGGAGGGCGGAACGCGGCATGGCGATCGCCCGGCTACCGTTCGTTGTTGGTCAGGTAGTCGTAGAGCCGCTGCAGATCGTCTTCGGACGAGAACTTGATGACGACCTGGCCGCCGCGCCCCTTGCGCACGATCTCGACCGGCGCGCCGATGGCGCGATGCATCGCTTCTTCGGCGGCGCGCGTGTGCACGTCCTTCGGTTTCGGCGCCGTCGCCGCGGTCTTCGCCCCCGGCTCCGCCGCGCGCTTCACGAGCGACTCGGTCTCGCGCACCGAGAGGCCACGCGCGATCACATCGCGCGCGATGCGGCGCTGATCGGCTTCGGTGGGCAGCGCCAGCAGGGCCCGCGCGTGCCCCATCGAGAGCGCCTTGCTCGCGACGTCGTTGCGGACTTCGGCCGGCAGGCGCAGCAGGCGGATCGTGTTGGCGACGCTCGAGCGGTCCTTGCCGACGCGCGCGGCGATGTCGTCCTGCGAGAGGTTGAATTCCTGCGCCAGGCGCTGATACGCGGTGGCTTCTTCGATCGGATTCAGGTTCTCGCGCTGGACGTTCTCGATGAGCGCCCACTCGAGGATCTGCGCGCGCGTCGTGCCGGTCGTGTCCTTGACGACCACCGGCACCTTGAGCAGACCAGCGCGCTGGGCGGCGCGCCAGCGCCGTTCGCCGGCGATGATCTGGTACTTCTCGGCACCGACCTTCCGCACGACGACGGGCTGGATGATGCCGCTCGCGGCGATCGACTTGGCGAGTTCGTCGAGCGCGGCCTCGTCCATGTGCAGACGCGGCTGGAACTCGCTCGGCTCGAGCCAGTCGACGTCGAGTTCGACGGGTGAACGCGCCGGGCTCGCCGCCGGCAGATCGGGGATGAGCGCGCTCAGGCCTTTGCCGAGGGCAGGTCGTTTTTCCATGACGGGCTCCGGAGTGGCGGTCAGGCGGCAGTGGGCCGTCTCGTGCGTTCGATGACTTCACGCGCCAGCGCGAGATACGCTTCGGCGCCGCGCGAGCGGGCGTCGTAGACGACGCCGGGCACGCCGTGGCTCGGCGCTTCGCCGAGCCGCACGTTGCGCGGGATCACGGTGGTGAAGACCTTGTCCTTGAAGAAGTCGCGCACGTCGCGCGCGACCTGCTGGCCGAGGTTCGTGCGCTCGTCGTACATCGTGAGCAGCACGCCTTCGATATCGAGCGTGGGATTGTAGGCGCCGCGCACGCGCCGCATCGTGCCCACGAGATCGGCCAGGCCTTCGAGCGCGAAGAACTCGCAGTGCAGCGGGATGAGCACGCTGTCGGCGGCGACGAGGCCGTTCAGCGTGAGCAGCCCGAGCGACGGCGGGCAGTCGATCACGATGTATTCGAAGCGGTCGCGCAGGCCGTCCACGAGATCCTTCAGCCGGCGTTCCCGATCGGGCATCGAGATGAGCTCGATTTCCGCGCCGGTGAGGTCGCGCGTGGCGGGCACGAGCGCCAGGCGATCGACACTCGTGAGCATCACGTATTGGCCCGGGGCGCCCATCGGATCGGTCGTGAGGGCGTGGTACACCGTGCGCGCTTCGGTGGCGCGCTGCTTCAGGCCCAGGCCGCTGGTGGTGTTGCCCTGCGGATCGAGGTCCACGAGCAGCGTCGCGTGTCCGCTCAACGCGAGACCGGCGGCGAGATTGATGGCCGTGGTGGTTTTGCCGACGCCGCCCTTCTGGTTCGTGACGGCGATGACACGGCTTGTTTGTGTCATATGACCAATAATACTTTCATTAAGTGGGTGGTTAGCGTACCGTGCAGCGTTTTCAGGGTCAAGCGCGAACGACAGTGCGACGCGCGCCCTTGCGTCAATGCGCGCGGAACAAGGCGTCGGCCGACATGTGTTTCACGTGGAACGTCCGCCCACCCGCTGCTTCTGAATCACGACCAGCCGACTCTGATTCTCTGGGATGAGCGAGTGTACCGCGCGCAGACGGAGCGGGGGCGGAGGGTCGACGGGCTCGGAGCCGGCCGCGAAGTTCAGGAGATGACCGCCCGGCTTCAGAAACGCCTGGATGCCCATCAGCGTGGACGTGTCGATGCGCACCGCCCTGATCGAGACGACATCGAGGTTCTCGTGCAGGGTGGGCCGCGCCAGCAGCTCTTCGAAGCGGGTGTTCTCGACCTCCGTCTTCGTGAGCTGCAGTAACCGAGAGACCTGGCGAAGGAAGACGGACTTCCGGACCTTCACTTCCACCATCGTCAGTGCCAGGTCGGGCCTGGCCAGCTTCATCGGCACGGCCGGCGAGCCGCCGCCGGAGCCGATGTCCATGAGCGACTTCGCATTGGCGGGAACGTAGCGGGCGGCAAGAACCGGTTCGATGAGGAGCCGATCGACCGCTTCGTCGCTGCCGTCGTCGTCGATCTGGAACGCCGTGAGGTTGATCTTGCGGTTCCAGCGGGCGAGTTCGAGGAAGTACGTCTCGAGGCCGTCGAGCAGTGGCACCGCCACGTCGAGTCCGACGTTCTTCGCCCGTCGGGCGATCCGCTCGCGCAGCCGTTTGGCGCTCACGCGCCCGATGTTACCCCGTCTTTTCCGCTGTTCTTCGCGAAAGCACCGCGTTCAGAAGAACGGTGGCGGCCGGCGTCATGCCTGGAATGCGGCTGGCCTGGCCAAGCGACGCCGGGCGCACCTCTTCCAGCCGCTGCACCAGCTCCGCGGACAGTCCGGACAGGCCGCGATAGACGAAGTCGTCTGGGATGCGCTGGAACTCGGCGTGCTGGGCCCGGCGCATCTCCGCGTCCTGGCGCCGCAGGTAGCCGCCGTATTTGATCTCCGTCTGGAGCGTCGCGAGGTCGTAACCGCCGGCGGAGGCATGTTCGAGGGGCACTCCCGAACGAATCAGGCTTTCAGCCGTCACTTCCTGCCACTTCAGCGCATCCTCGGCCGTCACCCTCGCCCCGGACGGCGCCGTCACCGAGAGGCGCTGTAGCGTCTGGCGGTTGTTGGCCAGGCGGGCGCGCCGGCTCTGGAAGCCGTCCCAACGAGCGTCATCCACCAGACCTAGCTCGCGACCTCGTTCCGTCAGGCGCAGATCCGCGTTATCGGCACGCAAATGCAGCCGATGTTCGGCTCTGGACGTGAACAGGCGATACGGTTCGAGGCACCCGCGGGAGACAAGGTCGTCCACCATCACGCCGAGGTAGCCCTCGTGACGTCCCACAACGAACGCCGGCCGGCCCAGCACCGCGAGCGCCGCGTTCGCCCCTGCCAGAAGCCCCTGGCCGGCGGCTTCTTCGTAACCGGACGTGCCGTTGATCTGCCCCGCCAGGAACAACCGGCCGATCCGCCGGGTCTCCAGCGTGTGCCTGAGCTCCGTGGGCTGCACGAAGTCGTATTCCACGGCATACCCTGGCCGGAGGAACCGGGCCGACTCCAATCCTGGCAAACCAGCCACGATCTCGCGCTGCACATCCTCCGGAAGGCTCATCGACATCCCGTTGACGTAGATCTCGTCCACGTCAAGGCCTTCTGGCTCCAGATGGATGAGGTGCCGGTCCCGATCCGGGAACCGCATGACCTTGTCTTCGAACGACGGGCAATACCGAGGACCAATACCCTGGATCTGTCCGTTGTAGAGCGGCGATCGGGCGATATGGCGGCGCACGGCCCCATGGCTGTCGGCCGTGGAATGGAGCTTCCAGCAGACGACGGTGTTCTGCGGCGCCTCGGGCGTCATGAACGAGAGAGGCACGGCGGGTTCGTCGCCGTGTTCCACGTGGAACACGCCGTCGCTGACGGCACGATCGAAGTCGATCGACGCCTTCGACAGCCTCGGGGGCGTGCCAGTCTTGAGCCGTCCCACGGTGAAGTCCAGTTCGCGGAGGTGCTCGCCGAGATGCACCGACGGCGGCTCGCCGACCCGGCCAGCCGGACGCCGCTCGTCCCCCACGTGGATGACACCGTTCAGGAACGTCCCGGTGGTGACCACCACCGCCCGCGCGGAGAACCTCCGCCCATCCACCAGGGACACGCCGGTCACGGTCGATCCAGCGAGTGTCAGACGCGCCACCTGGCCTTCAACAATGGTGATGCGAGAGACGCCCATAAGCGCCTCGGCCATCCAGTGGGCGTAACGCTGCTTGTCGGCCTGCGCGCGCGGCGCCCACACGGCCGGACCTCGGCTCTGGTTCAGCACCTTGAACTGGATGCCGGTAGCGTCGATGGCGAGCCCCATCAGCCCGCCGAGAGCGTCGATCTCACGGACCAGCTGCCCCTTCGCGGTGCCGCCCACCGCCGGATTACACGGCATGGTGCCAATCGTGGAGATCGAGAGCGTGCAGAGGCCGACCGAACAGCCGAGCGCGGCGGCCGCCCAGGCGGCTTCACAGCCAGCGTGCCCAGCCCCCACCACGATGACGTCGAAATCGGGTACCGGCATCACGTTATATCGATGCGTTTTGCTTATGCATATCTACTTTCCGATGCAGAAGCCCGCAAATATCTCGTTGAGCAGCGCATCCGCCGTACGCCGACCGATGACCTCTTCCAGCGCCTGCAATGCCGCGCGGATATCGGCCACGACGAACTCCTCCGGCAGCTGATGCCCCGACGCGGCCAACCCCTCCGCCGCATGCCGCACGTGTTCGAGCGCCTGCGCCAGCAGCACGCGGTGCCGCTCGTTCGTCACGAGCACCGCCTCCGTCCTCCCCGACCCGCCGAGCGCCGCCACGGCGCGCGCGATCGCGGCGATGAGCGCCGCCACGCCCTGCCCCGTCAGCGCGCTCACCGGCAGCGCATCCGCGAGCCCGTCCGCGTCGGACCAGCCTCCTGGCAGATCCGCCTTGTTCCGCACGACGATGACGGCCCGGCCCGCACACGCACGCAGCAGCGCATGCTCCGCCTCGCTCACCGCGCGCGATCCATCGAGCACCACGATGACGACGTCCGCCGCCTCCACCGCACTCGACGCCCGCCGCACCCCTTCCGCCTCCACGACGTCCGCGCCGTCCCGGAGTCCGGCCGTGTCGGCCAGCACCACCAGCGCGCCGCCGATGACGAGCCGCTCGCTCACGAGGTCGCGCGTCGTACCGGCAATCGGCGTGACGATCGCCCGGTCGGCACCGACGAGCGCATTGAACACGCTCGACTTGCCGACGTTCGGCACGCCCGCGATCACCACCTTCGCGCCGTCGCGCACGAGCTGACCGCGGCCACCCGTGCCCAGCAGCCGCACCATCCGTTCGCCCACGCTCGCCAGGGCGGCGTGCACGTCGGGCGGCTCGATGAAGCGGTAGCCCTCGTCCGGAAAATCCATCGACGCTTCGAGCAGCGTTTCAATCCGCCGCAGCGCCTCGGCCTGCTCGACGATCGCGGCCGAGAGCGAGCCGTCGAGCTGCGCGGTGGCGGCCCGCACCTGCGCCGGCGACACCGCCGCGACGAGATCGCGCACCGCCTCCGCCTGCACGAGATCGAGCTTGCCGCGCACGAACGCGCGCAGCGTGAACTCGCCTGGCCGGGCGGGACGCGCGCCGAGGTCGATGGCCCGCCGCACGATGGCGGCGAGAATCACCGGGCTGCCGTGCGCCGACACCTCGAGGACATCGTCGCCGGTGTACGAGGCCGGACCGGGAAAGAAGGTGACCAGTGCGTCGGCCGTGAGCTCGGCCGCCGCGATCGCCGCGCGCACGGCGCGCCGCGCCGGCCACGGCGCCACC
>JALHON010000189.1 GCA_022842985.1 Acidobacteriota bacterium | reverse complement strand
CGCACGCTGCTCGGGAAGATCGACGAGCGCACGTCGCGAATTACTGGAACGAAGCCCGGCAAGTAAGGTGTAAACGATGTTGCCGGACTTCTGTCAACGATCATCCCGTCCGTTCAATCATTTATCGACGCTCCGGGATCCAGGCCTGCCGTCGCCTGCGAGCCGAATCAGTCCAGACCGCGCATCTTTCGCCGTCCAGCGTCCCGTCGCTTTGCCGGAACAGGAGGATGAGGTACTCAGTGTGGTTCCGCAGTGACGGCCGGCAGTCCGTAGCCACCCCCGGAAACCACACGCCGTCCTGATACGCCGGACGACTTTCTGCGGGAAGTGGAAATATCCGAAGCAGGTCAGGGACGGAACCCTTGTGTACGCGAGTCACTCGCACGAGTGTTTCGCGGTCGCCAACGGCCGTCGTCGTTCCCGACACCGCCGCTTCGGCCCTCGTCCAGTCCGCGAGAAAGGCCGTTCGAGCCTCCGCAGCTGCCATCGAATCCCAATCAGCGCAGCTGCACGCCAATGCGTCGCTCGCGCCCCAAACCAGGACGAATACCGAGACACACCCTGCGATTACGCCAGGTCCGATTCGAATCATTGTTCGTGCTGTCCGTCTATCAATCATTAGACAGGCCGGCATAGTGCGCCAGAGCCCGCCAGAATCCGCAGTCTATTCCTGCCCGTGGCGGCGGTGGCAACGAACTAACTCGCGCTGGGACAACCGGGTGCACACCGCGACCCGGAATGGCTCAATCGGGGCGGCATAGTTCAGCTGACTTTCTCACACCCACCACCGGTAAAGGCTCGCGAGACGATGCCAGAACGGGTCGCCGAAGCGCATGGCAAGCCAGCCGACCGCGATGCCCACGACCACCAGCGCGGCAAGGAACGTCTCGCCGCTGACGACGGCCCACGTCAGTGAACCACCAGCAAAGACCAGTGCGCCGAAGGCGAATCCGCATCCGAAGCGGATGGCCTTCTCCTGCGCGTCCGGTGGCTCCATCGTGCTGATTGGCGGCGTTGCCGTTGACCCGCCGCGCCGCGGTTACGACGTCGCGAACGGGGTCTCTAGCGAGCGGCTCTGCGGTGTCATCAGCTCGGCGCCGGTCTCGGTGATGTACATGTCGTCTTCGAGGCGCACGCCGAATTCGCCAGTGATGTAGATACCGGGTTCATCGCTGAAGACCATGCCGGGGGCGAGGGGCAGGGTGTTTCCCTTCACCAGGTACGGCCATTCGTGGCCGTCCATGCCCATGCCGTGGCCCACGCGGTGCGTGAAGTACTTGTAGCCGGGGCCGTAGCCGGCGTCTTCGATCACCTTACGCGCGGCGGCGTCCACGGCTTCACACGGCACGCCGGGGCGGGCGGCCTTGAGGGCCGCGGTCTGCGCGGCGAACTCGATGTCGAAGACCTTCTTCATCTTGTCGGTCGCCTTGCCGAGCACGAACGTGCGGCTGATGTCCGACTGGTAGCCTTCCACCGCGCAGCCGCCGTCGATGAGGATGATGGTGCCTTCCTTGATCACCTGCGGCTGGATGGAGCCGTGCGGCAGGGCCGAGAACTCCGCCGTCTGCGCGCTGGCGTAGCCCGGGTAGCCGAGGCGGGCGTGGCGCCTGGGCGATGAGGCCCTGGAACTCGCTCTGCGTCATGCCTTCCTTGAGGGACTTGTAGGCGGCTTCGTACGCCTTGAGCGTGACGGCGCAGGCGAACTTCATCAGGTCGAGTTCGTGCGCGTCCTTGTAGATGCGGCAGCCGGCCGTGACGGGCGTGCCGCTCACGAGCGTGAGGCCGGGCGCAGCCTTGGCCACGCCGTCCACGAACATGTGGCGCACCGTTTCCTCGACGCCGAGGCGGCCCGTGGTGATGCCGCGATCCTTCAGGCCCTGCGCCAGGCGTTCGTACGGGCTTTCGTGTTCTTCCCACGTGCGCACGTCGGCGGTGCCGGTGAAGGGGCTCGTGGCGAACTGCTCGCGGGCGCGGTCTTCCTCGAAGGCGGGGCAGACCACGAACGGTTCGCCGCTCTTCGGAATCACGAGCGAGAACAGACGTTCGCTCAGGCCCCACTGGATGCCGCTGAAGTAGACGAGCGACGTGCCACCCGTGAGCATCAGCGCGTCGATCTTCTGCTCCGTCATGAGCCGGCGCGCTTTCTCCACGCGTCCCTTCCGCTCGTCGCGCGTGATCGGCTTCGCCGTGCCGCGCATCGAGGTCAGCGCGGCGATGGGCGCCGGCATCGACGCCGCCTGTTCGGCCTCGGCCGTGCGGGAGGTGGCGAGGGCGCCGGCGGCCAGGGCGCCGGAGGTGATGAGCGAGCGGCGGGAAATCATGAAGGCTCCTGAGCTGCGCGTGCAGCTGATGACGACGCCGCGATTGTAGCAACGTCGGCACCGTCGTCAACCCGCGACTGAGCCCGGGCGCCCGGCGTGTGAGATTGACTAAGGTGATTAGCTAAATTACGCTGATCCAGTCATGAAGGCCACGCTCAGCGTCAATGTGCACCAGGCCAAGACCGAGCTGTCGAAGCTGCTCAAGGAGGTCGAGCGGGGGCGCGAGGTCGTCATCGCTCGCAACGGGCAGCCAGTGGCCCGATTGGTGCCGTTCCCGGCGCCCGCGGCGAAGCACTTCCGCGTCGATACCTGGCGGGGGCGTATCCGGATGGCTCCTGACTTCGACGCGCCGCTGACGGAGGCGGAACTCGCGGAGTGGGGCGCGTGACGTATCTGCTCGACACGCACTGCTGGCTCTGGCTGAAGACCGACGCCAGCCGGCTGCCTTCGCCGCTGCGGCGCAAGCTCCTGCGCCAGCCAGCCGACCTCGTGCTGTCGAGTGCCTGCGTCATGGAGCTGGTGCTCAAGCAGGCCACGGGCAAGCTGTCGCTCGGAGCCGGCGGCACGCGGCAGTTCGTCGCAGAGCTCCTCGATGACGGTGTATCCACACTCGAGGCCGGCGTCGAGCACATGCTGCGGATGGAGCTGCTGCCGCCTCGCCATCGGGATCCGTTCGACCGGCTGCTGGTGGCGCAGGCGCTGGTCGAAGGGATGACGCTCGTCAGCGCCGACGCGCAGGTGCTCGGCTACGACGTCAGGACGCTCGACGCGCGGAAGTAGGTGCGCCGCCGTCAGCGGAGTTGCGCGAGGATCCAGCGCGCCGCCACCTCGGCGCCGTCGACCGCCGGACGCGTGGCCGGGCCCGGGGCGGCGATGAGCTGGTCGAGCGCCGTCTGCCAGTGGCCCGTGAGGATCTCGGCCTGTGGCAGATAGGCGCAGCGCACGTAGCGTGGCATCTCGCGCACGAGCACGCCGTATTCGATGAAGTGGCCGCGGTCGGTGTAGAGCAGCGCCGTGTCGTTGGCCGCGCATTCGCTGATGATGCCGTAGCCGGGTTTCGTCACGACCACATCCACCGCTGCCACGACATCCTCGTAGCGCAGGCCCATCGCGTACATCGCCGGCTCATCGAGCGGATGCAGCGCGCCGCGTGTGGCCACCTGGGCGAGCGGCACGCGGTCGGGGCCAAAGGGCACGCTCGCGCTCACGAGCAGCGACCAGCCCTCGGTGCGGCTGAGCGCGTCGAGGTCGATGCCCGACACGCCGTAGCCGCCGAACGACACGAGCGCGAGCCGGCCGTCGGGCAGGCCCAGGCGCGCGCGGGTCTCTTCCGGCGTATGCCGGGCCCGCCGGGCGATGAGCGGCAGGTCGATGACCTCCGGAATCGTCTCGAAGCCGCCGCAGAGCGGCAGCCGGAACGCGCGTCCGGCGCGGCGGTAGACCTCGCCGAGCGCATCCGCCGCGGCTGCGCCGCCGGGATAGTCGCGGAAGATCCAGTCCCACGTGAAGTTGCCGAGGGCCATCGCTGGCACGCCGGCCAGGCGCGCCGCCTCGAGCGCGAGCGGCGGGATGTCGGCCATCACGAACCCGGCATCCACCGCGCGGAGCGCCGCGGCTTCGCGCGCCGCAAGGTCCGGCAGGTCGCGCGCGTAGGCGTCGGCCCGGCGGATGGTCTCCGCGGCATCGAGGCTCAGGCTGTCGTGCTGCACGACGCCCGGATCGGTCGTGAGCGCGTCGAACACGAACGGACCGCGCACGGTGAGGTCGAAGAGCCAGCGCGGCGCCGCCGTGCGGATGTGGATCGGGAGATCGGGGGCGAGCGCCAGCAGCGCGTTCACCACCTCGATCGAGCGCGAGGCATGGCCGAAGCCGTGCCCCGAGATGTAGTAGACGAGCGGACGCGGCATGCGCGGCTTACGCGTCCACGTCCTGCGGGCCGTGCGCTACGACGGCGGGCGCGGCGAGCGCCGGCGCGGCTCCGAGCGCCGCCGCCAGCACGTCCTCGAGGGTGCGCGCGAAGACGAAGGTCATGTCGCGCCGCAGTTCCTCGGGGATGTCGATGAGGTCGGGCTCGTTGAGCGCCGGCAGGATCATCGTCTTCACGCCGAAGCGGCGCGCGGCGAGCGCCTTCTCGCGGATGCCGCCCACGGGCAGCACGAGGCCGCTCAACGTGATCTCGCCCGTCATCGCGACGTCTTCGCGCACGGGACGTCCGGTGGCGGCGGAGAGTATCGCCGTGGCCATGGTGACACCGGCCGAGGGGCCGTCCTTCGGAATGGCGCCGGCCGGCACGTGCAGGTGCAGGTCCTTGCCGCGCAGGAAGGCCGAATCCACGCCGAGCATTTCGGCCTGCGCGCGGATGTGACTGACGGCCGCGCGGGCCGATTCCTGCATCACGCTGCCAAGCTGACCGGTGAGGATGATCTGCTCGTGGCCGCCGGGCAGGAGCGAGGCTTCGATGAAGAGCACGTCGCCGCCGGCTTCCGTCCAGGCGAGCCCCGTGGCGACGCCCGGCGTGGAGGTGCGGAACGCCACTTCCTTCTTGAAGCGCGCCGGGCCGAGGTAGTCGTCCACGTGTTCGGCACTCACCGTGGTGGCCGGCACCGGCTCGCCCGCGGGGGCCGAGGCCACGCGCGCCGCGACCTTGCGCGACACCGCGCCGATGAGCCGCTCGAGGTTGCGCACGCCGGCCTCGCGCGTGTATTCGGAGACGATGACGCGCAGCGCCGTGTCGTCGATCGCGAGGGCGTCGGCGGTGAGGCCGTGGTCCGCGAGCTGCCGCGGGATGAGGTAGCGCCGCGCGATGTGCAGCTTGTCTTCTTCCGTGTAGCCCGAGAGCTGGATGATCTCCATGCGGTCGAGCAGCGCCGGATGCATCGTGCCGAGCTGGTTGGCCGTGGCGATGAAGAGCACCTTCGAGAGGTCCACCGGCACTTCGAGGTAGTGATCGCGGAAGTTGTGGTTCTGCGCCGGGTCGAGCACCTCGAGCAGCGCCGCCGCCGGATCGCCCTGGACGCCGGCCGCGAGTTTGTCGGCTTCGTCCAGCATGAAGACCGGGTTCATCGAGCCGGCCTGCTTCAGGGCCTGCACGATGCGGCCGGGCAGGGCGCCGATGTAGGTGCGGCGGTGGCCGCGGATCTCGGCCTCGTCGCGCACGCCGCCGAGCGAGATGCGCACGAACTTCCGCTGCATCGCCCGCGCGATCGACTGGCCGAGCGAGGTCTTGCCCACGCCGGGCGGGCCGACGAAGCAGAGGATCGGCCCCTTCATGTCGCCCTTGAGCTTGCGCACGGCGAGGTACTCGACGATGCGGTCCTTGACCTTGTCGAGATCGTAGTGGTCGTCGTCGAGCACGGCGCGCGCCGCCACCGGGTCGAGCCGGTCCTCGGTGGTCGTGGACCACGGCACTTCGAGCACCCAGTCGAGATAGGTGCGGAGCATCTGCGACTCGGCGCCGCCGCTGTTGCCCATGCGGCCCAGGCGGTCGAGCTCGCGGTTCACCTGCGTAAGCACAGGTTCGGGCAGCTTCGCGGCGTCGATCTTCTTGCGCAGGTCACCAAGATCCGTGCTCTCGCCTTCGCCGAGTTCCTCCTGGATCGCCTTGAGCTGCTGGCGCAGGTAGTACTGACGCTGCGACTCCGACATCTCGGCCTGCGCCTGCGACTCGATCTTGCCCTTGAGCTCGAGCACCGAGACCTCGCGGGCGAGCATCGCGTGCACGAGCTCGAGCTTCTTGAGCAGCGGGTCGGCGGCGAGGATGTTCTGCTTTTCGGCGGCCGTGGCGTCGAGCATCGAGCCGAGCAGGTAGGCGAGGCGCAGCGGGTCGTCGATGCCGAGCACGAGCTGCCGCACTTCGGCCGAGGCGCCGGTGGCGAGGCCCACGGCCTTCTCGGCCAGCTCGCGGATGCGGCGCTCGTAGGCTTCCGTCTCGACGTTCTTCTCGAGGCGTTCCGGCAGCGGCTCGACGTTGGCCACGATCGTCGTGCCGGTCTTGCTCACCGTGAGCACGCGCACGCGGGCCACGCCCTCGAAGATGATGTTCAGGCCGTGGTCGCTGCGCGCCATCTGCCGCACGATGCAGATGGTGCCCACCGACTCGAGCTGGGCCGGATCCGGCTCTTCGGCGTCGTCCTTCTGCACGACGAGCAGCAGCATGCGGTCGGTCGTGAGCGACTTGTTGACCGACTCGATCGACGCCGGGCGGTTCACCGCGAGCGGCTGCAGGGTGAGCGGGAACGCCACCGTGCGGCGCAGCGGCAGCACGGGCAGCGAGGAAGGGATGGGCGGCGTCTGTGGCTCGGGCATGGGTCGCGGGCGCCGCGCGGGCGGCGTCTCCTGACGGATCATACGCGCCCGCGCCGGCTGCCGCGACCTGTTAAGATCGCGCGATGGCTCTCGACGAACGCGCCTTCTTCAACGAACGGCCCGAACAGCGCAACGGACGCTATTCGTGCCCCCGGTGCAAGCGCACGAACGACTACCAGATGCGCTGGGTGCGCCGCACGCGGAAGGACCGGGTGCCTCCCAACGCCGACGAGACCGATCGCGCCAAGTTCCTCAAGCTGCGCGACCACCTGATCCGCGTGGACGACGAGCTCACCTGTAAGACGTGTGGCAAGCGCTTCGAGATTCCGTCGATGCACTCGCTGGTGTTCGTCGACCAGCTGGACGGCCTGCCCAAGGTGGACGACGAAGACGAAGAGCCCGGGGCTCGGGGCTCGGGGACCGGGGCTAATACAGGCCCGGCACCATCCGCCAGCGCACCCGCCGGCAATACGCCGAGTACGCCGGCCCCGCGGCAGCGGAAAGGCTACGCTCCTCCCAAGGCATGGCGATGACGAGGTAGCCGGTGCTCACGAGCGCCCACACCAGGCGATCGACGGTCATCGGCGAGGCGCCGAAGACGATGAGCGCCCAGCCCAGGTAGATCGGGTGCCGCACGACCGTGAACGGCCACACGATGCGGATGTCGGCCGGCCGCGGTGGTCCGAGCACCTGGCGGATGCCGGCCAGCTCGAGGCCGTCGAGCACCCGCGCCCCGGCCAGCGTGAAGACGACGCCCGTCACCTGCATCGCGCCAAGCGCCCACGCCGTCGCGCCCGTGGCCGTGTAGAGCACGCCCGGCACACGCTGCCAGCTCAGGCACAGCGCGATGAAGAGCAGCGACGCCACCCAGACGTAGATCGAGCGCTCGAGTACCGGCGGCACGACCGTGCCGATCCAGGCCTTGGCGCGCGTGCGGGCCATCACGCTGTGGTGGGCGGCGAAGAGCGTGAACGCCAGCACGTTCCAGAGCATCGCCAGCGGGCGCCAGCCGTGGCCCGGCGCCGGCGTCGCGAACACGACCCCGAAGTACCACGCGCCCGTCGCCAGCGCGGCCACGAAACACGCCCCGCCGAGCCAGGCCACGGCGCGCATGCGAGGGGAGGACGCCGGGGGCGGGGACATGGTGGAGGGGGCGCGCTGGCGGCGCGCACGTATTATAGGGACTCCCGCGCGCGTCTCGCGTGGCCAGACACCCCGTGAGCACACCGCGCATCGTCATCACCGGCCTCGGCGTCGTCTCCACGTTCGGCGTCGGCCGTGAGTGTTTCTGGGATCACATCTCGCGCGGCGTCAGCGGCACGCGCGCCATCACCGAGTTCGACGTGACGGGCTATCCGTCGCAGGTCGCGGCGCCCGTGCCCCCGGTGGACATGACGGCCGCGCTCGCGCTGGATGGTGAGGCCGCGGACGGCTGGGAGTCGCGCGCCGACCCGAAGCGCTACTCGCGCGCCGCGCTCTTCGGCGTGATTGCCGGCCGCGAGGCCTGGCACGATGCCGGGCTCGGCGTGGGCACGCCCGGCGCCGGGGTCATCATCGGCAGCGGTGGCGGCGGCATCGACGTCGGCGAGAAGCAGTACCGCGACTTCTTCACGAACGGTGGCAAGGCCGTCACGCCGTACGCCATTGCCATCGGGATCTGCGGCATGGTGTCGAGCGAGATCTCGATCTCGCTCGGCCTGCGCGGCGTGAGCCACGTGCTCTCGACCGGCTGCACGTCGTCCACCGATGCGATCGGCTACGCGGCGGCGCTGCTCCGCGCCGGCGAGGCCGACGTACTGCTCACCGGCGGCACCGATGGCTGCGTGCTGCCCGGCATGATGTTCGGCTTCGGGCGCATGCGCGCCGTCTCGACGCACTACAACGACCGGCCGGCGCAGGCCTCGCGGCCGTTCGATCGCGGCCGCGACGGCTTCGTGCTCGGCGAAGGCGCCTGGATGCTGGCGCTCGAACGTGAAGATCGGGCCCGTGCCCGCGGCGCGCGCATCTACGCCAGCGTCGATGGCTACGCTTCGACCTGCGATGCCTACCACCGCGTGCAGATGGATCCCGACGGCACCGAGATCGTGCGCTGCATGGAGACCGCCATCGCGAAGTCGGGCCGCGCGAAGGAGACCATCGGCTACGTGAACTACCACGGCACGTCCACGCAGCTGAACGATGCCGTGGAGGCGCGCTGCACGCGCCGGGCCTTTGGCGCGCTGGCGGATCGCGTGCCCGGCTCATCCACCAAGTCCATGATCGGCCACCCGCAGGGCGCGAGCGGCGCGGCCGGTGTCGTGGCGACGGCGCTCGCGCTGTCGCGCGGCTTCCTGCCGCCCACGATCAACCTGACCGATCCCGATCCGGCCTGCGACCTCGACTTCCTGCCGATCACCGGACGTGCGGCCGCGGTCGAGGCGGCGCTCTGCAACTGTCTCGGCTTCGGCTCGAAGAACAGCGCGCTCGTGCTCGGAGCGGTGCCGTGAGCCTCGGCGCGCCGATCGACGACGTGACGGTGGTGGGCGCCGGGCCCGCCGGCGCGCTCGCCGCGCTGGTGCTGGCCCGCCGGGGCCTGCGGGTGCGCCTCGTGGACCGGGCGCGGTTTCCGCGGCCGAAACTGTGCGGCGACACGCTCAATCCCGGCGCCCTCGCCTCCCTCGCGCATCATCTCGACCTCGGTGCGCTCCGCCTGCTCGGCGTGCCACTTGCCGGCATGCGGCTCTCGGGGCCCGGCGGTGTCACGGTCACGGGGCGGTATCCGGCGGGTGTCGCTGGCCTCTCGGTGACGCGCTTCGTGCTCGATGCCTGGCTGCTCGAGCAGGCGTGTCAGGCCGGTGTGACGGTGGAGGAGGGCGTGCTCGTGCGCGGCCCGGCGACCGGGAGCGGCCTGGTGCACGGCGTGCGCATCGCCACCGCCGCCGGTGAACGCGAGCACCGCTCGCGCCTCGTGATTGGCTGCGACGGCCGGGCCTCGGTGCTGGCCCGCGCCGCGGGGCTGGCGCGTACGCCCGCGTCG
>JALHON010000188.1 GCA_022842985.1 Acidobacteriota bacterium | reverse complement strand
GGCGGGGCCCGGTGGGGTGGCGGGAGGGGGCGCGCCCGGCAGGGCTCGAACCTGCGACCCTCAGCTTCGAAGGCTGATGCTCTATCCAACTGAGCTACAGGCGCGTCCCGTGATTCTACTTCGGTCGGAGCGCGGGCGCCGGCGCGCCGGGCCGCGACCGCGTGGCGACGGCCGTCCGGAGCAGGCCGCGCAGGCGTGAGACGTCAAACGCCAAGGCGGCGCCGAAGTCCGCGTGGGGTGTTCAGGCGCAGCGGCGACGCCTGGATCACGTCGCGCAGCACCGCCCGGGGCCCCGCGCTTCAATCGACACTCGCCCCCGCAGGCGTTTGACGGACTGCGGAGGCCGGCCGTCGCCACGCGGTCGCGGCCCGGCGCGCCGACCGGCGCCAGCGCACACGAATCGTCAGCCGATCTGCACCGACCGCTTCGTCATCGTCGACATCGCGAACCCCGTGATCGGGAAGCTCACAGGCTCGGTGCCGGCTTCGGCCGCGCCCATCGTGACGAGCAGCGGCGCGAAGTGTTCGTGGGTGGGCAGCGCCATGCGCACGCCGGGTGCACGCTCGCGGTAGTCGAGCAGCGCATCGATATCGCCGCGGGCGACGGCCTCGGCCGTCCACTGGTCGAACTCGCTCGCCCAGGCGGGCGTGGGCGCCACGCCGTGCCAGTCGAGCACGCGCAGGTTGTGCGTGATGAAGCCGCTACCCACGATGAGCACGCCTTCGTCGCGCAGCGGACGCAGCTGCCGGCCCAGGTCGTAGAGCGCCGCCGGGTCCAGTGTGGGCAACGACGCCTGCAGCACCGGGATGTCGGCGTCCGGATACATCGCCTTGAGGGGCACATAGGCGCCGTGATCCAGCCCGCGGTCGGGCGCGTCGGCCACGGCGTCGCCGCCGAGCAGGCCGCGGACGCTCGCGGCGAGCGCCGGGGCGCCCGGTGCCGGGTAGCGCACGTCGTAGTACTTCGCCGGAAAGCCGTAGAAGTCGTAGACGAGCGGGACGGCTTCAGTCGCGCCGAGGGTCACGGGCCGGTCTTCCCAATGGGCCGAGAGCATCAGCACGGCCGTGGGGCGCGGCAGGTTGCCGGCCCAGGTGTGCAGTTCGCGGACCCAGTGGCCGTCGTCGAGCAGCATGGGGGAGCCGTGGGCCAGGAAGATCGAGGGCATGCGCGCCATGTCCCAATCTTGCCAGACTACCCGCGCACGCGGCCATGGTTCCGTATGCCGCCGGGGACTATGATCCGGACAGCATGCCCAAGGCCGTGCCCGTCCCCGAGAACTGGGCGGAGCTTCCCGACGAACAACTGCTCGACCTGCGGATGTGCGATCTCCCGATCGCGCTGCCCGGCAGCGTCATGCAGGGGCGCATCGCGGAGCTGCAGGCCGAGCTCGACATGCGCGAGCTGAAGGTGCCGGTGCACTACTACCTCGCCGAGGAGTGGTTCACGCCCGATGGCGCCACCTCGATGGCCGTGCCCTTCTACCTCGCGCATCCGCGGCTCGAGAAGCTCGAACGCGCGCAGATGCTCGAAGTGGAAGGCGGCGACTACGAGTGGTGCATGCGCATCCTGCGGCACGAGGCCGGCCACGTCGTCGACAACGCCTACAAGCTGCGGTTGCGCCGCCAGCGCAAGCTGCTCTTCGGCAGTTCGTCCGAGCCGTATCCCGAGTTCTACACGCCGAAGCCGTACAGCAAGAGCTTCGTGATGCACATCGACCCGTGGTACGCGCAGAGCCATCCCGACGAAGACTTCGCCGAGACGTTCGCCGTGTGGCTCACGCCCGGCGCCTTCTGGCAGGAACGCTACGTGGGCTGGCCGGCGGCGAAGAAGCTCGAGTACGTGGACGGGCTCATGCAGTCGCTGCGCGGCAAGAAGGCGCTCGTCGATGCGCCCACCGAGATGGAGCCGCTCTCGAAGGTGCGCAAGACGCTCCGGCAGCACTACCGCCACAAGCGGCGGCATTACGGCGTGGAGCGTCCGAGCTTCTACGATCGCGAACTGCGGCGGTTGTTCTCCGATGCGCCCGAACACGCGGGTAATATGTCGGCCGTGCAGTTCCTGAACCGCATCCGCCGGCCCGTGCGCCGCCTGGTCGCCGACTGGACCGGCATCTACCAGTACACGATCGATCAGGTGCTGAACGACGTCGGCGCGCGCTGCCGCGAGCTGAAGCTGCGCCTCGCCGTGCCGGAAGAGCAGGCCCGGCACGAGTTCACCGTGTTCCTGACGGTGCAGACCATGAACTATCTCCACAGCGGCCGCCACCGCGTAGCCCTGTGACGGAGGGGCGATGAAGCCCGCGCGCGTGCTCGTCCTGGTGCACAAGCACCTCATTCCGCCCGACACCGCCACCGCCGAAGAAGCCGCCAGCGCCGACTGGCGCATGGAATGGGACGTGATTTCCACGCTGCGCAAGCGGCGGCACGAGCTGCGCGTCATCGGCGTGAGCGACGACCTCTCGCCGATCCGGCCGGCGATCGACGAGTTCAAGCCGACCATCGTCTTCAACCTGATGGAGGCGTTCGCCGATGTCGGCGTGTTCGACCAGAACGTCGTCAGCTACCTCGAGCTGCTGCGTGTGCCCTACACCGGCTGCAACCCGCGCGGGCTGACGCTGTCGCGCGACAAGGCCCTGGCGAAGAAGCTCATGGCCTATCACCGCATTCCGGTACCAGACTTCGTCGTCGTGCCGCGCGGCAAGAAGGCCAAGCTGCCGAAGCGGCTCGGCTTCCCGCTCATCGTCAAGTCGCTCATCTACGAGTCGTCGACCGGCATCTCGCAGGCGTCGGTCGTGGCGAACGACGATCAGCTCAACAAGCGCGTGCAGTTCGTGCACGACACGATCGGCACGGCGGCCATCGTCGAACAGTTCATCGACGGCCGTGAGCTCTATGCCGGCGTGCTCGGCAACGACCGCCTGCGGGTGTTCCCCGTGTGGGAGATGTCGTTCGCCAAGATGCCCGAGAACGCCTGGCACATCGCCACCGAACGTGTGAAGTGGAGCGCCAAGTACCAGGAGAAACACGGCATCGACACCGGCGAAGCGGCGCTCACCTACGGCGCGGCCTCGCGTGTGCAGCACCTGGCGAAGCGGGTGTTCCGGGCGCTTGACCTCACCGGCTACGCGCGCATCGACCTGCGGATGGCGGCCGACGGACGCCTGTTCGTCATCGAGGCCAATCCGAATCCGCAGCTGGCGCAGGGGGAAGACTTCGCGCAGTCGGCCAAGCTGGCCAAGGTCTCGTACGGCGAACTGCTCGACCGCATCATGGGTCTCGGGCTGCAGTGGCAGCCGGAGCGCACCGCCTAGCGGAAAACGACGCCGACGGTGGCGCGCCAGAAGCGGAGCGTCGCCCGATCCCCGCTCACGGTCGAGGTGTCCGCGGACGACACGCTGCGGATGTGCCGCAGGTCGAAGCGCACGCCGGCGACGTCGGTCAGAAAGCCCACGGCCCCGACCCCGAGCGACAGCCCCAGAAAGTCGTTGCTGAACTCGAGGAAGTCGATGCCATTCTTCGACGAGGCGTGCATCCAGCCGAGTCCGGCCACCGCGTACGGCCGTAACGACTCGCGCGTGATGCTGAGCGGCAGCGCCAGCATGACGTTGCCGGAGAGCGTGGTCACGCCGCTGCGGGTGACCAGGCCCGCGTTGCCGGTGCGTTCGAAGAAGCGCGGCTGGTGCGCGACCTCGAGTTCGACGCCGTAGCCGGCGTCGGCAATCACGACGCCGGACAGACCCACCGCTGATTTCGTGTCGCGGGAACCGTAATCGAGGTCGAAGTCGAGCGCGTTGGTGGCGCCGCGGAACTTCACGCCGAGGAAGGGCGAGACGAAGATGTCGGCGGCGGCCGTGGCGGGCGCGGCCAGTGCGAACCAGCCGACGAGCGTCGCGGTCAGCAGGCGGGTAGTGCGCACGGGACGTTGGGCGCTCAGGACGCGAACAGATGCAGGAACAGCTTCGCGAAGAGCGAGACGGTGATATCGCCGTTGGTCACCGTGTCGGGTGCGAGGCCGTCGCTGTTGGCCAGCAGGATGAGCGTGATGTCGCGCGACGGCACCTTCAGCAGCAGCGCGGAGCCGGCGTCGCGGACCGAGCCGAACTGCCAGATGAGGCGTTCGCCGTTGTGGGTCTGCACGAACCAGCCGAGGCCGGTCGGCAGCGGCGCGCCGGCGCTCGTCGTGACGTTCGACCACGCCACCGCCCGCAGGTCCTGGCCGATGAGCGCGTTGTCGTCGAGGGCAATGTCGAAGCGGGCGAGGTCGCGCACCGTGGAGATGAGACCGCCCGCGGCCGACACGCTCTCGGCGGGGTAGTCGCTCCGCGTGGCCCTGCCGCCGCGCACGCGATAGGGCACGGCCAGACGGGTGAGCACCGCCTCGTAGGCGCGCAGGCGGCCGTCGTCGAAGAACTCGGGCGCCGTGGCGCCGATGGCCGCCAGGTCGCGGCCGGGCAGCGAGTCGCGCATGCCGAGACGGTCGAAGATGTCCTCGGCCACGACGCGCCGGAACGGACGGTCGGCGCAGTCGTCGGCCACCGGCGTGAGCTGGGCGAACCGGCCCGCATCGTAGCGATACGCTTCGCCAGGCGTGCCGGCCGAGGCGTGGGCCAGCACGTGCTGCACCTGCGCGCCCGGCTCCGGGATGAGGGTGGACCAGCGGCTCATCGGCTGCGTGATGTTCAGGCCGGTCCGTTCGACACACTGGCCGAGCACCACCGCGGAGAAATTCTGGGTGAGGTCGCCGACGAGGTAGGGCGTGTCGGCGCGTGCGGGAATCGACTGTTCCACGTCCTGGCGCCCGAGGCCGGTGTCCCACACCAGGCGGCGGCCCTGGACAATGGCGGCGGAGAGGCCGGGAATGCCCGATTCCTCACGCAGGGCGTCGAGATAGCGGTCGAACAGGGCGTAGGGCAGACCCTGGGCGTCCGGCCGTGGCGCCAGGGCCATGGCGGCGACGAGCACGAGCACGCCGGCGCGGAGGGAACGCATCGCAGACTTGACGGAATCCGTCCCCGACATCATATCACTGCAATTGCCGACCGCCATGGCCGGGCCGGTGTGCTAGAGTATCGGGCTGTACTCGCCATCGCTCCATGCCGACTGACCCGCAGCGCCTCCGGCGCCACGCCGCCGCCCTCGCGCTCGCGGTGTGCCTGTGCGGGGCGGCCCCGGCCTTCGCCGACACCCTGAAGATCGTGCCGCTCGTCCGCGACGGCCAGGTGCTCGTCTCGTGCCTGCTCGCCGACGGCTATACGCCTGACGTTCACGACGTCATCCAGAGCGGCCTCAAGACCACCTTCACCTACACCGTGGAGCTGCGCCTGAAGGTCCCCGTGTGGGTCGACCGTGTGGTCGAGACCGCCACGGTCACGACCACGGTGCAGTTCGACAACCTCACGCGGCGCCACTCGATTTCGCGCTACCTCGATGGTCGCGTCGACGGCGCCCAGGTGACGGAAGACGAAGCGGTCGTGCGCACGTGGCTCACGGCGTTCGACAAGCTGCCGCTCTTCAAGACCACGCGGCTCGAAGCCAACCGCGAGTATTACGTGGTCGTGCGCGCGGCCGCCCGCCCGAACAGCAACGTGCCGTTCTGGCCGTGGGGCACCACGGTTTCCGGGCAGACGAAGTTCACCTTCATTCCCTAGGGCCGGTTCCGGCTCGACGGTTCCCCGCACCACCCAATCACGGCGGGCGTCCCTCTTTTGGTAGAGTAGGCGGCGCTCGAGTTCCGTCCTACTGACGAGGAGTCCCATGGCACAGCGGAATCACATGTGGCGAGGGCTGACGATGGCCGTCGCGATGAGCGCAACGGCCGGCGTGGCCAGTGCGCAGCCGACGATGGCGCCGGTGAACGAAGCCCCGAATCCCTACACGACCATCGAGAACCACTTCAAGCTGCCCGAGGGCCGCACCTGGGGCTCGACGAGCGCCGTGGAGATCGACAAAGACGGCAAGTCGATCTGGGTCGGCGAGCGCTGCGGCGCCAACAGCTGCTGGGATCGCGCCAAGGGCGTGATGTCGCCGCTGCCGGTGCTCCTCAAGTTCGACGAGTCCGGCAAGCTGGTGCAGAGCTTCGCGTCGGGCATGGTCGTGTTCCCGCACGGCATCCACGTCGACAAGGACGGCAACGTGTGGATCACCGACGGCCAGGACAACATCCCGCGCCGCGCCCCGGGCGCGCCGGCCGATGCGCCGCTGCCGCCGGCGCCCGCGAAGATCATCGGGCACCAGGTGTTCAAGTTCAGCCCTGACGGCAAGCTGCTGCTCACGCTCGGCAAGCCCGGCGGCAACCAGCCCGGGCAGCCCGCCGATCCGGCCTCGTTCTATCAGCCGAACGACGTCATCACCTACCCGAACGGCGACATCCTCGTGGCCGAGGGCCACGGCAATGCCGCGCCGTCGCCGGCGCGCCTCGTGCGCTTCGACAAGAACGGCAAGTTCCTGCGCGAGTTCGGCAAGCTCGGCACGGGCACCGAGGGTGAGTTCATGCAGCCGCACGGCCTGGCCTTCGACTCGAAGGGCCGCCTCTTCGTGGCCGACCGCTCGAACAACCGCATCCAGATCCTCGACGCGGAGACCTACAAGACGCTCGACACCTGGTACCAGTTCAGCCGGCTGAGCGGCATCACGATCGACAAGAACGACATCATCTACGGCGCCGACTCGGAATCCGGCTCGGTCAACCCGCCGCACGGCGCGTGGCGCCGCGGCATCCGCATCGGCTCGGCGAAGGACGGCAAGATCACGGCCTTCATCCCCGATCCGACGAGCGTCGGCGAGACGCTGACGATGGTGGACGGCAAGCCGGTGATGAAGAAGGCCGACGGCTCGGCCGGCGCCACCGGCACGCTCGCCGCCGAAGGTGTGGCGGTCGACGCGGCCGGCAACATCTACGGCGCCGAAGTGGGGCCGCGCGCCGTCAAGAAGTACGTCCGCAAGAAGTAGTCATGCGGCGCGTGCTCCTTGCCGCGCTGGTGAGTTGTGCAGTGGCGGGCGCCCCGGCTTCGGCCGGCGGCGCCCGTCCTGTTTCGGCCGCCACGCGGCTTTCGTCGGCCAGGCAGATGCTCGTCGTGACGACACCCGGCTGGGACGCGGTGCGCGGCACACTCTACGCGTTCGAGCGTGGCGCCGACGGCGCGTGGGTGCCGGCCCGCTGGACGGCCGGCGCGCGCCGCGGTGATGCCGCGCGCGGCGTCTCGATCGTGGTGGGGAAGAACGGCACGGCCTGGGATCCGGGGCTCGCGCCGCCGATTGCCGGCCCCACGAAGGCCGAAGGCGACGGCCGGTCGCCGGCCGGCGTCTTCGCGCTCGGCACGGCGTTCGGCTTCGCGCGCGCGGTCGAGGCCACGTGGCTGAAGCTGCCGTATCGGGAAGTGACGTCGACGCTCGAGTGCGTGGACGATCCGGCGTCGGAGTTCTACAACACGCTGACCGACCGCGCCGCCGTCGAGCCCGACTGGAAGAGCAGCGAGAAGATGCGCGAGATCGCGCCCGAGTATCACTGGGGCGTGGTGGTCGACTACAACACCGCCCCGGCGGTGCCGCGCCGCGGGTCGTGTGTGTTCCTGCACATCGGAGGGGGCGGGGGACGAGGCACCGCGGGCTGCACGGCGATGGACGAGCCGGCGCTCAAGGCGCTCATGCAGTGGCTGGATCCGAAGGCGGCGCCGGTGCTCGTGCAGTTGCCGGTCGACGCCTACGCGGCCCTGCGCACGGCCTGGAGCCTTCCGGGGCTCCCGGCCGCGCGCTGACCGCCGGCGTTACTTCACGACCGCGCCGAGCCCTTCCGTCAGCTCCACATAGGTGCCGAACGGGTCGGTGAAGAACGCGAGGCCCAGTCCGAGGGCGGCGTTCTTCGAGTACGGCCGATCGAACTTCACGCCCGCCGCTTCGAGCTTGCGGCAGAACGCTTCGAGGTCCTTGACCTCGTAGCCCACGTGGTCGAGCGAACGGCCCTTCGTCGGCGCCACCCCTTCCGGCGCCGGCGAGAAGGTGAGGTTCACGCCCGGCAGGTCGGCCGCCTGGAACGCGCCGCGCATGCCGCCCTTCGCGCCGAAGTGCTGCACGTACCACGCCTTCATCTGGTCCACCTGCGGCGTGTAGTAGTGGATGTGGTGCAGGGCCACCGGTGTGCGCTGCGTCTTCACCTCCACGAGTTCGACCTTCACGTCGTCGGGCGCCATGACGAAGGCCACCGACGTGTTCTGGTTGGCGATGAAGGCGAGATCGTCCTTCACCTCCTGCGACGGCGGCAGCTCGGCGCGCGTGATGGCCGGATACCCCGCCGCCTTGAGCTTCGCCAGCGCGGCGCGGATGTCGGGCACGCCGAAGCCCACGTGGTTCACGCTCGTGCCCTTGGAGCCGCCGGTGGGCGTGCCCTGGCGGAACAGCACGATGACGTTCGTGAAGACCACGGCGTCGTTCGTGCCGAGCTTCGCGGGGGTGCCGCCGAGCGCGCCGACCCAGAACGCCTTGTGCGCCTCCACGTTCGTGACGGTGAGGTGGTGATGGCCGTAGACGACCGGGCCATCGGCGGCGGCAAGGAGCTGCGCACCCGCGGGCGTCGAGGCGCCCGCGAGCACGAGCCCGCCGAGAAGCAGTGAGCGGACGAGGCGCATCACGGTCACTTCGCCGCGAAGCAGTAGAACGCGCCGGCGCCGCCCGTGGCGACGAGGTTGGCCTGGCTGCAGCCCTTCGAGGGATGCGCCGAGTTCCACGAGTTGGGATTGGCGCCGCCGCCCTGGCGGTCGTGGTGGCCGACGAGCGCGCTGCCGTCGCCCTTGTTGCTCGTCCAGTTGCTGCACGTCACGTCGCCGGCGCCGCTCGCCAGCGTGCCGTCCATGTTCGAGCCGGTGAGGATGTCGTGCATGTTCGGCGTGTCGCCGCGGCCGTTCCACACCGCACCCTTTTCGGTGAGCGAGTTCTCCTTCCCGACCTTCGTGACGGCCTCGTTGTGCAGATCGGCCACGTTCTGGGCGATGAGCACGCCCTTGGCGTTGTACCAGGGGCCGGTGCCGATGCGGTCCTTCGCGTTGACCGCCGGCTGCGCGCCGTCGGCCTTCGCGCTCAGGTAGGCGCGCCAGGTGCGATTGCCGGCGCCGGCCGCCGCGCCGAGCTTCTGGCAGATGGCGTCGGCCCCGGCCAGACCGCCGAGGTTCGCGCCGTCGCCCGACCCCGCGCTCGTGATGAAGAAGCTCAGCGTCGTCGGCGCCTGCGTCTGCACGCGGGCGGCGCCAGCCGCGATTCCGAGACCGAGAAGTGCCATGCCCAGCAACGTCCTTCGCATCGTGACCTCCATCGCGTCACGCCGGAGGCCGGCGGACACGTCGTGTGGCCGGTAGTCTACGTCGCGACCACCTGACGGCCAAACCAGCCCGTCCACAGGCCGCTGCGATCCACTCGTTGCATCACCGGACGTCTCGCGATGTCACGGTCAACGGCCTCATTTCACATGTAAAATGCAGCATGTGTGAACCGGCAGCGCCCCCACGCCCGGGAGCCCGCCGGAAGGAGTTCCACGCATGCGGCGGTTCGTACTGGCGGCGTTCTCGGTGATGGTGTGTCTGGGCCTGACAGTGGCCCACGGCCGGTCCGCGGCTCCTCAGGCGGCCGCGCCCGCCCCTGCGCCGCGCGCGGCCTCGCAGGCCGCGCCTGCCGC
>JALHON010000187.1 GCA_022842985.1 Acidobacteriota bacterium | reverse complement strand
CGCATCGCCCAGCACCTCAATCGCCGCCCACGCAAGCGCTTGGGGTTTCGCACGCCGGAGGAATGCTTCTATGGTCAGTAGTCAGTGTTGCAGTTCAAAGTTGATCTCAAACGGCGTGTGTTCGCTCATGGAGTGATTGGCTTCCGTGCGAGAAACCGCACCACGCGACCCTTGTTCCGCAGATCGTAGTCCGGATAGTCCTCGTCTTCGCTGTACCGAAGCACGTCGAGGCCGGTGAACAACTTCGGCAAGGAACCGGCCTCGAAGCCGCCCGCGAAGTGCTCAATGAGGAGATACCCGCCTGGTTTCAACGCACGCACAAATCGTTCGCCCAAGTCGCCGACCGGCCCCATGTACATGAAAAGCACGAAATCGTACCTATTGGTGCCGTAGTCGAACTTGAACATGTCCGATTGCACGGCGGCGAACGACAGCTTGTTCGCCGAGGCTCGCGCCCGAGCGCGCTCCACACCTACTGCCGAGGTATCGACTCCGGTGACACGCCAACCGGACTGAGCCAAGTACAGGGCATTGCGGCCCGAACCCATGCCCACGTCGATCGCGTCGCCCGGTTTGAGCGTGGGTGCGACTTCGGTCAGAAATCGCGTTGGCTCCCAACGGATGTGTGCCGGCTCAGTCGCAAACATCCGGTCCCAGCGCGCGAATTCCTCTTCTGGTGAACGGGGCGCGGCCGATTGAGCGGCGAACACCGGCAACCCGAGAGCAAGTCCCACGATCAGCAATGTTCCCGCGCGTACCATGGTCACCTTGGAAGTCAGTCCGGCTAACCAATAGTAGACAGGTCGGCATAATCCGCCAGAGCCTGCCAGAACCCGCAGTCTACTCCTGCCCCTGACGGGGGTGGCAACGAACTAACTCGCGCCTTGACAACCGATTGCACATAGCGACGGGGAGTCGTCGAACCGGGGGCGGGATATTTCTGCTATCCGGTAGGCGCGGTCGGCCTATCGCCCGACGGCGAAGGGCTGGCCCGTCTCCCGCGGCCGTCCGGAGCAGGCCGCGCAGGCGTGAGACGTCAAACGCCGAGGCGGCGCCGAAGTCCGCGTGGGGTGTTCAGGCACAGCGGCGACGCAGGGATCACGTCGCGCAGCACCGCCCGGGGCCCCGCGCTTCCGGCCGATACTCGCCCCCGCTGGCGTTTTACGGACTGCGTAGGCCGGACGCGGGAGACGGGCCAGCCCTTCGCCGTCGCTCAGAGCCGCGCGTCTATCGCGCGAACTCGAGGTAGTGCGACGAACTCCCGGTCAGGAAGAGGCGCGCGCGTTCGCCGGCGAGTTTGTCGGTGCCGGTGCCGTCTTCGAGGCCAACCACCTGCGGATACCAGCCGCCGCCGTTCAGGATCTTCACCGGTGTGGACCACGCGCGCGGGGCGTCGAGCGTGGGCGCGAACGACACGTAGATGCCGTCCTGCCCGAATTGTTCGTCCTTCGCGCGGTTGAGCAGCATCACGTACTGCTCGAGGTGCGTGTTCCAGTGGATGGCCGGGCCCCAGAAGACATCCGCCGCGGCCTGGCCATCGTGGAACGGCCGCGTCGGCGGCTGTAGCGACGTGCCCACGGGATACTCCCAGCGCGGCTCTTCGTCATCCGCCGCCACGTTCTGCACCGGCAGCCACGCGTCGTCGTTCCAGATCGTCAGGCGGCCGGCCGGGGTGTCGCGATCGGCCCACGCCATCCGCGCCACGGCCACACCCTGGGTGGCCGCGTTGCGTCCGTACTGGCTGAAGTAGAGGTAGAGGAACTGCTGGTCGCGATCGAGCACCGCCGTCACATCACCCACGCCACCGAGGACGAAGCGGTTGGTGGAATCACATGCGGTGCTACCTGGCGGCGCGTCGAGCACGATGCCGAGATCGTCCCAGGTGCGGCCGAAGTCGGCCGAGCGGGCCACGCCGATGCGCGGCAACTGCCGCTCGGGCCGGCCGCAGTCGTCGGCGGGGCGCTCGTGATGGTAGAAGCCGTACCACTGGTCGTGGTCGTCGCCGACGAGTGCTTCGAACCACACACCGTGCCCGGGGTGCGTCGTGAACGTGACCCCGCCTTCGATGCTGAGCCCGTCGATCGAACTGCCGCGTGACACTTCCGGCACGCCGCCCCACGAGGTCATCGCCGTGAGCACGCGCCTGGCGCCGTCCTGATGCCACAGCAGCGGGTTGTTGCTGTCGACGCGTCCCGGCAGCGTGAGTCTCGGCGCGCTCACGACACGCACGGTGGGCACGCGGGCGTCCTGCGCCAGCGCCGCGGCGCCGAGGCCGAAGGCCACGAGGGCCGTGACGAGCCGGAATGCCGCGCGGCGCGATCGCACGGCCAGAAGCTTACCTCGCCAGGCGCTGCTGTGGTGCGGTGATGCGGCGCCGGCATGACACACATCGGCGAATCATCCGGCCGGCGGATGGGTCGGACGAGTACAATCCTCCCGTTCCGTGGAGGACTACCCGATGACCCGCACGCGCACGTTCGTTCCCACCGCGCTCGCCCTGGCGTTCACCGCCTCGGTCGCCGCCGCGCAGACTCCCGCCGCGAAGCCCGCGGCCCCCACCGTCTCTGAGGCCAACCTCGCCGCCATGAAGCGCGGCGTGGCCGAACACGTGGACGGTCTGGCCAAGCTCGCCCAGGAAGCCGTGGACTCGGTGTTCAGCTTCGGGGAACTCGGCTTCCAGGAAGTCGAGACATCGAAGTACCTGACCGGCGTGCTCGAGAAGAACGGCTTCACGATCACCCGCGGCCAGTCGGGTATCCCCACGGCGTGGGTGGCGACCTTCGGCAGCGGCAAGCCGGTCATCGCGCTCGGCTCCGACATCGACGGCATCCCGCAGTCGTCGCAGAAGCCCGGTGTGGCCTACAAGGATCCGATCATCGAAGGGGCGCCCGGACACGGCGAAGGCCACAACACCGGTGTGCCGCTCAACATCGTGGCGGCGATCGCGGTGAAGCGCGTGATGGAACGCGAGAAGCTGCCCGGCACGATCATGCTGTGGCCCGGCGTGGCCGAGGAACTCGTGGCCAGCAAGGCGTGGTTCATCCGCGACGGCATGTTCAAGGACGTGGACGTGACGCTCTTCACGCACGTCGGCAGCAACCTGAACGTGTCGTGGGGCGCGGGCGGCGGCAACGGCCTGGTCTCGGTCGAGTACATGTTCGAAGGCGAAACGGCGCACAGCGCCGGCGCGCCGTGGCGCGGGCGGTCGGCGGCGGATGCGGTCGAGCTCATGAGCATCGCCTGGAACTACCGCCGCGAACACCTGCGCCTCTCGCAGCGCTCGCACTCGGTCATCACCAACGGCGGCGATCAGCCGAACGTGGTGCCGCGGGCGGCCAGCATCTGGTTCTATCTGCGCGAGAACGATCAGCCGCACATCCAGGAGCTGTGGGACATCGCCAACAAGATGGCCGAGGGCGCGGCCCTCATGACCAACACCAAGTGGACGTCGCGCATCCTCGGCACGGCCTACCCGCAGCACTTCAACAAGCCGGTGGCCGAGACGGTGTTCGCGAACATCCAGAAGGTGGGCCTGCCCACGTGGAGCGAGGCCGACCAGACGCTGGCCAAGGCGCTGCAGAAGGAGCTCGGCAACCCGACCCAGCCCGGTCTGGCGACGACGCTGGCGGAGATGGGGCAGCCCGTGCGGAACGAAGACAACATGGGCGGCGGCTCGGACGACATCGGCGACGTGTCGTGGAACGTGCCGACGGTGACGCTGCGCTACCCGGCGAACATCCCCGGCCTGCCCGGCCACAACTGGTCGAGCGGCATCGCCAGCGCGACGCCGATCGCCCATAAGGGCGTGGTGGCCGGCGCCAAGGTGCAGGCGATGACGGTGCTCGACCTGCTCACGAAGCCCGAACTCATCAAGCAGGCGTGGGACTACTTCAACAACGTGCAGACGAAGGACGTGAAGTACATCCCGTTCATCAAGAAGGACACGCCGGCGCCGACGTTCCTGAACGAGAGCATCCTCGCCAGGTACCGCGAGGAAATGAAGAAGTACTACTACGACCCGAGCAAGTATCCGACCTACCTGGATCAGCTCGGCATCAAGTACCCGACCGTGCGCACGACCCCTGCCGCGCCGCCCAAGGACGAGCAGCAGTAACGTGACGCCCGCGCTCTTTGCCCGGGAGCTCGCCGCCGCGCTGGCGGCGAGCCTGCCCGACGGATTCACCGCCAGCGCCGAAGATGCCCTGGTCACGATCGAGCCGCCCGACGGCGTGGGCGTGACCACGGCGCTCGACATCGAGCCCGACGAGATCGGCGACGCGGACGTCTACGCCGACGCCGCCGAAGGTGTGCTCAGCCTGGCGCAGGATGTCGTGTGCGAAGCCCTCGATGCGACGTGGCCGTCGGCCGGCGGCGCGTCCGTGGATTTGCCCATCCCCGGCGCCCGCGTCGACGGGGACACGCTGCGGCTCTGGTACGGCGACGAAGATGCGCCCGTGCTCGAGCTGCGGCCGGTGACGATCGCGTCGTAGCCCACTCGCATGACGCTGCGCGACGCCGGCGCTGCTGCGATCACGCTGCTCGGGCTGTACTCCGCCAGCCGCGTCGTGGCGTTGTACTTCGCGCTGATGCTGACACCGTACCTGGTGTCGCCGCAGGCGTTTTCGGCCAGTGATCCGGCGCTGGCCACGAGCATCGCCTCGACGGTGGGCAGTCTTGCCGTGGCCATCGTGGCGCTGACAGCTGGGTCACGGATCGCGGCCCGCCTCTTTCCGGCCACGCCGCTCGGCGTGGCCGCGTCCACTCAGGATCTGCTCTTCGTCGGCATCGCGCTCATCGGGGTGTGGGTGTGCGTGGACGCGACGGTGAGCCTGGTGCGCGCCGCCGGGGCCGCCGCCTTCTACTGGCAGCTCAAGGTGCCGGGCGCATCGCTCGAACGCTCCTGGCCGCAGGCACTCGCCAATGTCTTCACGCTCGCGGCGGGCATCGCCGTGGTGCGCTCGGCGCGCGCGCTGGCGGCACGGCTGGACCGTGCGCGCGGCTAGAGCGAACCGCTGAATGTGTCCGCGCGGGCCCGTGGCGCACCACGAGCCCGCACGGGCTTCTTAGTGGATGGTGACGGCTACGCCGAGCGCGCCGAAGTTCGCGTCGCTTTCGTCGGCCGTCACAGCGGTGCCATGCCAGTACGGCGTGATGCTCACGTTGCGGCCCACGCGGATGTCCCAGCCGAGCCCGAGTGTCAGGCCGAGGCCGTTCTGGCTGTCGTCGAGCCGCGCGAACTCCGCGCGGATCGTGCCGAGCCCCAGCCCGCCCGTCATGTAGAAGCCCTTCTCGGCGATGGGGTAGAAGCGGACGCGCGCTTCGAGTGTGGTGACGGTGAGGGTGGCACCGTTCTCCTCCTTGCTCCAGCCGGACACGGCGGCGCCGAGCAGCAGCCGGTCTCCCAGTGTGCCGCCGAGGGCAAGATCGATCACGCCGGAGGTCTGGCGCTCGCCGCAGTCTTCGCAGCCGAGCGAGCCCACGCCGAGGCCGCCGCTGAACCAGAAGCCGCCGCGGCTCTGCGGGCGCGCGGCGCTGCCGGACTGCTCGGTGGTGGAGAAGAGCGGCGCGGACGCCGGAAAGGTGATGGACTGCGCGGCCGCGGGCACGGCGGCCAGCGTCAGCAGGAACAGAGCACACGAGAGCGAACGGACTGGGCGCATGGAATCTCCTCAGTCCGCTCTATCGGCTACTTTGCCGGCGTGTTGAGCCGCCGACGCGTTTGGTGTGGCACGCCGTGCAGGCGCGCGAATCGGTGCCGCGGCTATACGCCGCTCTTCATGTACTTCGCCACCGCCGCCACGAGCTTGTCCACTTCCGCGGGGCTGTTGTAGAAGTGCGGCGACACGCGAATGCCGGGGCGGTCCTTGCCGCCGCGCGTCGTGATGCCGATCCGGTCGTTGGTGTAGAGCGCCGTCGCGAGCTTGTTGGCGTCGAGCGTGCCGGGCACGAACGAGACGACCGCGACGCGACGTTCCGCCACGGGTGAGGTCCAGTTCGTGATGCCGGGGATCTTCGCGAGCCCCGCCATGAGCCGCGTGGTGAGGTCGCGCGACCGCTTCTCGATGGCGGCGCGTCCTACCTTCGTCTGGAAGCTCAGCGCCTCGTGCATCGCGATCATCGTGGCTTCGTCGCGCTGGCCGAAGCTCTCGAACGTCTTCGAGAAGCCGACGGCGCCGGGATAGGCGCTGTAGACGCTGGGCCAGAGCTTCGCCTGCGCGCTCTTGTTCACGTAGAGCACGCCGCATTCGCGGGCGCCGCACGGCCACTTGTGGGCGCTGCCGGAGTAGAAGTCGGGCTGGATGTCGGCGAGGTTCACGTCGAGCAGGCCGAAGCTCTGCGCGCCGTCGAGCAGGAAGAGGATGCCGCGCGAGCGGGCGAGGGCCGCGAGCTCCTTCGCCGGCATGATGTCGCCCACGGTGCTCGTGAGATGCGTGACCGACAGTACCTTCGTGCGCGGCGTGATGGCCTTCGTGAAGGCCTCCACGTAGTACTCGGCGCCGGGATGCGGGTTCTTCTGCGGCACGACCACGACCGAGAAGCCGAAGCGCTTCGCCTTCTCCTGCCACGCCACGAGGTTGCTCGGGTGGTTGTCTTCGTGCAGCAGCACTTCGTCTCCGGCCTTCAGGTCCAGGCCGTTCGACACCATGTTGTTCGACTCGCTGGTGTTGCGCGTGATGATGATCTCGTCGGGCGTCACGCGCAGGAACTCGGCGAGCGCGACGCGCGTCGCTTCCTTCTCGGGCATGAGCCGGGCGCGGTTCGTGGGCGAGGGATCCGTGTCCACGCTCTTCGATTCGCGGCTGAGCGCCTCGGCCGCCGGGCGCGACGCCGGGCAGAGGTTCGCCGCGTTCATCACCGCGAGATCCGGCGGCATCACGAACTGGTCGCGCACGCTCTTCCAGAAGGGCTCGCCGGCCGACGGACCGGCCGGCAGGATGTCGCCCGCCGCGGTCATCTCGCGCGCGAAGATCGGGTCCGCGAGCAGCGCGGCGGAGCCGCCGACGGCGAACAGCTTGGCGAAGTTGCGGCGCGAGACGTTGGCAGCCATGTGGGAGTCCTCCTGCCGGATGTCCGGCGAACGGCCGGAGTATACCCCGGCCGCTACGACGTGAGCCGGTAGACCGCGACCGTGCCGGCGCGGTGGAGGAGCGGGAGATTCAGGGGGCGCGGCGTGACGAAGTGGGTGAGCCCCTCACGCGTGGCGAGGGCCTGGAGCGCCGCTTCGGGCATCGTGTCGATGCCCTGCGCCGCCTCGATACGCGCGGCCACGCGGTGGGCGGCTTCACGCGAGTACATCGCCATCGCCACGTCCTTGGTCTCTTCGAGGAACACGTCGCGGGCGGCGCCGATGCGCACGGCCGTGCCCATGCCGGGCTTCCACGCATGTCCAGGGTCGGCGAGCACGAACGCGTCGGCCGGCGTGGAGGCGCGAATCCAGCGCAACGCCTGGTCCCAGTCGCTGTCGCCGAGGTCGACGGCGAGGGTCGGGCGATCCGGACTCTCGACGAAGCCGACGTAGACCCCGCGGGCGAGGCTGACGCCGATGAGCACGACCGCGATGGCGCGCGCCGCCGTGCCTCCGGCGGATGCGCTGGCCGGTCGATCGACCAGCCACCACACGAGGAAGAGTGTGGCCACGACCTCGACGGGCCAGAACGCACGCGACGTCTGCAGTTGCACGGCAATCGGCACACCGGCGCTGATGAACGGCAGGGACGCCAGAAAGCCGGCGACGAGCACGAGGCACCCCGCCACGAGGCCGGCTTCCGGCGCCGTGAGGCGTCCCTCACGATGGCGCGCCCACGCCGCGGCGGTGAGCACGAGTGGCCCGGCGAGATTCGTGAGCCAGGTCGATGCCGACCAGGTGGTGGGGAAGGTGTAGTCCTTGGTGGCGATGAGCGCGCGCCACGTCGGATCCATCGGCGTCAGGTCGAGGGGCAGGATGCCGGCGGCCATGGCGGCGGCGCCCGCGAGGCCCGCGGCGGCTGCGGCGATGAGCGCGGGGCGGCGCAGCCGCGCGTCACTCACGGCGACGGCCACACCGACGAGCACGAGGAACAGCGCCGCCGTCGTGGGATGCAGTGCCGCGCCGGCCACGAGGATCAGGATCGGCCGCACGCGCCGGCCGCGCAGCACGTCGGCAATGGCCAGCAGGCCCAGCCCGAAGACCAGCATCCGCGGGTGGAAGTAGCCTTCGAGCGTGTTCGCCCCGGTCTTCGCGATGCGGTGCCGGAGCGTGAGCGCGGCGATCCACGCGGCGAGCGCCCACGGCGTTGTGAACACCGCGCGGCCCATGGCCATGGCGCCGGCGTAGAGGGCGGCGAGCGTGGCCACCTGCGCGACGGCAAACCACGTGGGCAGCGAGAGGCCCGTCATACCCACGAGCGCGGCACCGATCTCGTCCACGAAGAAGAAGCGGCCCTGCGCGCCGAGCATCGCCCAGTCGCGTGGATAGAGCGACGGATCGAGCTGATGGAGGATGGCCGGGATGTAGAACGCCTGGTCCGAGGCGCCGTAGCGGTAGCCGCCGGCGTTCAGCGTGGCGCAGAGGGCGAAGGCCAGGCCGCCGAGCCACAGGTGCGCGGGGGAGACCCGCACGCCATCACATGGCTTCGTCGGCACTCGGTCCGTAGATCGACGGCAGCGGCACGTCGAGTTCGCGCAGATAGACGGTGAGCTGGCCGCGGTGATGGATCAGGTGATTCATCACGAACGTGCGCCAGCACGAGGCTTTCGGCATCGTGAAGAACTCCCGGTCGCCGCGGCGGAGCGTCCACGGCGCCATCAGCTCGGCATCGGCGCGGCCGGCGAGGGCCGCGCGCGCGGCGGCCATCTGGGCATCGAAATGGGCGAGGATGTCGGCCTTGACCGTCATCGGCTGGTAGCCGGGCGGCCGCGCCGTGGTCTCGAGGTCCACCGCGGACTGCGTCAGCGTCAGCTGCCCCCAGACGCCGAGCTGGCCCAGGTGTTCGGCCAGCGCCCCGAGCGTCATGCTCTTCGCGTGCGGCTTCCAGGTGAGCCGGTCGTCCGGCAGACGGTCGAGCAGGCGGCGCGTGGCCGCGATTTCGTGGTCGAACTCGGGAAGCAGGGCGTCGACGAGGGCCATGGCGGCAGGGTCGGGATGGAGAGGACGAACGCCCGCTATGCTATCACCATGGATGCGAGCGGCATGTCGCGCGCGGGCGAGGTCACGCTGTCTGACGGCACGGTGGTGGTCATTCGTCCGATCCGTCCCGACGACGAGCCGCTGATGGCGGCCTTCCATGCCGGGCTGTCGATGCGCTCGGTCTATCAGCGCTACTTCCACCTCTCGTCGCTCGAGCAGCGCATCACCCATTCGCGGTTGTCACTCACCTGCCGTGTCGATCCGGCGGCGGGCCTCGCGATCGTCGCCGAGCACGTCACGGCCGACGGCGGGCATGAGGTGCTCGCACTCGGCCGGCTGACGCGCACCGAGCCGGGTGCGGCCGAGATCGCGCTGCTCGTGATGGACCGCTGGCAGGGCCGAGGCCTCGGCCGCGCGATGATGCACGCGCTCGTGGCACAGGCGCGCGCGCTCGGCGTGCACCGCCTCTACGGCGACATGCTCGCCGACAACGACGCGATGCGTGCGGTGGTGCGGCGGGCCGGCTTTGCCGTGCAGCCGGTGCCGGGGGATGCCGCGGTG
>JALHON010000186.1 GCA_022842985.1 Acidobacteriota bacterium | reverse complement strand
GCGGGGAAGTCGCTGGCGCGCAGGATGCCCTTCACGCCCGGCAGCGCGAGGGCCGCGGACGCATCCACGCTGCGGATGCGCGCGTGCGGCATCGGCGAGAGCAGCAGCTTGATGAACAGCATGCCCTCGGCGCGGTAATCCTCGGCGTACTTCGCCTTGCCCGTGACCTTGGCCACGAGATCCGGCGTCGTGTAGTTCTTGCCGATGTACTTGTAGTCGTTCGCCACGTTACGCCCCCCGCGACAGTTCTGCGCCCTTCATCAGCGCGGTAAGAATCTTGTCGTAGTCCTGGCAGCGGCACAGGTTGCCCGACACGCCGTGCGCGAGTTCCTGCCGCGTCGGATTCGGATTCGTCTTGAGGAAGCCGACGGTCGCCATCACGAAGCCGGGCATGCAGAACGCGCACTGGAAGCCCTGCTCGGAGACGACACCCTGCTGCACCGGATGGAGCGTGCCATCGGGCGCCGCGAGGCCCTCGATCGTCTGCACCTTGCGGTTGCGCAGCGTGTGCGTGAGCATCGAGCACGCGTAGTGCGGCACGTCATCGACGAGCACCGTGCAGGCGCCGCATTCGGCGCGATCGCAGCCAAGCTTGGTGCCGGTGAGGCCCAGCTTGTAGCGCAGCGTCGTCGCCAGCGTTTCCTGCTTGAGCACGTCAACGCGCCGCACCTGGCCGTTCACGGTGATCGAAATGAGGCGTTCGCCCGCGCCCGTCGCGGGCTGGCCCGCAATCGAAGTGCGGAAGAGATACGCGCTCGTCGAAACCGCGGCGCCGGCCGCGATGACGCCCTTGATGAAGTCGCGTCGGGATGCCCCGCCGCGCGGTGTCTCTGGTGCGGTGTGGCCCATGTCCATGTCTGACATCGCGTTCCTCGCTATGTACGAGAGAGGGTATTGCCGAACTTTCCCGCGAGATAGTAACAGGATTTCACCGATTCCGGGCACGGCGTCTCGCCACCGGCCGCCCCGGCCCTTGAACGGACGTTCGATCTTCCGGGTGCGCGCCTAGCCGAGCCAGCCGGGTTTCCATGTCGCATCGAATATGCGCATGAGATTCCCCCCGATGAGCTTCTGGATGTCGTCGTCCGACACGCCGTGGGCGCACAGGCTTTGGACGAGGGCGGGGAAGTCCTCGATCCCGTTGAAGTCCGCGGGCTGCCGGTTGTTGTTGTCGGGCGGCCGGGCCACCTCGTCGAAACGGTCGGTAACCGACCCGTAGGGCAGCGCATCCGGGTTCCGGGCGTGTTTCGGGTAGGCGCCCATCGTGCCCATCGAGTCGGTCGAGACCCCGACGTGGTCGATGCCCACGAGGTCCACGGCATGGGCGACGCACCGCCACCAGTCGTCGAGGGTGGGCATGCCGGGCGTGCCGGCCCAGATGAGCGGGGCCCAGGTGGTGATGCAGACGACGCCGCCCAGGTCGGCGATGGCGCGGATCTGGTCGTCGTCGATGTTCCGTGGGTTGTCGGCGACGGCCTTCGGGTTCGAGTGCGAGGCGATGAGCGGCCGGGTGGCGGCGGCGCAGGCGTCGAAGAACGTGCGGCGCCCGGCGTGGGTCAGGTCGATCGTGACGCCATACCGCTCCATCTCGCGCACCATCACACGGCCGAGCTGGCTCAGGCCTCCGTCGTGCCGCTCCAGGCAGCCGTCGCCGAGCAGGTTGCTCTCGTTGTAGGTGAGCTGGCAGATGCGCAGCCCGAGCTGCTTCCAGAGCAGCAGGTTCTTCGGGTTGGCGCCGAGGAAGTGGGCGTCCTGCGAGAGCAGGATGTGCGCGAGCTTGCCCTCGGCCTTGGCGCGGCGGATGGCCTCGGGCGAGTCGCCCAGGCAGAACGTGGGTTCGTCGTGGATGACCTGCAGGAAGTCGCGCACGCGCGGATAGGTCTCGGCCGCGTCTTCGTTCGGCATCGGGATCGTCAGCGCCACGGCGGTGAGGCCCGATCGGTCGGTGCGATCCGTGCGCCGCAGCAGGTACTGCACGCACGGGTCGATGAGGATGGAGTCACGGTGGAGGCGGAGGGCGCGGTCGCTCAGGGACATCGCGCATGAGAATAGCGCACGCTAGAATCGCCAGGCCCCCATGGATGACGTCTGGTTCCGTGCCCGCCGATTGTTCGACGCCGCCCTCGACCGTGCGCCCGAGGAGCGCCGCGCGTTCGTGATGCAGGAAGCCGGCGACGATCGCGCGCTTCGCGACGAGGTGCTGTCGCTGCTCGATGCCGGCGACGGTGCCGGAGCGTTCCTTGCCGGCACACGCGTCGGGCCGGCGGCGCGGCTCGAGGCCGACCAGCTCGCGCTGGCGCCCCCTGCGCAGATCGGTCCATGGCGCGTCATCCGCGAAATCGGCCGTGGTGGCATGGGCACGGTGTATCTCGGCTCGCGTGAGGCCGGCGACCTCACGTTGCAGGCGGCCCTGAAGGTGGTGGCCGGCGCCGATCGCGACGACGTGCTGCGCCGCTTTCGGACCGAGCGGCGGATCCTGGCGTCGCTCGAACACCCGGGCATCGCCCGCCTGCTCGATGGCGGCAGCACCGCGGCCGGCCTGCCGTATTTCGCGCTCGAGTACGTCGAAGGTGTGCCGCTCACCGAACACGCGCGCACCCGCGACCTCGACCTGGCCGGGCGGCTGGCGCTCTTCACGCGTGTGTGCGAGGCCGTGGATTTCGCGCACCGCCGTCTCGTGGTGCATCGCGACCTGAAGCCGGCCAACATCCTCGTGGGCGCGGATGGCGCGCCGAAGCTGCTCGACTTCGGCATCGCGCGGCTGCTCGCCACGACCGACAGCGATGCGGCGCCGGCCACGGTCACCGCTCAGGGCTGGATGACGCCCGCCTACGCCAGCCCCGAGCAGCTGCGCGGTGAGCCGACGTCGACGGCGACCGACGTGTATGCGCTCGGCCTCATCCTGTACGAGCTGCTCACGGATGCGCCCGCGTTCACCGCCGGGCAGGACCCGATGGTGCTCGCGAAGGCCAAACTCGATGGCACGATGACACGGCCGTCGGTCGCACTCGAACGCGCGGAGGGGCCGGCGGACGCGGCTCGGCGGCGACGCGCCAGAGCCCTGCGCGGCGATCTCGACACCATCGTGCTCAGGGCCGTCGCGTCGGATCCGGCGCGCCGCTATGCGTCGGCCGCTGAACTAGCCGCCGAGATCGAGCGGTATCGAACCGGCCGGCCGGTGCTGGCCCGGCCCGACACGCTGGCGTACACCGCGGCGAAGTTCGTCCGGCGCCATCGCTGGGCCGTGGGCTTCGCGGCGGTCGCGGTCGTGGCACTCGTGGCCGGACTGATCCTGGCGCTCCTCGGCCAGGCTCGCGCCCGGGAGGCAGAAGGCCAGGCGCGCACGAGCGCGGCCACCGCCGACCGTGTCTCGGAGTTCATGGTCGGTCTCTTCAGCGTGTCCGACCCCAGCGAGTCGCGCGGCAACGCCGTGACGGCCCGCGAGCTGCTCGACCGGGGTGCCGACCGCATCAGCGATCTGCAGGCGACGCCCGACGTGCAGACGCGGCTGCGCACGGTGATGGCGCGCGCCTATGGCGAACTGGGCCTCTACGAACGCCAGGCCGAATTGCTCACGACGGAACTGGCGGACGTGACGGCGCGCGCGGGCGCCGGGTCGGAGGACGCGCTCACGACGTCGGCGCGCCTCTCACAGGCCCTCATGCGGCGCGGGGAATACGTGCGTGCCCGCGATATGGCCGAAGCGGCCGTGGCAGGCTTCGATGCCCGCCAGGCGGCGCCGAACCCCGGACTGGTGCTGGCGCTGTCTCAGGCCGGCGTCGGGCATTGGCGCACCGGGGATCTCGTCACGGCCCGGGCCCGCCTGGAACGCGCCCTGGCGGTCCACGATGCACAAGCGGACCCCGATCCCCGGGACCTCATCGGCATTCTCAACAACGTCGCGATCCTGCGTCTGCAGGTGGACGATCTCGCCGGTGGCCGGCCTCTCTATCAGCGCGCGCTCGACCTCTCCGTCACGGTCTACGGCCCGCGCGCGCCGAGTGTGGCCAACACGCTCAACAATCTGGCCGTGCTCGAAACGTCAGCCGGCAATCTCGACCTCGCGGCGGAGCACCACCGGCGGGCGCTCGATATTCGTCGTGAGGTGCTCGCCGCCGATCATCCCGACATCGCGGAGAGCCTGCACAACCTCGGCGAAGTCGAGCGCCGGCGCGGACAGCTCGCGGCGGCCCGCGCCTTCACCCTGGAGGCGTGGGAGATACGCCGCCGGAAGTTCGGCGACGACCATGCGACAGCGGCGAACTCCGAGACGAACCTCGGGCTGATCCTGCTGGCGCTCGGTGAGCTGGCGGACGCCCGCCCGCGCCTGGTGCATGCGCTGGCGGTCTTCGAGCGGGCGCTCGGCCCGACGCACCTGCGCGTGTCGTACGTCGTCGCCGGACTGGGGAACCTCGAGTTCGCGGCCGGACGCCCGGCGGCGGCCGAACCCCTGCTGCGACGCGCGGTCGCGATCATCGAGGCGCGCCTCGGGCCCAGTCATCGGGAAGCCAGGAGCGCGCAGAGCGATCTGGACAAGGTAATCCGGGCGCTCGGCCGCCCCGTCCCGGCCACGGCGGCTCCGGCCGCCTCGGCCGCAGGGAGGTAGTCAGCCGGCGGCAGGGGGTGGTGTCGTGGCCGGCCCGGTCGGGCCGAGCTGCCGGGCGAGCCACGACCGTGCCACCGTCCAGTCGCGGCCGACGCGCTGGGGCGACACGCCGAGCACCTCGGCGGTCTCGTCCAGCGTGAGCCCGGTGAAGTAGCGCAGTTCCACCAGCCGGCCAAGTTCGGGGTCCACGGCCATCAGGCCGTCGAGCGCCTGGTTGAGGGCCAGTACGTCGAGGTCCGGCTCCACGGCCAGGTGCAGCGCCAGGTCGATGTCGTCGTGCGGCGCGCCGGCCCCGCGCTTGTCCGCCAGGCGGCGCCGGGCCTGATCGACGAGGATGCGCCGCATGGCCACCGCGGCCGCGCCGAAGAAGTGCCCGCGGCTGTTCCAGTTGATGCGGGTCTGATCGACCAGGCGCAGGTAGGCCTCGTGGACGAGGGCGCTCGTTTCGAGCACGTGGCCCGGCCGCTCACCGCGGAGCAGGTTGGCGGCAATGGCGCGCATCTCGGCATAGACCCGCGGCACCAGCTCGTCGAACGCCTGCCGTTCACCGCTCCGCCACCGGCCGAGCAGCTCCGTGATGTCGGACATCGCCCCGGCATGGTACCCCAGCCCGATGAATCCGTCCGGTTCCTGCGCCACGTAGGATGCGCCCCCCTCGCGCACAGGAGCCCCGGATGCAGGAACTCTTCGAACGACTGATTCAGGAACACCGGCCGCTCGTGCGGCGCACCGCGCGTCGCATCGGCGGCGCGGCGGGCGTGGATGCGGCCGACGACATCGAGCAGGACGTCTTCCTCTCGTTGTGGCGGCAGGTGAGGCGCGGCGCGGCGATCGAGGTACCGGCCGGCTATCTGTACCGCATGACGGTGCGAGAATCCCTGCGCACCGCGCGACGCCGGCGCGCCGAATCGTGTGACGTGGCGCAGGATGAGACCCTGTGCGCGGGCGGGCCGTCTCCGGAGGACCTGCTGGGCCGGCGCATGAACCGCGCTCACCTGACCCGGGCCCTCCGGCGGATGCCCCCGGAACGGCGGCTGGCGGCGGTGCGGCACCTGGCCGGCGGCAGCGTCGCCGAGCTGATGGCGGAGACGGGGTGGAGCTATCAGAAGGCCCGCAACCTCGTCTCCCGCGGTCTCGGCGACCTCAAGCGGACGATGTCGGCGCGCCTCGGTGCGCCGGCAGGCGTGCCCGACGCCGCCCGGCGCTGACCGGTACCGGCACCGCGGTTCAGCGCGGTTTCGGTTCGGTGGCGCGGGTGCCGCGCAGCATGTTCTCGAGCGAGTAGTTGGCTTCGTGGCAGGCGAACTCGTAGATGCGTTCGTTCGAGCGCGACATCGTGAGTTCCCCCTTCCACGGCCGCGTGTAGGCCGTGGGGTCGTCGATCTCGAACTGGTAGAGCAGGGTGTCGGCGTCGAACAGGCTGAAGCGCTCCACCACGTGGAGGTTCTCGTCGAAGGCGAAGTTGCCACCGGCATCCCCGTAGAAGCCGCTGCCCCCGACGAAGTTCGTCGTGTCGACCACGAGCGTGTTGCCCTCCCAGCGTCCGACGGAATCGCCCATCCACTGGCGGACGTGCGACGGCAGGTGCGGCCGGCCGTCAGTGTGGATGATGCGCGCGTCGTGGATCATCTCGGCGTGGATGAGCACCGCGTCCTTCGTGACGATGAACTGATAATTGCTGTTGTAGGTGTAGGGCAGCATCGGCGGCCCCACCGTGAGGAACGCCGCGCACTGGTCCTGCAGGCCGAGCTCCTCCGGGTTCTCCTGCGCGCGCATCGCCGCCAGACGGCGGCGGCGGAGCTCGGCGGCGGCCGGCGTCAGCGCCGGGATGCGGCCGTCGGGCGGATCGATCACGATCGACGTGCGGCGCGTCTTCACCGTCTGCGTGCCGAACTCGCGATAGAAGCTGTTGTAGGTGCCGGTGCCCGTGCGCGGCTCGCCCGGGGCGGGATCTTCGTTGCGCGCCACGGCCTGGCGCGCGAATTCCGCGGCCTCGGCCTCCGTGAACACGGCCTTGTCGCCGAGCGCCGCGGGACGTTCGATCGGCGTGGCGGTGGCCGAGTTCCAGATGCCCTCGAAGGCCAGATGCGGGTCGCGGGCGGCACGCTGACCGATGACCAGCGTGGAGCCGGCCACGAGCGCCACGACCGTGGCGGCGAAGCTGAAGAAGCGGCGGGGCTGGGACGATCGGGTCATGGCGGCGCTCGCGCAGAGTCTACAGGCGTCCATTCGTGGGCTCAGGGCAACTCGTAGACGAATTCGTAGCTGTGCACGCCGCCGGCGATGATGATGGCGAACTCACCGGAGAGGCCCGTCAGTGCGCCGGTGCCCGAGTCGGGTACGACCGACACGCGCAACGACGGTGTGCCGCGATTCATCGTGCCGGTGTGCTGCAGCACGAACGCGCCGGCCTTGCCGTGCAGCGTGCCCTCGACGTGTTCGACGGCGACATAGCCGGCCGAGCCCTTCACGTTGCCCCCCGCGCTCAGCATCTGGCCGCGGGTCGTGGCCACGAGGTCGCCGGCGATCTGCTTGTCGATCGAGCGGCGTCCGAGCGCCGAGCCCTCGGGCTGGCCCTCGAAGGGCAGCGGCTGCAGCGTGACGGTGAAGGTGCCTCGGGCGGTGTGCGGCATGACGGGAGCTCAGCGGGCGGGCCGGCGGAAGGGCCGGCAGCGGCACGGTAACACACGTGAACGATCTACACTCACGCGAGCCTCCGGAGGGTGCCCATGCGTGTTGTCCGCCCGTTGATCGTCGTCCTCGTCCTCTCGGCGTGTGCCCTCGGCGCAGGCGTGCTGGCGCAGCAGCGTGGACCCGACCCGGAGCCGCCCACCCGCGGTGCCGCTCCGCCCTCGGCGCTGCGGCCGCTCGTGGCGGGACCAAACGGCGGCGTCTCGACCGGCCATCCGCTCGTCACCTCCGCGGCCCTCGAAGTGCTGCTCAAGGGCGGCAACGCCTTCGATGCCGGCGCGGCGTCCATGCGCGTCGGCGGCGTCGTCGAACAGGACCTCTACAGCCTGGGCGGCGAGGGTCTCGTGCTCGTGTATCCGGTGCGTGAGAAGAAGGTCACGAGCATCAACGGTCAGGGCTGGGCGCCGAAGGCCGTGGACGTGGACTGGTATCTCTCGCGCGGCAAGACCGTGGAAGGCGCGGGACTCGATCCCGCCGTGGTGCCCGGTACGCTGCACGCCGCGCTCACGGTGCTCGAGCAGTGGGGCACGCAGAGTTTCGAGACGGTCGCGGCGCGGGCGATCGAATACGCGCGCGACGGGTTCCCGCTGCGCCAGAGCACCGCGGACACCATCCGCCGCCAGCGCGAGTTCATGCGCAGGTGGCCGGGCAACGAACGCACGTGGCTCAAGCCCGACGGCTCGTTCTACGCCGCCGGCGACACCATCAAGCTGCCGGATCTGGCGCGCACGCTCACGCGGATGGTCGAGGCCGAGCGGGCCGCGAAGGGGAAGGGCCGGGCGGCCGGCATCGTCGCCGCGCGCGACCGCTTCTACAAGGGCGACATCGCGAAGGAGATGGTGGCCTTCCTGCAGAAGCATCAGGCGCCGTTCCAGCTCAGCGACTTCGCGGAGTACACGGCGCGGCTCGAAGAGCCGGCGTCCACGACGTATCGCGGGCTGACGGTGTACAAGCACGGGTTCACGAGCCAGGGCCCGGTGCTGCTGCAGACGCTCAACATCCTCGAGCAGTTCGATCTGGCGGCGATGAAACACGACAGCGCCGACTACGTGCACACGGTCACGGAAGCGATGAAGCTCGCCTACGCCGACCGCGACACCTACTACGCGGACACGGCGTTCGTGCAGGTGCCCGGTGACGGCCTGCTCTCGAAGGCCTATGCGAAGGAACGCGCCGCGCTCATCAATCCGCGCCAGGCGTCGAAGTCGTTCATCGCCGGCGATCCACTGCCGCACGACCCGAAGGTGAAGACGTGGCCGTTCGCGAAGTTCAATGTGGCCGACGGCACGACGTCGGCTCGCGACGATAACGCCTCGCGTGGCCTCGACTCGGCCGGTGTCTCGAAAGACACGACGCACATGGCCATCATCGACAAGGCCGGCAACGTCTTCGACGCGACGCCGAGCGGCGGCTGGATCACGGGCGCCGTCATCCTCGGCGACACCGGCATCGGCATGAGCGTGCGCGGCGAACAGTTCTGGCTCGACAAGACCCGCGCCGCGCAGATTCGCCCGCGGTCGCGGCCGCGCTACACGCTGACGCCGAGTCTCGTCTTCAAGGACGGCCAGCCGCTCATGGCGCTCGGCACCCCCGGCGGCGACAACCAGGACCAGACGATCCTCCAGGCCTTCCTCAACATCGTCGAGTTCCGCGACAACTGGTATCCCAACCTGCACTCGGCGCTCGAGTGGCCGCGGTTCCAGACGCTGCACTTCCACGGCTCGTTCTGGCCGCACGAGGCCGGCTTCAACAAGCTCAACCTCGAAGCCACGATTCCCGATCCGGTCTTCAACGAGCTCAAGGCACGCGGCCACGACGTGAGCCGCATCCGGGCCTTCGGCATGTCGGGCTGCGCCACCACGGTGATGATCGACCCGGCGACGAAGAGCCGCCTCGCCGGCGCCGATCCGCGCCGCGACTGTTACGCGGTGGCCTACTAGCGGCGATCTACGGCGCGGGGCACGCGAAGGTGCCGCGCGCGAGGCCCTGCCACGCGACACCAGCCGTGGCCGCCGCGCTCACGACCGCGGCCCGCAGGGCCTCGCTGGCCGCGCGCGCGTCAGGACGGCGCACGCCGTGCTCGCACAATGTCTGCACCGCCCAGGCCACCGTATCGGCCTGATCGCCGGGTGAGAGCCGGGCCAGATGGGCGAGCCCTTCGCGCTGGGTGTCGGGCGCGAGCACGAGCAGGTAGAACGACACCGCGCCGAGCCGCCGCGCCTGCTCATAGGTGGCGTTGGTGGCCAGGCCGTTCGCCATCTCGACGCCGAGCGCCGCGACCCGGGCGCGGGCGCGCGGTTCGCGCTGACGGGCGAGCGCGTGAATGGCCGCGTCGAGGGCGTCGTCGGCGAGCGGCTCGTCGAGGGCGGCGACCAGGCGATCGCGCGCCTCGGATCGGTCGAGTTCGCCGAGCAGCCGCAGGCGATCGTCGCCCGCGGCGGCGCGCGCCGCGGGGGCGTCGAGCGCCGCAA
>JALHON010000185.1 GCA_022842985.1 Acidobacteriota bacterium | reverse complement strand
GAGGTCGCCGACGGCACCGTGCTCTACGCGGGCTGGGCGGGACTGGCCACGCTGGCCACCGGCGCCCTCGCGCTCTGGTGGGGCGGCCGCGCGGGGCGGCGATAGCCGCAGCGACGCCGTCTGGCGCCCGGTGCCCCCTCAGGCTATGATCCACGGCGAGCGTCCATGTCTGAGCCCCGCCTTGAAGTGAACGACGGCCTCGGCCGGCGCGTCATCCCCATCGACAAGCCCACGTTGACGATCGGCCGTCGCACCGAGAGCGATGTCCGTCTCGTCGGCAGCGATGTCTCGCGGGAGCACGCCGAGATTGCCCGTGAAGACGGCCACCTCGTGCTGCGCGACCGCGGTTCCCGCTACGGCACCTTCGTCAACGGCGCGCCGGTCACCGAGCACCGCCTGACCCACGGCGACCGCGTGCAATTCGGCCGCACCGGCGGCGCCGAGGTCGTGTTCCTGACGGAAGCGCCGCTCTCGGCCTCGGGCACCTCATCGGCCGGCACCGGCTTGGGCGACATCCGCCAGATGGCGACGCTGCTCGAAGGCCTGCGCGCCCTCGGGTCGGGCCGCGTGCTCGACGAGGTGCTGGTGCTCGTGCTCGATGCCGCCATCGGCGTCACCGGCGCCGAGCGCGGCTTCATCATGCTGGCGGGCGACGACGGCGCGCTCGACCTGAAGCTGGCGCGCGCGCGCGGCCGGGTCACGCTGCCCGGCAACCGCTTCGACACCAGCCGCAAGATTCCGGAAGACGTCTTCGCCACCGGCGAGCTGCGCGTCGTGGCCGACCTGCTCGACGGCGACCTCGCGCAGGATCATCGTGGTACCGTCGCGCTCGGCATCCGCCACGTGCTCTGCACGCCGCTGCGCCTCGTGCGTTATCTCGATCGGCCCGACATGGCGCCGGAGGCGAAGGCCATCGGCGTGCTGTATCTCGACAGCCGCGAGAAGGGGCAGCTCCTCTCGGCGGCCACGCGCAGTGCCCTCGACACGCTGGCCAACGAGGCGGGTGTTGCCATCGAGAACGCGCGGCTCTATCGCGCCACCCTCGAGAAGGCGAAGATCGAACACGAACTGCGCGTCGCCGCGGAAATCCAGCGTTCGCTGCTGCCCGAGGGACGGCGTGACGGCGCGCACTTCCACGCCATGGGCGCGTCGCTGCCGTCGCGGTCGATCGGCGGCGACTTCTTCGAGTACATCGATACCGACGATGGCAGCATCGGCGTCGTCGTCGGCGACGTGGCGGGGAAGGGCCCGGCGGCGGCGCTGCTCACCGCGAAGATCCAGGGGCTGTTCTCGGCCCAGGTGGGCGGCAACAGTCCGGCGACGGCGATGCGCCTCGTCAACACCGGGCTGCTCAAGCGCCAGGTCGACGCCCGGTATGCGACCGTGTTCTTCGCCACGCTCTCGCCCGATGGCGCGCTCATGTACTGCAACGCCGGCCACAATCCGCCGATCGTCGTGAGCGCGTCTGGTGTGCGCTCGCTCGAGGGCAGCGGCATGCCGGTGGGGCTCTTCTCGGGCGCCAGCTATGCCGACGAAGACACGCGCCTCGAGCCTGGCGACGTGCTGGTGGTCTACAGCGACGGCGTGACCGAAGCGCTCAATCTGGCCGGCGAGGAGTACGGTGACGCCCGCCTGGCCGAGGTCACGACGGCCCACCGCGCGGCGCCGCTCGACCAGCTCCTGCAGGGCATCATCACGTCGGTGCAGACCTTCGCCAATGGCGCGTCGCAGAGCGACGACGTCACGGTGCTGGTGCTGCGCTACCTCGGACCGCCAGCGGCCTGAGCGGCGCGGCGTTCCCGCCGTACGGACGAACGGCCGGTTCCCGGAACCGGCCGTTCGCATGTACGGGGCGTGAGGGACGGGCTTACTTGCGCAGCACGGCCGGGACGTAGTCGCGCGACTGGTAGCCGGTGTAGATCTGGCGCGGCCGGGCGATCTTCTGCTCGTCGTCGAGCAGCATCTCTTCCCACTGCGCCGCCCAGCCCACCGTGCGGGCGATGGCGAACAGCACCGGGAACATCGCCATCTGGAAGCCCATGGCTTCGTAGATGAGACCCGAGTAGAAGTCGACGTTCGGGTAGAGCTTGCGCTTGATGAAGTATTCGTCTTCGAGCGCGATCTTCTCGAGTTCGAGGGCGATGTCGAGCAGCGGGTTCTTGCCCGTCACTTCGAAGACGTCGTAGGCGGCCTTCTTGATGATGCGGGCGCGCGGGTCGTACGACTTGTAGACGCGGTGCCCGAAGCCCATCAGGCGGCCGTTGCCGTCCTTGACGCCCTTGATGAAGGCCGGGATGTTCGCGACCGAGCCGATCTCCTGCAGCATCTTCAGCACGGCTTCGTTGGCGCCGCCGTGCAGCGGCCCGTAGAGCGCGGCGGCCGCGCCGGCCATCGCCGAATACGGATCCACGTGCGAGCTGCCGATGCCGCGCATGGCGCTCGTCGAGCAGTTCTGCTCGTGGTCGGCGTGCAGGATGAAGAGGATGTCGAGCGCGCGCTCGAGCACCGGGTTCGGCGTGTACTTCACCTCGGTCATCTTGAACAGCATGTTCAGGAAGTTGCCGGTGAAGCTCAGGTCGTTGTCGGGATAGACGTAGGGGCGGCCGATGCTGTGGCGGAACGCGTAGGCGGCGATCGTCGGCACCTTGGCGATGAGGCGCACGATCTGCTTGCGGCGCGACTCGACGTCGAAGATGTCCTTGCCGTCGGGATAGAACGTGGACATCGCGCCCACGGTGCTCACGAAGACGCTCATGGGGTGGGCGTCGTAGGTGAAGCCCTCCATGAACTTCTTGATGTTCTCGTGGACCATCGTGTGCATCGTGATCTCACGCGTCCACGAGGCCATCTGCCCGGTCGTGGGCAGCTCGCCGTTCAGGATGAGATACGCCGTCTCGAGGTACGAGCTCTTCTCCGCGAGCTGCTCGATCGGGTATCCGCGGTACATCAGGATGCCCTTGTCGCCGTCGATGTAGGTGATCTTGCTGCGGCACGACGCGGTGTTCATGAACGCCGGGTCGTAGGTGGTCAGTCCGAAGTCGTCGTCCCCGTGCTTGATCTTGCGCAGGTCCATCGCCTTGATGGTGCCATCGGTGATCGGCACTTCGTACTGCTTGCCGGTGCGGTTGTCGGTAATCGTAAGCGTATCGGCCATAACTTCTGGGCTCGGGGCCAGGGCTCTGGGCCCGGGCGGACAGGCGGCGCAGGCCCGCGTCGTGTCAGTTGTCGTCGTCGTCGTTGTCGTCGATTCGGTCCAGCGCCTCGACCTCCGGACCGGGCACCACGTAGCTGCCATCGGCCCAGCTGGCGAGGTCGTCGAGCTGGCAGCGCCGACTGCAGAACGGTCGGAAGCGCCAGTCCACGGGATGGAGGCGGCACGCGGGGCACACCTGCGGTCCATCCATCCGATTCATTGTATGTCAGTCACGGTAATCGGCGCGGCAGCCGGCAAATTGAATCGGCATGACTGGCCGTCCTGTCGATGCGCTCAGGGCATGGATGCCATGCCCCCGGCGCCCGGCCCGGTCAGAGGCCGCTCGATGCCGATCCGAGGTGGCGGACGTCCTTCGCGGAGACGAGGAAGATCACGTCTTCGGCGATGTTCGTGGCGTGGTCGCCGATACGCTCGAGGTGCCGTGACACCAGGATGAGGTCGAGCGCCGGCTCGATCTTGGCCGTGTCCTGCATCATATAGGTCAGCAGTTCGCGGAAGATCTGCGACTTGAGCGCATCGAGGGCGTCGTCGGCCGCCAGCACCGACTCGGCCAGGGCGATGTCGCGGCGGACGAAGGCGTCGAGGGCATCGCGGAGCATCCGCTGGGCGATGTCGCCCATGCGCGGAATGTCGATGAGCGGCTTGACCGGCGCGTGGAGCAGATACCGCTTGGCCGCCTCGGCGATGTTGACCGCCAGATCGCCCACCCGCTCGAGGTCGGTGTTGATCTTGACGGCGGCGACGATGGCGCGCAGGTCGGCCGCCATCGGCTGATGCAGCGCCAGCAGCTTGAAGCAGCGGTCGTCGATCTCGATGTGCAGGTCGTTGATCGGCTCGTCGCCGGCGAGCACGCGGTCGACGAGCGCCGCGTCGCGCGAGGCCAGCGCCAGCACCGACTCGCGCACGCGCTCCTCGGCGAAGCCGCCCATGGCGAGCAGGCGCTCCTGGAGCACCCCGAGTTCTTCCTGGAAGTGTCGGACGACGCGTTCCACCGTGGGTCTCCCTCGCCGCTAGCCGCAGCGGCCCGTCACGTAGTCTTCGGTCAGCTTCTCGGCCGGGGCCGTGAAGATCCGGTCGGTGCGGCCGTACTCGACGAGGCGCCCCAGCCAGAAGAAGGCCGTGTAGTCGGACACCCGCGCGGCCTGCTGCATATTGTGCGTCACGATGACGATGGTGTACGCCTTCTTGAGGTCGTAGACCAGCTCTTCGATGCGCTGCGTGGCAATCGGATCGAGCGCCGAGGCCGGCTCGTCCATGAGCAGGATGTCGGGGCGGATCGCCAGGGCGCGGGCGATGCAGAGCCGCTGCTGCTGGCCGCCCGAGAGCGCCAGCGCCGACTCATGCAGGCGGTCCTTCACCTCGTCCCAGATGGCGGCGGCGCGCAGGCTCTCTTCCACCCGCTCGGCCATCTCGGCCTTGCTGCGCGTGAGGTTGTTGATGCGCAGGCCGTAGGCGACGTTCTCGAAGATCGACTTCGGGAAGGGGTTCGACTTCTGGAACACCATGCCGACCTGGCGGCGCAGCGACACGACGTCGACGCCGCTGCCGTAGGCGTCGTGCCCGTCGATCGTGACCGAGCCGTCCACGCGGGCGCCCGGGATGATGTCGTTCATCCGGTTGAGCGTGCGCAGGAAGGTGCTCTTGCCGCACCCCGACGGGCCGATGAAGGCTGTCACGCGGTTGGCGTGGATGGCCATCGAAATGCCGTCGAGCGCGCGCTTCTGGCCGTAGTAGAAGTTCAGATTCCGCACGTCGATCTTGACCGGCGCCGTTTCGGCCACCGGGGTGCCGGCACGGACGACGGACGAGAGGGTGGGGGGCAGGGGGCGCACGTCGGTCGTCACGGACGGCCTTTCCGCTGGTAGCGATCGCGCAGCACGATGGCGATGGCGTTCATGGTGAGCAGCAGCGCGAGCAGCACGAGGATGCCGGCCGCCGCATTGTCCTTGAAGGCGGCCTGCGGACGCGAGACCCAGTTGAAGATCTGGATCGGCAGCACCGTGAAGGCCGACCAGATGCTGTCGGGCGCGAACGGAATGTAGGTGAGGGCGCCGATGGTGATGAGCGGCGCGGTCTCGCCGATGGCCCGCGACAGCGCCAGGATGAGGCCGGTGAGGATCCCCGGCACCGCCATCGGCAGCACCTGATGCCAGATCGTCTGCCACTTGGTGGCGCCGAGCGCGTACGATCCCTCGCGGATGCTCGACGGCACCGTGCGGAGGGCCTCGCGCGTCGACAGGATGACCACCGGGAGCGCCAGCAGCGCGAGCGTGGCGGCGCCGGCGAGCACGCTGCGGCCCATGGCCATCGTGCGCACGAAGAGCCCGAGGCCGAGCAGGCCGTAGATGATGGACGGCACCGCGGCGAGGTTGGCGATGTTGAGCTCGATGAAGCGGGCGAGACGGCTGCGGCCGCCGTACTCCTCGAGGTAGGTCGCCGCGGCCACGCCCACCGGCAGCGCCATCGCCGCCGTGAGGGCGATGACGTAGAGACTGCCGACGATGGCGTGATAGATGCCGGCGCTTTCCGCGCGCCGCGACGGGAAGCTCGTGAGGAACTGCCAGTCGAGCCGGTTGGCGCCGTCACGCCACACGGTGCCGACGAGCACGGCGAGGGCGCCGAGCGCCACGGCGAGGACGACGAGTGCCACCGCCTGGAAGAGGAGGTCGGCGCGGCGGCGGCCGGCCGACGAGGCGTTCGGGCCGAGGCTGACGGCCATCAGTTGTACTCCTCGCGGAAGCGCGCGCGCAGCCAGCTGCTCAGCAGGTTCAGCGCGAACGTCATCAGGAAGAGCAGCATGCCCACCGCGAAGATGGTGCGGTATTCGAGCGTGCCCTGCGGCGTGTCACCCAGGCTCACCTGCACGATGTAGGCGGTCATGGTCTCGATCGGCACGAACGGGTTGGCCGTGAAGCGCGGCTGCTGGCCGGCGGCGATGGCCACGATCATCGTCTCGCCGATGGCGCGCGAGGCGGCGAGAATCACCGCGGCCGTGATGCCCGAGAAGGCCGCCGGCACGACCACCTGCAGAGCCGTCTGCATGCGCGTCGCACCGAGCGCGTAGGCGCCCTCGCGCAGTCCGCGCGGCACTGCCCGCATCGCGTCTTCCGAGAGCGAGCTCACGAGCGGCAGGATCATGAGCCCCATGACGATACCGGGGCTCAGCGCGTTGAAGCCGCTCAGGCCGGGCAGCCACTGCTGCAGGAGCGGCGTGACGAAGGTGAGCGCGAAGTAGCCGTAGACCACCGTGGGGACACCGGCCAGGATCTCGAGCACCGGCTTGACCACGCGGCGCACCCGTTCGGGGGCGTACTCGCTCAGATAGATCGCGCTCAGCAGACCCGTCGGCACCGCCACCACGAGCGCGATGACCGAGACCACCGTCGTGCCGAGCAGCAGCGGCAGCACGCCGAAGTGTTTCGTCGCAAAGAGCGGCGTCCACTCGGTGCCGGTCAGGAACTCGACGATCGAGACCTCGCCGAAGAAGGCGAAGGTCTCGACGGCGAGCACCACGATGATGCCCGCCGTCGTGCCGACCGATGCGAGCGCGCACAGGAACAGCAGGGCTTCGATCGCGCGTTCGCCGCGGCGGAGGGACATCGGCTACTGGCTTTCGCGGCTGAGGAGCTGCTCGATGGTGAGGCCCACCTGCGAGCCGGCCTGCTCGAACACCGACCCGGTCTTGCGGGCGGCCAGGTGCGCCGCCACGAGCTGGTAGCCGCGGTCGCCGAGGGGCACGTAGCCCACTTCTTCAGCGAGCGCTCCGCCCTGGGCCAGGTAGAAGTCCATGAACTGCTTCACCTCGGGCCGCTCGAGGGCCTTCACCGACACATAGATGAACACCGGCCGCGACAGCGGCTGATACGTGCCGCCCTTGACCGTCTCGACGCTCGGCAGGATCGCCCCGGCGCCGTTGTCGGCCTTGCCGTCGTCCACGCCGACGAGCTTCAGGTTGGCCTTGTTCTCGTTGTAGTAGGCGTAGGGCATGAAGCCCAGCGCGAGCTCGTCGTTCGCGATGCCCTGCACGAGCACGTTGTCGTCTTCGCTCGACGTGAAGTCGCCGCGGCTGGCGCCTTCCTTGCCGTTGATCGCCTGCGTGAAGTAGTCGTAGGTGCCGGAATCGACGCCGGCGCCGAAGAGGTGCAGTTCGCGGGCGGGCCAGCCGGCCCGCACCTGCGACCACTGCTTGATGGTGCCCTGCGATTCCGGCGCCCAGATCGTCTTCAGCTCGGCGGCGGTGATGTGGTCGATCCAGGCCGCCTTCGGATTGGCGACGACCGCGAGGCCGTCGTAGGCGATGGGCAGCTCGATGAAGGTGATGCCAGCCGCCGCGCAGGCGTCCATTTCCTTCTTCGTGATCGGCCGCGAGGCGTTGCTGATGTCGGTTTCGGCGCGGCAGAACTTCTGGAAGCCGCCGCCGGTGCCCGAGATGCCCACGGTGACGCGCACGCCGGGGGTGGCCTTCTGGAACTCTTCCGCGACGGCTTCGCTGATGGGGAAGACCGTGCTCGAGCCGTCGAGCGTGACCGTGGCGGTCTGTCCGGCGGGCGCCGCCGTGCCGCCGGGGCCCGGGGCCGGCTGTCCGCCGCCGCACGCGCCCGTCACGAGCGTCGCGGCCGCCATCCACACTACCTGCATCATCCTGACTGGTTGCATGGGAAGAGCGTATCGGCCAGCGGTTTCGCGGTAGTTTCGGACGTGTAAATTTCAGGTTAACGAGCCGTGGTGGCCCGCCGGCGCCGGCGCACGGGTGTGTCGAGGCCGCGGCGGGCCGGACCACGGCGCACGGCTGGCTCGCCGTCTTCGACGACGCGGGCCTCGAGATGGATCCGGCGGTCGAGCGCCCGCTCGAGCGGCGCCAGCTGGCGATGGGCCGCCCACAGTTCGAGCTCGGCATCCCCACGCGCCACGAGCTCCACGGTGAGCGCGTCGGCCGACGTGCGCACGGCGAGCGACCGGATCATCGAATGCCGGCTGCGATCCAGCGACTCGGCGAGCCTGAGGATGGCGCCGAGCACCCGGACGGTGCGGCGCAGGCCGGCCGGGAGGTCCCCGAAGCCCTCGTGGTCGCGGCTCGGCTCGGCGCGGCGGTGGTAGCGCGCGCTCAGGGCGATGACGTCGATCTCGGCGGGTTCGAAGCCGCGCAGATCGCCGTTCTTGATGAGGTAGTGCGAATGCCGGTGGTGGCGCTCGTAGCTGATGTGCGTGCCGACGTCGTGCAGCAGCGCCGCATAGTCGAGCCACTCGCGTTCGCGGTCGCCGAGCCCGTGCACCGGCCGCAGGCCGTCGAAGAGGGCGAGCGCGAGCAGCGAGACCTGACGCGCGTGGGCTTCTTCCCAGCCGCAGCGTTCGGCCAGCTCGAGCGCCGAGCGGCGGCGCACGTCGGGGATCTCCTCGACCTGCCGGATGTGCTTCCGGTTGCGCTGGATGAAGTCGAGCACCAGCCCCTCGCGCAGCGCCAGGTCGCAGAGCGTGATGTCCTTCGCGCCGAGCGTTCTGAGCAGCGTGTCGAGCAGCACGGCTCCCGCCACGACGAGATCGGCCCGCCGCGGGTCGAGCGCGGCAATCTGCAGGCGGCGGTCGAGCGGTTCGTCGCAGACGAGCCGGCGCACCTTGCGGATGGCCTTCGCGCTCACGCGCAGATTGCGGACCTCGGCCGGCGCCGCGCCGGAGTCCTGCGCCACGGCGACCGAGCCGAGCGAGAGGATCGTGCCCGACGTGCCGATGACGCGGTCGTAGCCGGCGGCGACGATGTGGCCGAGATAGCGGTCGACGAGCGCGCCGATGTGCGCGACCATCTTGCGCTCGTCGCGTTTGCTGAGCGGGTCGGAGGTGACGAAGCGTTCCGAGAGCCGCAGCACGCCCAGCTTGAAGCTGCGCGCGAAGCGGACGTCACCGCCGGCGCCGAGCGTGACCTCGACGCTGCCGCCGCCGATGTCGATGACCACCGCCGGCTTCGGTGTATCGACGCCGTAGACCGCCGCGAGGTGGATGAGCCGTGCTTCCTCGCTGCCGGTGATGATGCGCGGCCGGATGCCCGTTTGGCTCTCGATGGCGGCGAGCAGGTCGCCGCCGTTCTCGGCCTCGCGCGTGGCGCTCGTGGCGGCGGCGAGGATCTCGTCCACCTGATGCGAGCGCGCCAGGCGCTCGAACTTCGACAGTGCCTGCAGAGCCGCCTGCATCGCCTCGCGCGTCAGCCGGCGTCCGTCGAGGCCGCCGGCGCCGAGCCGCACCATCTCCTTTTCGCGGTCGATGACCTCGAAGGAGAAGTCGGGGCGGACGCGGACCACGATCATGTGGACCGAGTTGGTGCCGATGTCGATCGCGGCAAGGCGCATGGCGGGGTGGCGGCTATAATGGGCGACTTGCGGCCGCCCGCGGAACTGCCGGCGGCGCTCAGTATGGCACGACGTTCACCCATCGACACCCTGCTCGCCACCCGCATCGCGGCCCTCGACGCCGCCGTGCCTGCGGCCCTCGGCGGCGACCCGGTGTCCGTGCATCAGGCGCGTGTCGCCTCGCGCCGCCTGCGCGAGGTCGTGCCGGTGCTCGACGTGGTGGCGCCGTCGGCGGCACGGGCGGGCGAGGCCGTGCGCCGCGTGACGCGCGCCCTC